>DASWLN010000168.1:0-138818 GCA_036396115.1 Candidatus Zixiibacteriota bacterium
CCCGTTTCGCCCGTCTCGCCGATGGCTCGCCGAGGCGGGCCGAATCGAGGCGAGGGCAAGGGGAGATTCATTCAACGTAAATTAATGCGTTTGCATTAGTCGCTGCGAAAGAGAAAAATGCAAATGTATTTGTTGGGTTTAATCAGATAAGGGCCAAAATGGTCTAAAATCATTCATTTAAACGCAGGGGCATTATCAAGCAGAGATACTCCTCTCCCTTCTCTTTTGAAGCTGAATGGACCATGCCTGCGGAGACTGGAGTAGCCAGCTCAAATACCACCTCATCCCCATCCACCTGTTTTAAGATATCCAGGATGTAGTTAGCATTATACCCTATCTCCATAATCTCATTCTTGTAGTTACAGGGTAAGGTCTCAATTGCTTCCCCTCCTACTTCCGCATTGGTGGCGGAAAGCTCCAAACTGTCTTTTTTCAGGGAGAATTTTATCTGGTGGGTTAGGGTGTTGGATAGAACCGAAACCCTCCTCACCAAACTCGCGAGTAATTCCTTATTCACAATCAACTTCTTATCATTGTCCTTAGGTATAACCTGCTCATAGTCCGGATAGGGACCTTCAATCAAACGGGAGGACAAAACAACATCCCCCAGATTGAAAATGATATTATTTTCCCCGAATATCACCCCTAATTCCTCGTCGCCCTGATATAGTTTCACCAATAAATTTAGGGCTTTGGGTGGAATTATTATGTCCTTGTGCAATCCTTTTAGCTTGGTATTTTGCAGTGCTACTTTAGCTAAGCGGTGCCCATCTGTTGCCGCCATACACATTACCTCTCCACTGGTTTGCCAGAGTATACCACTTAGGGCTGGCCTGGTCTCGTCCATTGAAGCCGCAAACCCAACCTTCTTTATCATTCGAACTAATGTCTCTCCGGGTATATTTATCTCTTTAGCCACCTGGATGCTTGGGATCTTGGGGTATTCTTCGCTGGAGCTGCCAGATATCTTATAACTCCCTTTATCTATCCTCATCTCCAGACGTTCATCTGTGATATTAATCTCAATTTCTGTTTCCGGGGCTTCTCGGATTATATCTGTAAAGGTGCGAGCAGGTATAACCAGGCTTCCTTTTTTAGTTGACTTTATTGGAATGGAGGTGGTTATGGAAACATCCAAATCCGTGGCGGAGATTTTTAGTTTTGTCTCTTCAAATTCTAACAAAAAATTAGAAAGTATGGGGAGTGGTGTTTTTCCAGGTACTGCATTAAGCGTTTTTTGTATACTGTCAAATAATTTGCTTTTTAGGATTGAGAATTTCATTTATCCTCCCTAAGGGTTTATTATTAGAAAGAAGTATTATAAATTTTAATACTAATCATTGTGTTGATTGTGTGAATATAACCATAAAGGTAAAAAGACGCAACAAGTTAAATTGGATACCCAATGTTAAGAAGGGGTGGGTTTTTGGTTGATAAAGACCAACCTATGAACACAAGACAAATATACACCAATTATAAACAGACCTGCCAACACTATTTAAACATACAAAGAGCTTATTAGTTCATCTATCTTACGCTTGAATTCAGGATTAGTTTTTAGGTTTTCAGTTATCTGAGTACAAGAATGAATAACGGTTGAATGGTCCCGACCACCAAACTTAAGTCCGATAGTTTTCAAAGAGGAGTTGGTCAGGTTACGAGCTAAATACATCGCTACTTGCCGGGCTGTCACCACCTCTTGGGTTTTCTTTTTAGAACATAAAACATCCTCGGGTATATTATAGTTTTGCGCGACCTTTTTTTGAATCTGCTCAATAGTGATTAACTTCACACCATTCTTTATGGAATCTTTTAAAACCTCCTGGGCTAAATCCACCGTGATCTCTTTGCTATTTAGGGAGGCATAAGCCAAAAGCCGAATAAGCGAACCCTCCAACTCGCGAATATTGGAAGTGATTTTATCGGCTATGAAGGTAACAACCTCTGGTGGGACCGAGCCACTGTCCGATTCAATCTTCTTGTTGAGAATAGCGATTCTGGTCTCCAAGTCAGGTGGCTGGATATCAGTTACTAATCCCCACTGAAATCTCGAAAGGAGCCTCTCCTCCAAACCCTTAATCTCTTTGGGCGACCGGTCAGAAGTTAAAACTATCTGCTTTCCGCTCTGATACAGAGCGTTAAAGGTGTGGAAGAATTGGACCTGGGTGCTTTCCTTGCCGGCGAAAAACTGGATGTCATCCAGGAGGAGAACATCGACCGAACGATAACGATTGACGAACTCCTGCATAGTGCTGGTGCTAATGGAGTTGATGAAATCGTTAGTGAAGGTCTCGCTGGTAACATAAAGTACCTTAATATTCTTGTATCCCTCCAGGGCAAGATGCCCAATAGCTTGGGCCAAGTGGGTTTTTCCTAACCCTACTCCTCCATAAATATAGAGCGGGTTGAACTTTGTCTTGCCTGGAGCTTCAGCCACAGCCATGGCAGCTGCGTGGGCAAAGCGGTTACTTTCCCCCACCACGAAAGTATCAAAAGTATAACGAGAATTAAGTTGGGGTGAGATAGCCGGATGATAGCGGGTTTTTTGGTCAAGTGAGGCTTTGTTATTCTGGCTTGGCTCGTAGCTTCTCTGGGCTCCGGTGCGTATGCAGAATATCGGATTCAATTCCTTTTGGGTAACCGACTTAATTGCTTCTCTAATCAGAGAAGGATAATGCTCCTCTATCCACTCCGCCACAAAGCGATTGGGCACTTCTATTCTTAGCTCGTCATCGGAAAAGTCAAGCCCTTTGGTGGGCCTTAGCCAGGTGAAGAAGCTTTGTTTTTTTACTTTATGCTGAAGAAAACCTAAGCAATCTTCCCAGATCTGAGGACCGTTTTTCAAAGATAAAGTATCCACAGTTGTTGATAAAAATTAATATGTTGAAGGTATTTCAGTTAAGCGGTTTAAGTAAGACTAAAAAGAAAGATTTCCACATTCTCGCAACTCCAATCCAGTAGAATCAATCATATTCGACAATAGGTTGCAAGCGCAAAATTTTCTCCACATCTTATTAACACAGTTGAACTTAGCTATCGTAACGACATTATAACTTTTATGGTTTCTTTGTCAAGAGATTTTCTAAAAAAACTCCAACAAAATTTAAAGTGATACCCTATTTTTTGTTAGAGAAACAAATTTCAAGCTCAAAGAGAGGGGAAGCAGTTCAAGTTGAAAAATAGTGGCTGAATTAAAGAGTGTCTGCTTTAGCGTTCTGCTATAAGCAACTAGAAATCAAAAGAAGTAAAAGAAGGATATTTTGCTTGACTAAAAGCATATTGAAATTATATTGCAAAATCAACCACAGAAAAGAGGTATGCGAAATGAAGAGAACCTTTCAACCCTCAAGAATTAAGAGATTAAGAGATCACGGATTTCTTAAAAGAATGTCGACCAAAGGAGGAAGGAAAGTATTGCAAAGAAGGAGAGGCAAGAAAAGAAAAAGGTTGACGGTCAAGCCGGGCAGATGAAAGAGTCTTTACCTAAGGTAATCAAGAAGAAAGAGGAAATCGAGGAGACTATCCAGCAGGGAGAAAAAAGAAAAGGGAAGTATCTGCTCGGGTTTGTGCGCCCTTATTCCCAAGAAAATTTTAGCTTCTGTATCTTAATCAATAGAAAGATAAAAAAAGCAGTTGAGCGAAATCGGATAAAAAGGCTTTTAAGGGAGATAGTTCGCAAGAATAAGGAAATTTTCAGAACCAAAGGGAGGATTGCTCTGCTTTACATTTCCAGATCAGCCGAGACGAGCTATTCTGAACTGGAGAATGACCTTAAGGGAATGTTTTATGAGAATGATCGATAAGTTTTTGCAAGCGGTCTTAATAGTTATCATACGATTCTATCGATACAGTCTAAGTTATTTCTTTCCAAGCAGTTGTAGATTTGAACCGAGTTGTTCCGAATATGCCATTTCTGCTTTGAGAAGTTATGGAGTAGTAAAAGGGTCTTGGCTAACGATAAAAAGATTATCCAGGTGCCATCCCTTTCATCCAGGCGGATATGACCCCATAAAATAGGGAGAGATTTATGGAAAAGAAAAACCTTTTAGCCTTAGTTCTAATCAGCCTACTCACTATGGGTTATTTCATCTATACGGGCTCCATTACCCCTAAAGAGCCGAGCCGTCCTTATTCTGCGAAAGGGGGGATTGAAATTGATACCTCTTCAGTAGGAACCCAGAAATCACCTGAGTTAAAAACGGAGCGCGGGAAGTTTGCTGTTCAGGATACAACCACACCGGAAAAAGTAGTAAAGGTGGAAACCGACCTTTACAGGGCACATTTCTCAAGTAGGGGCGCGACGTTGAAGAGTTTCTTGCTTAAGCGATATAAATATTCAGAGAATGGAAACCAAATTGAGCTTATTCCTCAAGATAGTCCGGGAAGTTTGGGCATACTGTTTTCGGATTCGACACTGTTTTCTTTCCAAGTTGACTTAGATAGTCTAATTCTTAATGACGTAACACAAAGGGGCACAATAACTTTCAATGGTCATGCAAAAGATGGCACAACAATAACAAAAAAATACACCTTCTATAATAACAAATATCATTTCAACTTAGAGCTCGAAATCTCAGAGGATGGACAGGCTGAATCGAGAAGAGATTATGCTTTGGCTTGGTCATCCGGGCTTGCCTCAACCGAGAAAGATCTAAACGAGGACCTGCGCTATTTTGAGGCTTATTCTATGATGGGGCAGCAACTTCGCAGTAGTAAGAAATTCAAAAAGGAAAGTGGTACAGAAATGGATGTGCTGGAGGAATCTAATTCTGGCCAGACCGACTGGGTAGCAACCAAAACTAAATATTTCTTGGCTTCAATTGTTCCCCTATCCAAGAAAGGATCAGGCTTTTCAGTTTACGGGAAAAGGTGGTTTAGCGGTCAAGAGGGTCAAAGACTTGAGCACAAACAGATAGCTGTCTTCTTGGAGATGCCCTTCGCCAGGGATAGTATAGCAATAGACAGTTTCATGGTGTACCTTGGTCCACTGGATTACAATAAATTAAGGAGCTATAAAATAGGACTTGAGAACACGGTTAACTTAGGGTGGAAAATAATCAAGCCGTTTTCCATTGCCATTCTTTGGATTTTCGTGAACTTGCACAAATTAATTCCTAATTATGGCTTGGTGATAATCATATTTACCATCTTAATGAAGATTGTGCTCCATCCCCTAACGCATAAGAGCACAAAATCAATGAGTAAGATGCAAGAGCTCCAGCCCAGGATAACAGAACTAAAGGAGAAGCACAAGGACGACACTCAAAGGATGAACCAGGAGATGATGAAGCTTTATAAGGAGCAAGGAGTTAACCCTCTGGGCGGATGCCTGCCTTTATTGCTCCAGATGCCCTTGTTTTATGGTCTGTTCGTGATCTTCCAAAGCACCATTGAGCTGAGAGGAGCAGAATTTGCTTGGTGGCTGAAGGATTTGTCGCAAAAGGACCCCTACTTTATCCTTCCTTTAATTATGTCAGTAGCTATGTTCTGGCAGCAGAAGATAACCATAAGAGATCCCAAGCAAAAGATGATGGTCTATCTTATGCCCATACTATTCTTCTTCCTTTTCAAAGGCTTCCCCGCAGGCTTGACCCTTTATTGGACACTCTTCAATATCCTCTCTTTGGCTGAACAGTATTACCTTAAAGCCAAACATGCCAGCGAAGCAGTTTCCGCATGAAAAAAAAAATTTCAAAGCCGGCAGTGATACTATTGCCGCCATTTCCACTCCTCCAGGAGAAGGCGGAATAGGCATTGTTCGGCTCTCCGGCAACGACTCCTTCAAAATCGCAGACAAGCTCTTCGCAGGCAAGACCCTGCCCAGCCAGATGAAAAGCCATACTGTCTGTTTTGGAAAACTGATGGATGCCACAAGCAGCGAATTGTTAGATGAGGTGCTGGTGACCGTATTGCGTTCCCCTAATAGCTACACTTGTGAGGATATGGTGGAGATAAGTTGTCACGGAGGCGGTTTGGTTCTATCCAAAATATTAGAGCAAACGCTCAGATGCGGAGCAAGATTAGCCAATCCCGGAGAGTTCACCCTGAGAGCTTTTTTAAATGGAAGAATGGACTTGGCTCAGGCTGAAGCCGTGGTTGATATAATCCGGGCAAAGACAGATTCAAGTTTGAAAGTTGCCCTGCAGAATTTGGAAGGTAAGCTCTCAAAAAAACTAAATCATTGCCGTGAAAGACTAATCGATATATTGGCAGAGATAGAGTTAGGAGTGGATTTCATTGAGGAAGATGTTGAGGAATTAGATAGAAAAAAGATAACCAAGAAGATAACCGAACTGGAAATAGATATAAAGAATCTCTTGGACAGCTATGTTGAAGGCCGCATTTTAAGAGAGGGATTGAATGTTGTTATTGTGGGAAGCCCCAATGTTGGCAAATCAAGTCTTTTGAATGCGTTCTTAGGGAAAGACAGGGCAATTGTAACTCCGATTCCAGGAACGACCAGAGACACAATAGAAGAATTCGTTAGCATAAAAGGGATTCCAGTAAGACTGGTTGATACTGCCGGGTTCCATATCTCTAAGAACAAAATAGAATTAGAGGGGATAAGAAGGGCGAAAGTTGAGATAGATAAGGCAGACCTTGTGGTTTGGGTTGTTGATTTGTCAAAGAAACTTAGTGAAAATGAGAGAAAGTTAGAAGAATTAATTTCCAAGTATAAGTATGTCGTGGCACTAAATAAGATCGATATAGCTTCAAGTCGAACTGTAAAGAAAATGCTGGCAGAATTCAAAAAAAGAGATGTTATGAGAATATCGGCATTGCAATCCATTGGTATTAAAAACCTTAGAGATTTCATTATTTCTTCCTTTATAGGCAAGACTAAATCAGAGAACAACCTGATTATCTCCAATTTAAGACATAAGCAATTATTAGAAAAGAGCTTAGAGAATTTGAAAAGGGCAAAAGAAAGTCTTGAAAAGGGAATGAGTCCTGAATTCGTTGCTCTTGATCTAAGAATGGCGCTTGACTCTATTGGTGAGATAGTTGGAAAAGTGGTTACAGATGATATCTTAAATCGAATATTCTCCAAATTTTGTGTAGGTAAGTGAAGCCTCCCCGTGATAAATCACGGAGCTTCCCAAATATGAAAGGCCCTCGGCTTCCCTCGGCTTCGCCGAGAGGCGAGCGAGACTTTCTGGTAGAGGCGAGTAATTATAATATAAGATGTTACAATGATAATCTATAAAGAAGAATATGAAGTGATTGTGGTCGGTGCTGGCCATGCTGGTTGTGAGGCTGCGCTTGCCACATCCCGTATGGGTCACAAAACCCTACTTCTGACAATGAATAAAGAGGCGATTGCTCAAATGTCTTGCAATCCGGCAGTTGGTGGTCAGGCAAAAGGGCATTTAGTCAGAGAGATAGATGCATTAGGTGGAGAGATTGGGTTTAATACAGATAAGGCAGCTGTTCAACTAAAGGTTCTAAACAAGAGAAAGGGTCCTGCAGTTTGGTCAACCAGGGCACAGTGCGATCGCACAGCATATCGTGTTGCTATGCGGCAGGTGCTTGAAAGTCAGCCGAATCTCTGGGTAAAACAAGGAAATATAATTGAGATATTGGCTGACAAGAACAAAGCAAAAGGAGTATTGACCGAGACCGGAACCGCCTATTTAGGCAAAATCCTTATTCTCTGTGTGGGGACATTTTTAAACGGCTTGATCCATATAGGACTTACGAAATTTGAAGCCGGAAGGATGGGCGAATTTCCAGCAAGAGGGATAACTGAAAATCTGATTAAACTCGGTTTTGAAGCGGGAAGACTTAAAACCGGTACTCCACCAAGACTAGATGGAAAGACAATTGATTTTGAAAAGACGGAAATCCAATGGGGAGATGAAAATCCAACCCCATTTTCTCTGAGAACTAACAAATTATCCTTCAAGGACTTACCCTGTTTTTTGACTTATACAAATTCGGATACACACAAATTCATATTGAAAAACTTAGATCGCTCACCTCTTTACAGCGGGATTATAAAGGGCATCGGACCACGCTATTGTCCCTCAATTGAAGATAAAGTTGTAAGATTCAAAGAGAAGCCGAGACATCAGCTTTTTCTTGAACCAGAAGGTTATAACACAAATGAATACTATCTAAATGGGTTTGCCACAAGCCTGCCTGAAGATGTCCAGCTTTCCGCTTTAAGAACAGTGGCAGGCTTGGAAAAAGTGGAGATGACCAGGCCCGGATATGCGATTGAGTATGATTTCTTCCCTCCGATTCAACTGAAGAACAGTTTGGAAACAAAGTTGATTGAAAACCTTTTCTTTGCCGGGCAACTAAACGGGACTTCCGGATATGAGGAGGCAGCAGCACAGGGCATAGTGGCAGGCATAAATGCCGGTCTGAAATTAGAAGAAGAAGAGGCATTTGTGTTGGACCGAAGTCAGGCTTATATTGGTGTCCTGATAGATGATTTGATAACCAAAGGGACAAGCGAGCCTTACCGTATGTTCACCTCCCGGGCTGAGTATCGACTCCTTCTAAGAGAGGATAATGCGGACCAGAGGTTAACAGAATATGGGCATAAATTCGACTTAATAGATAAGGAAATATACTCTCGAGTTAAGATCAAGATGAAGAATATAGAGGAGGAAAGAGGAAGGCTCAAAAGGACTTACACTAAACTCTCCTTTTTTAATCTTGAGTCCGACAATAACAAGAGAATATCTTTAGCTGATGCCTTAAAGATTCCGGGTATAACTTACGAGAATTTGGCTAAGGTGGACAAGGCCAGCCAGAGCATTTCTCCTCATGTAGCTTTGCAAGTAGAGTTGGAGACTAAATATGAGGGGTATATCAAAAGACAGGAAGAAGAGGTGGCGAAATTCAGAAGGCTTGAGAATATGGTTATTCCACAAGATTTTGATTATCAAGGACTTAGTGGTTTCAAGAAAGAGGCTTTGGAAAAGTTAAATAAAATCAAGCCAGTTTCAGTTGGTCAGGCTTCGCGCATATCCGGCGTCTCACCAGGTGATATTGCAGTTCTCTTGGTCCACCTGAAGCGTCATAAAGAGGGGAAAGTTTCACGTGAAACAAAGACATTTTTGATATAGAAAATCGTAGGCGACCCATATGGGTCGCTTTCTTTGGAGTGCATCCTACGGATGCCGCATCGTCACGGACGGGGCACTCCATATATAAAAAATGGATTCCCGCCTTCGCCATGCACGAACGGTGCAGGGTTTTCGCTGGAAGGACATAAAAATACGACATAAAAATTAAGCCAGCAATTTAATTGACCGATAATTTCTATAACAGGGAGGTAATTATGAATGAGAAATTCTATTATTCAAAAAGATTCTTGCGGGGGATGCTAGTTCTTGGGATTGGTTCGATGTTCATATGTATAACTACAGTAGTGCTTGTGTCCATAAAGGACCTACCCTTCATATCAACGGAAAATCTATTATATTCCTTGCAATTCATATGCTTTGCCATTGTTGCTGCTGGGTCTTTTAGGATCCTCTTTAAGGTGAAGAGTAAGCCTGCAATTACTATAACGGACAACAAGATAGTCTTTGGGCCATATATTGTTAAGAGATTTTTTGGTGATGGTAGAAAGTTAGAACTTAACTTCGGACAGATTATTTCAGCTGTTGTAATAGACAATTGGAATATTTTTGTCCGCCCTCTTTTTGGTAAAAGGAAAGATATTGAGGTGAAATTCAAAATAGACGACGATAAAGTGAGGTCGTTTCATATCTATCTCAGTGTAGTCGACAACCCAGAAAGACTAATTGAAATCCTCAAGCAGCACATAAAATTTGTGTGAATTAGCGGTTACGTAGGAACAGAACAGTGTTCTGTTCCTACAAAAAGAAACCATAGCGATTTTTTGGAGTATCCCGCCTTTGGCGGGACCAAGAAAAAATAAAGCTAAGGCTTTATAGTCCAACTTCTTAGGTAGAACATAAAAGTCCTACGGATAAAAGGAAAAAGTTTCACGTGAAACTTGAAACTTTAAAGGTTGTCTCCTCAGAGTGGGGAGCACCTCTTTCTTCAGAACAAATAGCTAAACTCTCTATTTTCGTTGAACATCTCTTGGCTTGGAGTAGGCGGTTTAACCTAATCTCCAAAAAAGACTCGAACATAGAGGCCATCACCAAACATATCCTCGACTCATTAACCCTCCTTAGGTTTATATCTATCCCTCGGAATGCTAAAATCATAGATATCGGCTCAGGGGCTGGCTTTCCAGGCATCCCCCTAAAAATTGCCAGAGAAGATTTAGATT
The DNA here is from genome assembly GCA_036396115.1 of Candidatus Zixiibacteriota bacterium. Lineage (GTDB taxonomy): Bacteria > Zixibacteria > MSB-5A5 > MSB-5A5 > DASWLN01 > DASWLN01. The sequence goes on from DASWLN010000168.1 coordinate 10,262, forward strand.
TCAGTTTGGTGGAGTCAACTCACAAGAAATTCTTATTCTTGAAGGATATTGCCCAGAAACTTGAATTATCCAATTTTTGTATTTTTAACCAAAGAGCAGAGGAGTTATCCGGCTGCGATGAATTCAAAAACAAATACGATTTCGCAACTGCGAAGGCATTGACCGACCTGACTGGAACAGTTAAGATTTGCTTCCCTTTTCTTAAGAAGGGAGGAGCCTTAATCGCTTACAAAGGAGAGAAATTAGAACAGGAGCTAAAAGAGCTAAAACAAAGGGTTAGAGAAGAAGCATTTGAAGTCACAAAAAGAGAGACGATTTTCATTTCCAAGATAAATCTGAAAAGAAACCTGGTGGCTATTGAAAAAAGACTTGATTTTTAAAGGGAAGTTCATTTATCTTGCTAGTTATTGGATAGGAGTACCGATTGGGGAAAATAATTGCAATCACAAATCAAAAAGGGGGAGTGGGGAAAACCACCACTGCGGTTAATTTAGCTTCCTGTTTAGCGGTGGCTGAAAAAAGAACATTGCTTGTGGATATCGATCCCCAAGCCAACAGCACCAGCGGTATTGGTTTGGATAAGAACAAGTTAGATAAGACCATATACGAAGTTTTAATCAACGAAACCGCGATTGAAGATGTAATCCGTAAAACCGAAATACCATTTTTGGAAGTTGCCCCCTCTCATTTGAGACTGGTTGGAGCTGAAATTGAATTGGTGAATATGTTTGCACGGGAAAAAAAACTTGCAAGCGCACTGGAGCCGATAAAGAATAAATACGACTTCATTATTGTTGATTGTCCCCCTTCTCTGGGCCTTTTGACCTTGAACACCTTGACTGCGGCTGATTCAGTTTTAATCCCCATCCAGTGTGAATATTACGCCTTAGAAGGATTAGGGCAATTGCTTAATACTATAAAACTTGTCCAAAGACATCTCAACCCAAGTTTGAAAATCGAGGGAGTTCTTTTGACTATGTATGACAGTCGGCTTAACCTTTCCAAGCAAGTGGCAGAAGAGGTAAGAAAACATTTTTCAGACAAAGTGTACAAGACTGTAATCAGTCGTAACGTCAGGCTTTCCGAAGCTCCCAGCTTTGGCAAACCGATTATCCTTTACGATATCCTTTCAACCGGAGCAGAAAATTATATAAACTTAACCAAGGAAATATTAGATCATGAGTAAAACAGTATTAGGTAAAGGAATTGAGGCTTTGATTCCTGGTCTTCCCGAGGATAAGTTTGAGGGAAAAGGGAATCTGATTCAACTTGAAATCAAGAAAGTAAAACCAAATCCGTATCAGCCGCGAGGCGCCTTCGACCAAACAAAGTTGGAGGAACTGGTTGACTCTATCCGGCAGAGGGGTTTGGTTCAGCCCTTAGTGGTCAGGCGAAAAGAGGACGGGTTTGAATTGGTAGTTGGAGAGAGAAGACTTTTGGCAGCCCAGAAGGCAGGATTGAATTTCGTGCCGGCGCTCCTGTTGGATAAACTGACCAAACAGGAAATGATGGAGATGGCTTTGGTGGAGAATATCCAAAGAGAGGATTTAAATCCAATTGACCAAGCCAAAGGATACAGCCGACTCATAACCGAATGCGGGGTTTCCCAGAAAGAGCTTTCCAAAAGAATTGGCAAGGACCGCTCCTCTGTTTCTAACATCTTGCGGCTCTTGAACTTACCTGACAAAATACAGCGATATCTGTCAGAAGGCAAGCTTTCCGAGGGGCATGCCAGAGCCATTTTGGCGATTCCAGATAAGAAGAGCCAAATATCTTTGGCAGAAAGGATCGTAAGACAGGGTTTATCTGTGCGCAGAGCTGAAGAGCTTGTTTATAAAAGAAAAGAGGCAAGAAAGGGAACAAAAAAGTACAAGACATCAAAATATTCTGATTTGGAAGATAGATTAAGGGAATACCTTAAAACAGCGGTTAAAATTAGTCAGAAACAAGGAAAAGGTAGAATTGAAATAGAATTTTACTCAGAAGAGGATTTAGGTCGAATTCTTGAGTTATTCAATTTGAAGATTTGATATGCCAAGAAGGTATGTTAATTTTATCATAGTTCCTGAAGATAAATCAGAAGGAATAAAGCTTAGATTGTCAACTCTGGCTGTGAAGTTCCTCTTGGGAATTATCCTGGTGGTAGTCGTGGTAATGGCTATTATGTCGATATTTTATGTCAAGGCATTATCTATTGCTATGTTGAACAATGAGTTGAAAAAAGAGAATCAAAGGCTGAGAGAATATAACTCCAAGGTTGTGCAAATGGAGAAGGAGCTCGAGGACTACAGGTCATTTTTCTCTAGAGTTGCGAATTTAGCTGGCGTTGATCAAGATTTGATAGCTAAGAATGGAGAGAGGGTGGCTCAAGTGTTGGGAAATACGTTGGATTCCACAGTTGACTACTCTATCGGTCCGCAGGAGGTGGACACTCAAGTTGCAGATATTCCGAGCGGCTTGCCTTTGGGGGGATGGATTAGTAGAGATTTTAGCACCGAGCATAAGGCTATAGATATTGCAGCAAAGGAGGGAACCGAGGTAAAAGCAGCTGCAGATGGAGTAGTCAAATTCGTTGGCTGGGACGAAACCTTTGGCAACCTGATTATTCTAAAACATAAAGGCGATATTGAGACCTATTATGGACATAACCAGAAGATTTTAGTAAAGCCCAATCAGAAAGTGAAAAAGGGAGAGACGATCTCGCTATCAGGAAACACAGGCAAAAGCACAGCCCCGCACTTACATTATGAAATTAAAAAGGATGATAAATCAGTTAATCCCTGGAACTATATGGGGAAGAAACGCTAGAGGTCAAAATGCAAAAAAGGAAGGAAAAAATGGAGGGAGGGTTAAATACCTTTGTGGGCAAAGGTTCAACTATCAATGGTGAGTTGGAAGTGGCGGGTGGTGTCAGGATAGACGGGACAGTTAAGGGAAAGGTGACGGCAAGCGAGACAGTTATAGTTGGAGCAGAGGGGATTATTGAAGCGGATATTGATACTAAGATTACGGTGGTGGGTGGAAGGGTGTCCGGAGTAATTACTGCTCTGGATAAAGTGGAGCTCCAGTCTAAGTCAATGATAATCGGGGATATCACAACTAAGAATCTGGTAGTTGAGCAGGGAGCGATTTTTCACGGAAAATGCAATATGAAAGAAGGGATGACAGAATAGAGGTATAAAAGGTAGTGTTTTTGTTGATAAGTAACGAGCCTTTGTGGAAATCAGAGTAACTATTTGATAGATCTTGTCTTAAATGAATGTTACTTAGAAGAAAAACAAAGGGTTATCCACATAGATTCTGGTAAGTCAAGGCAGATTTGATAATTACTCAATCTTTGAAAATCTTAAAATTAACTGAATACCTCAACTCGTTACATATTAAGGACTAAGTTGTGGGAGGGGTTGTCTTATCCTCCCTTTTGTTTTTCAGGTGAAATCAAAACCCAGTAATAATAGGTGAATCGTGAGCCTGTTGGGTGCGCATATGTCAATCTCAGGTGGGGTTTTCAATTCTTTATTGGAAGGTGAACAAGTAGGGTGCAATACCGTTCAGATATTCACTAAAAGTAGCAATCAGTGGCAAGCTAAGACATTGAGCGCGAATGAGATAGATAGATTTTATAAAGAGCAAGAAAGAACTAAAATAAACCCAGTTGTCGCGCATAATTCATATCTTATAAACTTAGGGTCTCCGGACAGAGGTCTATTAGAAAAATCAAGAGAATCGATGCTAATCGAATTGGGACGTTGTGGGAGATTGTCCATCCCCTATCTGGTGATACATCCTGGCTCGCACCTGGGAGATGGTGAGAAAAAAGGAATAAAAAGGATCGCTGATTCAATCAATTGGTTGTTGGGTAAGACTGCAAAAGATGAAGTGAAGATCGGATTAGAGACAACTGCCGGCCAGGGCTCTAATATAGGTTATCGCTTTGAGCAATTAGCTGAGATAATGGGCTTAATCGAAGACAAAAAAAGAGTGGGAATCTGTTATGATACTTGCCATACCTTTGCGGCTGGATATGATATAAGGAACAAGGAAAGTTATGAAAAAACTTGGAAAGAGTTTGATAGAATTCTGGGGACGAAAAATCTCTTGGCTATTCATATGAATGATTCCAAAAAAGGGTTGGGTTCAAAAATAGATAGGCATGAACATATTGGCAAAGGGGAGATCGGCTTGGCAGGTTTTAAACTTATTATGAATGACCAAAGATGGGAGAACGTCCCCAAAATTTTGGAGACGCCCAAAAAAGAGGATAAACTCAAATTAGATAAGATGAATCTGGCAACTTTGAGAAGGTTGATAGTTAAGAAATAGTTTTGGAGTGCATCCCGCCGATGGTGGGATGCATGCATTGACACGGTCAATGCACTCCATAAATATTAGCGCGTAGGGCCGAAGTAAATCTATCGCCCGAAGAGTAGGAGACTATTGAAAAAGAATGTTTTGACGGGGCTGACCCAAAAGGATCTTTTGATTCATTTAAACGTCTCTCGGCTGTCATTGCGAGGAGTCCCGATATCCATCGTGACGACGTGGCAATGCTGAATTAAGTTCAGGATCGCCACGCTCCCCCCGACAAGTCGGGGTCGCTCGCGATGACAATGGACTTATGGGTCAACCCCACTACCCTATAAAAAATCTAATACTTAAGAACAGAAGGGATAAAATATGAAGAGAATTTGGTTTTTGCTTATCTTGGTTTTGTTTTTCTGGTGGAGAGGCTCTTATTCTATGGTTCTTTTGGATATAAAGGTGGAAGAGGGTAAGAAGGGGAAGGTGGAGAGTTTCAGCTTGATTGACCAGGGCACAGTCGAACTCTATGATTCACTTGAAACCTCAGCATTCTTGGGTAACTTCACCCTCTCAGCCCAGGCCGCAACTTTCGACAGCGTTAACTTGACGTTAGATCTGTCCCTTTTCACTTTGGGTCCAGATATTCAGAGTTACTTCAAAGAATATTTGCTCAAAACTGGAGAAGAAACTGTGCTGCCAGAGCTTAGGGTAAAGGATGATATCCTCTTCAGGGTAAAGATCACTCCTCATATAAAGGCTGAAGAGACAAATAGATGCAATTTGAATACCAAAGATGCGGAGACCTGGTATTCCGACCCCAGCACGCATTTCTATTATCACTACATTCTCGAAACTCTGCCGGACTACCACTGGAACACAAACAAAGGGGTGTTAGAGGATTTTTATCATAGGATTTGGGATAGGTTCGGTTTTTGGGATCCTGACAAGATCGATTATTTTTTAGTCCCCTGCGAGCTTAAGGAGATATACTGGGATAAAAGGTATGGTCAGGGGCTCGATCCCACCAAAAGGAAAATCTACGTGATATATAATCAGAGCACGCGCAGCGTGGATGGGCCGGGAGTGGGGATGTTCTTGTTCTATAGATACTGGGGGTATGCGCCAGCTATGGTGGTGGAGGGAGCTACGGGAAATATCGGGCTGGCTCATTATCAAGCCCAAAAACTAAAAAAAAGAGGTATGCTTTTTAGCTTGAAAGAACTGGAAATCAGTAAAGATTACAAGTCCAAACCCAAGGAAATCGCTTTCTATCAAGCCAGCTCTTTTATAAAATATTTAGTTGATACTTACGGTTTGGGGAGGTTTAAGAAATTTTACGAAGAGGTTACGGATTTGACTTTTGAACAAGCCCTATTTAAGGTTTATGGGAAAAAGTTGCCTCAACTGGAAAAGGAATGGTTAGCATACCTTGATACTTTCAAAGAGTATGAGGCGAATTTGGTTTACTTCGTCACGCTTAAAACGCAATACCGACACTACGCAGAGGCAATTGACCTTTTAAATGACCTCTTGGAGATGTCAGAAAACAAGGCTGGTTATTTGAGCGACCTGGCTGGCATCCATTATACCTTAGGAGATTACGAGAAAGCAAAAGAGTACTACTTGAAGTTGTTGGATTTGAAGCCGGAAAACCCGCTTTTCATCTGTCTTTTGGGGAACACTTATAATCTTTTGGGAGATTATGGCCAGGCGGAAAGCTTGTATGTGAAAGCAATCGGGCTGGATACTAGTTACATAACCCCGCTTTTGAAGTTAGGCGAACTATATCTGGCAGAAGGGGAATACCAGAAGGGAAAGGAGCTTTTCGACAAGGGATTATCCAAGGGACCGGGCACAGAGGAAGCGGCTTTGCTTTTCTTAGGGTCAGCAGAGTGTAAGAAGAATTTGGGCCAGCCGGAAGAGGCACAGGAAGATTTGGAAAAAGGGCTTTACCAGTGCCAGGTTATGCTGAATAGTTTTCCTGAAAGGCCAGCTCCTTATTATTACAGTGGCAAGGTTTATCTGGCTATGGGATTTCCTGATACCGCAGCATATTACTTGGAAACAGCGGCCACACTGGAGGATATTCCTTATAGACGGGGTAAAATTCTTTTGGACTTGGCTGGGGCTTACTCTGCAGTTGGGGATTTGGAATTAGCACAGAAGGCTTACCAGGAGATATTAGACATAAACTGTGGAGCAAGGGAAAAAGAGCAGGCGGAGAAGCTCTTGGCTCAACCCAAAGAAAGAAAGGAGGGTAGTAAATGAGGGTGTTAGCAATTAGTGGTAGTCCGGTGAACGGCGGGAACGTGGAGGTATTGTTGGAAGAGATAAGCATGGGAGCAGAAAGCAGGGGAGCGAAATTCAGCTTAATTCACTTAAATGATTTAGAGATTCTACCCTGTCAGGCTTGTGGCAAAAGCCTGGAACCAAACTTTTGCTTCTATGCGGATGGGATGGGATTAGTTTATGAAAAGTTATTGGCTTGCGATATTTTAGTCTTGGGCTCGCCCATCTATTTTGATTCTCTTTCTGCCCAGACTAAGCTTTTCATCGACCGCTGCAACTGTATAAGACCGATAGTTGAAACCCCTAAAGGAGATTTCATTTTCAAAAATAGATTCAAGAAACAAAGAAAGGGAGTAGCAGTTCTGGTGGGTGGAAAAAGGGGAAGGTTCGAAGGGGCTTTGACTGTCTTGAGAGGTTTTTTCAAGTGGGGGAATTTCAAGTTGGTGGATAGTCTGATTTATAAACATGATGATTGGGAGGTGGGAGGGGTAAAAAACAATAAAGAAGTGATGAAGAGGGCTTTTGAGTTGGGGGAGGGGTTGGCACAAGGCAAGGCAAAGTAAAAGATTTTAATTTTTCTATGTTTAACTGTCAGGAGTAGCTCCTGACAGAACAATAAAACCTATAACATTTATTGAAGGCGACATTCGCGAATGTCGCCTTCAAATATGTAGGGGCGTATTGCAATACGCCCCTATGCGCTCTACATTTCTTGTTCGCATTTTGTTCATGCGGGAATTGGATTTCCCGCATGGCTTCAGGAAATAATCTCCCCTAACCCCTCTTTTTCAAAGAGGGGAACAGAATAATCCCTCCCCCTTTAGCAAAGGGGGACTAATGGTTCGACATGCTCACCATCCTGAGCGAAGTCGAAGGAGGGGGATTTGAAAAAGACAAACACTTGCGTGCAGTAAAAAGATATTAACCTATTGGTCTAATTCCCGTATGAATGATAAGTCTAAGCGGGCTTCATAAACCGCTACATTTTTTGTTCGCACTTTTTCTTTAAATTCTTTACCAATTCCAAATTATTTTTTTGCCTTTCCCTTAGTTTTTCATCCAAGGGATAGCTTAATATCTTTTCACACTCTTTTTGGCATTCCTCCATTTTTCCTAAATTGTAGAGGGCATTTGCCATTTTTGTCCTGCACTCGATTAGATTATAGTAATTTTTTGGCTGGCTTTTTTCTATTTTCACAAGAAGTTGGGAGTAGGAGGCATAAGCCCCTTCCCAATCACCACTTTGATATTGGGCGGAAGCCAAAGGCCATAAGAAAAGCTTCCCTTGAGGATACTTCTCACACATATCCTTGGAATGCATTACGGCTAAAGGATACCAGCCTTCATTGATATAGACCCAAATCAAAGCATTAGTTGCCGCTTCTTTGGAAAAGATGCTTTTTGTGGCGGCAATTTTCAAAAACTCTATCCCCTCTTTTCTTTTATCCCCCAAAAATGGAAGCCACTGAAAATTCTTGGTGACGATGCTACTCCAATAATAGTAGCTACCCAAGCCCAAATAGGCGTCAGATAGCGTAGAATCCAAATCTATCGCTTTCTTCAAATTAGATTTAGCCCTTAAGCCATCTTTCAAGGCAGACCACAACTTGCCCCTTTTCCCCTCATAAACTGCTAAGTATCCATACGAGTTTCCTAAGAAAAGAGGGGCCCAGGCATCTTTTGGGTTGGCTTTGATTTTCTCTTTGCTAAGGTCAATACTCTTTTGGATATTTTGATGAAACCTCTTTTCCTCAAAATAATCTTCTTCATCCATCATCTTAACCTGCAGAACTGCAGCTAAGAAGAAATACCCTTCCGGCTCTTGAGAATAATCTTTTATAATTTGGCTAAAGCAACTTTCCGCTTGAAGAAAATTGTCACCAAGCGTGGCATCAATTCCCTGTAAAATGGATTCCCTGGAGACTTGGGCAAAAGAGTAATTGATACCCAGAAGGAAAATTAAACAAAAAAGAAAGAAGGTCTTAAGGTTGATTATGCTGCTGAATGTTTTTCTTAATATCTTGGGCTTTTTGAATGAACTCTTTGATATGGTCGTCGGATTTCCCTTGGGTTTGATATTTCAAAATCTGGTCAATCTGCTCTAAGCAGTTAGCTTTGTCCCCCATTACCTGATAAAGATAGGCAATCCAATATTTTGTTTCCACCATACCACGAGGAGTGGAATACTTGGAAGCCCCAAAGGTCTTAAGCAAAGCCTGGTAGGTCTCTTGGGCATCTTTATACATCCCCTTTTTGATTTGAGTCTGACCCAAGAACCACAAAAGGAAAGGGTCATCCGGCTTTATCTTTTTTAAGTCCGGGCCAAGTGCTAATGCAGAATCATACTGTTGATTCTCCACATAGATTCTCAAAAGCCCATATTTCGCTTCATCTCGGGTGAACTTGCCCTTTTGGATAGCCAATTTGGTCTGCTCAATACCCAACTTTCGCTTATCCCCAAAAAAGGGAAGCCACCACAGCATTTTGGATTTGATGCTACGATAAAAATTGTAAGCTCCCAAGCCAAAATAGATATCATAATAGGCGGAATCGGTCTCTACCCCCTTTTCCAAAATCTTTTTGGCTTTGCCCCCATCCCAAAAAGCTCCCCACCAATCTCCATTAAAAGACCGATAGATGCCGCGGTATCCGTAAGAGCCACCCAGATAAAGCAGGTCCTCGGCCGTGTAATTCCCCCTCTTCATCCTCTCCTCACCCTTTTGTATAGCTAAATTAATATATTTCTCAAACTCCCCTCGATAGGATTGGTTTCGGTAGTCATCAATGATAGATACAAAAGAAACGGCAACATACATATATCCGCCGGCATCATCCGGATTAAGTTGTATAAGTTTCTTGAACTCTGCTATCCCCTCATCGAATTTGTCCTGATGTATATAGTCTATTCCCGCAAAGATTATGCTGTCCCTGTCCTCGGCATATAGGGTAAAAGGGTAGAGAAATAGAAATAAAAGAATGGCTAATATTTTTGATTTCATATCTTTAACCAGTAAATTTTCGTCTCAAGCTTTCCCCTGTTTTCTCCAAAGGATGAGAAGAGACCTGTTTTTTTATTTTTACGTAATTTTTCATTCCAGCTTTATATTCCCTAATCCATTTTCTGGCGAAAGCCCCATTTTTTATTTCGGCTAAAACCTTTCTCATATTTTGTTTAACTTTATCATCTATTACCCTTTTCCCTGACAAATAGGAGCCGTATTCTGCGGTCTTGCTTATGCGATTATACATTCCACTGATACCATAAGATTTAATCAAATTCACAATAAAATCCAATTGATGAACACATTCAAGATAGGCATTTCCCTCGGGTAGTCCAGCCTGGACCAAGACCTCAAATCCTTTCTTCAAAAGTTCAGTTAATCCTCCACAAAGAACGGCTTGCTCACCAAATATATCCCCAATGGCTTCATCTCTGAAAGTTGTCCATAAGACGCCTGCTTTGGTTAAGCCAATTCCTTTGGCATAAGCCAAAACAAGCTTTTTGGCTTGTCCGGTGTAATCCTGATAAACCCCGACAAAACCTGTCACCCCTGTTTTGTTTTTATAATTTTCCCTTAAGATTTTTCCAGGGGAATGGGGGGCGACCAATATTACATCTACATTTTTGGGAGGATGAATAAGTTTGAAGTGAATGCTAAATCCGTGGGCAAATAATAGAGTTTTGCCGAGGGGCAGGTATTTTTGTATTTTCGAAAAAACTTCTGGATGAGTATGGTCGGGAATTAAAAAAGAGATGATGTCACTTTCTTGAACCGCCTTTTCAATAGACAAAACTTCAAAACCATCTTTTTGGGCTAATTTGTTGTTTTTGCTTTTTGCCCTTAAGCCGATAATTACTTTACATCCACTATCCTTCAAATTGGCTGCCTGTGCCCTTCCCTGACTCCCATAGCCCAAGATGCCAATGGTTTTATCTTTCAGATATTTTAAATTTGCGTTTTTGTCTTTGTAGATTTTCAAATACTTTCTCCATCCAGCTTTCTTCTTATCGCTATCACTTAATCCTCTTTTAATCTCACCCGAAGACCGTTTGCTGTCATTGCGAGTCCGTAGGACAAAGCAATCTTGATGTTATAAATTGTCATATAAGTCTTCCCATTCCGGATTCATCTTGGTTATCATTGCGACCTTCTTTGTTCTCGAACCACCTTTAATCTGCTTTTCTCTGGTAATAGCATACTTGATATCGTTGGAAACCTCATAATATACTAACTTTGTAATATTATACTTCTTTGTGAAACCTTCAATCAACTTCTTTTTATGCTCATAAATCCTTTTTTTGAGATCGTTAGTTACCCCCGTATAAATTACTCTATTGTTCTGATTTGCTATTATGTAAACATAATATTCTTTTGTCATATTCCATAGAGATTGCTTCGTTGTTGAAGCCGCCTAAAAACGCCCTGCTTCATCATTATGTCATTGCGAGCGACCGCAGGGAGCGTGGTCCCGCCAACGGCGGGACTTCGTGATCGGTATGGACTCCTCGCAATGACAGATTGAGAGGTAGTCGCCTTTAGCTTCGTAGATCAGGTGCCCTAAAGTACCTGACACTCTTCCCTACTTTTTTTAAATCCTCTCTTCACTAACCATCATCTTCCCCCTTATCTAATCCTCTTCTCTTCCTTTCCCACCACTCCATCCTCTTTTTAATTTCCTTCTCAAAACCAAACTCAGAAGGGGAATAATATTTTCTGTTCTTAAGATTCTCTGGAAGATAGTCTTGATTTACGAAGTGGTCGGGGAAGCTATGGGGATATTTGTAATCTTTTCCATAACCGAGCTTTTTCATCAAGTCAGTTGGCGCATTTCTTATGTGCAAAGGAACTGGCAGGGCTTGGTGTTTTTGAATGTCCTCCTGCACAAGGCCAAATGCCCTATAAATGGCATTGCTTTTGGGTGCAGTTGCTAAATACACAACTGCCTGGGCTAAAGCCAATTCCCCTTCAGGTGTTCCCAAAAAATGGTAAGCCTCTTTTGCCGCAATAGTTATCTGTAATGCCTGCGGGTCAGCATTGCCGATATCCTCTGAAGCGAAACGGACCAATCTGCGAGCGATATATAAAGGGTCCTCTCCGCCTGCTAACATCCTTCCCAGCCAATAGAGCGAAGCATCAACGTCCGAGCCCCTTAAGCTCTTATGCAAAGCGGAGATTATATTGTAATGCTCCTCCCCGGCTTTATCATAAAGCAAAATCTTTTTCTGCATCACCTCTTGAGCGATTTCTAAAGTTATTTTTCTGGTTTGGTCTTTTTTATCCGGCTTGGTGGTCAGCACCGCAAATTCCAAAGCAGAAAGTGCCACCCGCGCATCACCATTTGAGGTTTGGACAATATATTCCAAAGCATCTGTGGAGAGTTTCACCTTGAAATTGCCCAACCCCCTTTGGTTATCTTCTAATGCCCTCTTCGAAATTAGCTCAACCTGCTCTAGTGTTAAAGAATTCAGGGTATAAACCTTACAGCGGGACAAGAGGGGAGAGATGACTTCAAATGATGGATTTTCAGTTGTAGCGCCAATCAAGGTGATATTTCCCTTTTCAACATGCGGCAAAAACGCATCCTGTTGGGCTTTATTGAACCTGTGAATCTCATCCACAAAGAGGATAGTTTTTTTACCGTAGAAATTCCTTTGTTTTGTGGCTTCATTCATCACGTCTTTTATTTCCTTTATGCCGGAAGTCACTGCGGAGAAGGGAATGAAATGAGCATCGGCTGTTTTGGCGATAACATGGGCTAAGGTTGTTTTTCCGCTTCCCGGTGGTCCCCAGAGGATAATGGATTGTATCTTATCTTCTAAGATCGCCCTTCTTAAGGGAGAGTCTTTGCCCAGGATATGTTCCTGACCAACCAACTCATCCAAATTTTGTGGCCTCATCCTGTCAGCCAAAGGCCCCTTTGGTATTTTGGCTTTGAGTTTTTCTTCTTCAAAAAGGTCAGATTTTTCCTTATTCATATTGATCAAAATACTCACTTTGGAGAGTATTTACAAGATAAAAATTCAACCTACTACCATAACCAACACCCTAGGGTTTCTGTAGGGGTTCGCCTGCCCGGCCAGGGATTTGCACAGCATCTTGACGACATCGAGTCCACCGGTCGCACCAGAGAACCTAGCCCCCTGTTGTCCCCCTTATCAGGGGGATTGTGTCGCACCCTAAAGGACATACTCTTGTCATTCTGACTCCGCCTTGGCGGGGGAAGAATCTAATGGTTTCGATAAGTTAGAAAATCGAGATTCTTCGCCCCGATAAATCGGGACTCAGAATGACATTATGACATGGCTTCAGGGGCACAGGAAGCGTTCCTCCCCTGATAAGGGGAGGTTAGGAGGGGTTTATGCGACCCAAAGAGCCTTTGTCATTGCGAGCGCTAGCGAAGCAATCTGAAGTAATCTCGGGATTGCTTCGTCGTCCATATGGACTCCTCGCAATGACAGATTGTTAAGCCAGCAATTCAATTGCCGATAATTTTTGTAAAGGGAGGTAAATATGGAGGAAAAATTCTATTATACAAGACAGTTTGTTAACTCGCAATTAATTGCCGCAATTCTATTTTTAGTAACGGCAATCTTGTGGAACGTTGCGTATTCTTTGGAAGGTTGGTCAGTTTGGTGGAGAATATTTGGATTGTTATATACTCTTCTCTGTTTACACTATCTTACGATATCAATCATTATCAAAAATAAGCCCTCGGTTATTATAACCGATGAAAAGATAGTTGCCAGATCGCCATTTTTTCTCAAACATAAAATCAGTTTTGAGCAGATTATTCCGACCGCCATTATTGGTGAAAAAATTAAGCTGAAATACAAGAAGCCAAACAATAAGGAAGGTTCTTTTTCCATTGCCCACCTTCGTAAGATTGATAACTGCGAAAGACTGGTTGATATCCTCAAGCAGCGCAAAAATTTGTATAGGAAAGTAGGGACAGGTCGCGACCTGTTCCTACAACTAAATCAACGAAACTATTACCGAATCTGCCACAGGCAGGGCTTTTTTGGTAAGACGCAAGGAGCTGCCTTGTTTTGATAAAAACCCCAGCCCGGTTAAGTGGTTTATTTTATCTTTTCTTATATCTTCCAATTTAACTTTGAAATCTTTCTGAAATTGTCTTAGGTCGATTCCTTCAGTTTTTCTCAATCCCAGAAAAATAGCTTCAGTTATGAGTTGCTCTTTAGATGGCTTTTCTTCAAACTGAATTGCTTTCCCCTTCTTTTTCATCAACTCTATATATTTCCTGACCCCTCTTAGGTTTCCCCAACGTTTATCTTTGTAAAATGAATGAGCTGACGCCCCAAAACCCAAATATTCTTTATGATTCCAGTAGTTGAGATTATGCTTGCTTTCAAAGCCGGGCAAAGAGAAATTTGATATTTCGTATTGTTTATACCCCTTTGAAGTCAAATAATCAATTGCCCAAAGATACATCTGGCGAACTTTCTCGTCTGTTAGTAGTTTAATTTTCCCCTCTTTTTTCATCTGGTAGAATTTAGTTTCTTTTTCAATGGTTAAACTGTATGTGGAGATATGCTGAGGGGAAAGTCCAACTGCTTTTTTTAAAGAACTTTTCCAGGACCTAAGAGTCTGCTCGGGTATGCCAAATATCAAATCCAAGCCGATATTCTCAAATCCGCCTGCTTTAAGCAAGTTAAAGCTATGAATGGCTTGATCTGCACTATGAATTCTGCTTAAGTTTTTGAGCTCCTTATCATTAAAACTCTGAACTCCTAAGCTTACCCTGTTAAAACCCATATTTCTCAATCCCCTTATCCTGTTTTCATCCAACGTATTAGGGTTGGCTTCAATAGTTATCTCGCAATTTGGGGTTAAGGTACAGTCCCTCTTAATAACTTGCATAATTTTATCCAATTGCTCTAATTTCAGAACAGTAGGGGTGCCGCCACCTAAATAGATGGTGTCAATTTTAAGACTTGAAAAACTCTTAATCTCATACAAAAGCGCTGAAACGTACTTCTCCACTAAATTTCGGTCAAGGGGGATGGAGGCAAAATCACAATAAGGGCATTTTGAAAGACAGAAAGGTATGTGCAGATATATTGAAAGAGACATCAGAAATGCAAACTATAGCAAACGGATTAAATGTTGTTACATATTAGAGCAATATGCAATCTATCTTAAAATCCCCCTCCCTTCGACTTTGCTCAGGCCTTCGGCTCTGAGGCTCAGGCTCGAAGAGATGGTGAGGACATTCGGCTGAGCGGTTCGACCGTCCTGAGCGGCTCACCGTCGAAGGACTCAGTCGAAGCCCATATCGAACCATCAAGTCCCCCTTTTTCAAAGGGGAAGTCCTCTTTTTCCCCTCTTTGGAAAAGAGGCCCGCTTCGCCCGTCTCGCCGATGGCTCGCCGAGGCGGGCCGAATCGAGGCGAGGGCGAGGGGAGATTCATTGAACGTAAATTAATGCGTTTGTATTATCTAACCCGGCTTCCAATTCTACTCCAACGAACCCTGTCAGGGATATGATACAGATTATAGAAGAAGATTTCAATTAAGGGGAAAATGTATGGGCTTCTTAACTTTGGCGCATTGGGATCCGGAGCCCAGGAGAATATTACCAAATCTACCTTTCCTTTGAGATTTCCTTTTTCCACAAATCCCCAGGTCCTTGAGTCTTCACTCTTATCGCGGTTATCTCCCAGGACAAAGAGCTCATCGATTGGCACCTGTATTGGTCCAAAATTGTCGCGGGTGGAGTAAAGAGCAGGTATTATGTATTTGTCCGTGAACTTAACCTTTTCAGAGTCGCGGAACATCCTTCCATCCACAGATACAACTTTGCCTACAATCTCCACAGTCTGTCCCTCGGTTGCCGCGCATCGTTTTATGAGAGTCTTGGTGAGATTTAATGGATATCTAAAGACGACAATATCTTCTGGTTGCGGAGCTCTGAATCTGTAAGCTAATTTATTGACCACCACCCAGTCTCCGACCAGAAGCGTATCCTCCATTGAGCCCGTAGGAACGCGATATATCTGCACCACAAAGTTACCCAAGAGGAATATGACTATTGCGATCAAGAGCAATATGACAAAAAGCCGCCTTCTGGGAGAGGCGATGTTCCTTTTTTTGCTGGCTAATTGAACCATTTCCCCTCTTTTCCCATTCGTTAGTTTTATCGGAAGTTATGTTCAAAAAATTAACAACTGGAGATTTATCTTTCTATCTTAAGAAGGGCTAAGAAAGCTTCCTGTGGTATCTCCACTGTGCCGATCTGCCTCATCCTCTTTTTCCCCTCTTTTTGCTTTTCCAGAAGTTTTCTTTTGCGGGTGATATCTCCACCATAGCATTTGGCAGTCACATTTTTCCTTATGGGGCTAATCCTCTCTCGGGAGATTATGCGCGAGCCGATAGCACCCTGGATTATCACCTCGAAAAGTTGTCGTGGAATGAGCTGTCTTAGTTTGGTGCATAATTGTTTGCCCAGATAGTAAGCCTTTTCCTGATGGACAATGATTGAGAGAGCATCCACTGGTGTGCCATTTATCAAAATATCCATTTTAACCAACTTAGAGGGTCTAAATTCCAATAACTTGTAATCCATAGAAGCATATCCACGTGAAATGGTTTTCAATCTGTCATAGAAATCGAAAATTATCTCGGACAGGGGTATGTGATAATGCAGGCGGACACGGTTTTTGTCCGCATATTCGGTGGTGATGTAGATCCCCCTGCGCTCCGTGGCCAATTTCATTATGTTACCGATGTATTCCGAAGGAGAGATTATCACCAATTCCACATACGGTTCCTCTATTTTCTCCATTTGGTTGGAGGGAGGAAGAGCGGCGGGGTTGTCCACCAAAATGACTTTTCCATCGGTGCGGGTTACCTTGTATTCAACATTGGGAGTGGTGTTTATGATGGATAGACCATATTCCCTCTGCAGCCTTTCCTGAATGATCTCCATATGTAGCATTCCCAGAAAGCCACAGCGGAATCCAAAACCTAAAGCGTTCGATTTCTCCGGCTCAAAACTCAAGGAGGCATCATTCAATTTCAATTTGGCGATGGAATCTTTCAGCTCCTCAAAGTTTTCCGCCAGGCTGGGATAGATTCCAGAAAAGACCATAGGCTTTATATCCCTGAAGCCGGGCAGGGGCTCTATGGCTGGATTGGCCGCATCAGTTATGGTGTCGCCGACCTTAGTATCAGCCACGTTTTTTAGATTTGCCATAATATAACCCACGTCACCAGCTGAGAGTTTCTGTTGAGGCACGAACTTCATTTTCAAATATCCAATCTCCTCTACCTCATACTCTCCGGGATGAGAGAAAAATTTTATCTTGGTCCCTTTGGAGACTGTGCCCTCTTTGACTCGAATATAGGGTATTGCTCCTCTATAGGAATCGAAAATGGAGTCAAATATCATACCTCTTAAAGGAGATGAGCTTTCTCCCTCGGGCGGAGGGACCCTCCTCACTATTTCCTCCAAAACCCGGTCTATCCCTTTGCCCAATTTGGCGCTGGTGAGGATGATATCCTCCACATTAACTCCCAAAAGCTCTATTAAGTTTTTCTTTACAGTTTCTATTTGGGCACTGGGAAGATCGATTTTATTAATAACCGGTATGATCGTCAGGTTATTTTCCAAAGCTAAATAGAGGTTGGAGATGGTCTGAGCTTCCACTCCCTGAGAGGCATCCACTAAAAGCAATGCCCCCTCACAGCAGGCTAGGCTGCGCGAAACCTCATAAGTGAAGTCAACATGGCCCGGAGTGTCAATCAGGTTCAAGATGTAAATTTCCCCATCTTTTGCTTTATATTCCATTCTTATAGCGTGCGACTTTATGGTAATCCCCTTTTCCCTTTCCAGGTCCATATCATCCAGGACCTGCTCACGCATCTGATGAGGGGAGACAGTCCCGGTTTTCTCCAAAAGCCTATCTGCCAAGGTTGATTTGCCATGGTCAATATGGGCGATAATGGAGAAGTTTCTTACGTTGGAGCTTTTCACGATTTTTCCTTAAGTGAAAGATTATAATAAACTTTTGGCCAGAAGTCAACTTTTAAAGGTAAGAGCTTAGATGTCTTATAGTATGGGTGAGCTTCCGGAATGGAAAAAATGTCATTGCGAGGAGTCCCGAGAGCTTTCGGGACGACGAAGTCCCGCCTTTCGCGGGACTTCGCTCCACACGACAGAATCAGGACTCGCAATGACAGAAAACGATTTGCAGATTATTTTATAGAAGGCGACCCATATGGGTCGTCTTCTACTTCTAATACGATGCATTCGTATCCCTGCCTTGCCCTCAAGGCAGGAGATAGGCCCACGTTGAGGGCAACGTGGGTTTACGGTTTTAGAGATGAGGGATCGCCTCTGGGAAATAACCTCTTCGTAGTGCGGGGAATTTATCCCCGCACGGGCTGGGACGAACCTGTCCCGTGCCGGATGGTGCGGGATTCCCAGTTCTACGAGAGAAATTAAAAATGTAGGGGCGAGGTGACCTCGCCCCTACATTAAAAATCGTCCTGACTTATCGGGATTACTACATTAAGATAGGAGTAGGGACAGGTCGCGACCTGTCCCTACATATAAATATCCCCCCTCTTTTTGCCTTGACAAAGGTTCAGATTTGGTTATTTTTATGAATCAAGCCCAGACTTGGGCTTGATTATTAGTTTATTCTTTTTGGCGGCTTATGATTAAGCTTTTATTGGGGTTGGGAAATCCAGGAAGAAAATATAGTTCAACTCGACACAACTTAGGTTATCGTTTGGTTGAGCTTTTAGCCAAAAGAAGCAAGAGAAAGTTTAAGTACGGTAAGGGAAGTTATATTTTCACTGAAGTCAAAATAAAAAGAAAAAAAGTAATTCTGGTCAAGCCGCAGACTTTTATGAACCAGAGCGGCATAGCGGCTAAAGATTGCTTGGATGATTTCAGTTTAAGCCCGGAAGAGCTTCTGGTGTTATGCGATGACATGAATCTTCCTTTGGGTAAATTGAGAATCCGACCAAAAGGAGCAGATGGCGGGCATAATGGCCTGAAATCGATAATTTCTCTTCTGAATACACGGGATTTTGCCCGTTTGAGAATGGGGATAGGGCTTCCCTCTCCTGAAATTAGAGCGGAAGATTACGTTTTGCAGGATTTCAGGTCAATTGAAAAAGATGAAGTAGCAAAGATACTAAAGGATGCCAGCTCGGCAGTGGAAACAGTAATATTCCAAGGTATAACCGAAAGCATGAATCGATTTAACTGAAAGAATAATGGAAGTTCCCTGCTCTGGATTTTTTCCGGGGCCAAAAGTTTTTGGTCCGAAGGGAGGTGAAACTTGAGAAAGTACGAGACGGTTTTCGTTTTAGATTCCTCTTTAGACAAAGCCACCACAGACCAGGAGGTGAAAAGAGTTGAGGATTTAATTGCCAGCCGGGAGGGGAAGGTCATAAAGGTGGACAGATGGGGAATCAGAAGGCTGGCATATCCCATAGCCAAGAAGCAACAGGGTTACTACACTTTGATCATCTTCGAGGGAGGGTCAGATTTACTCGGTGAATTGGAAAGAAGCTATAAACTGAACGAATCCTGTTTACGCTGGATAACCGTGGTATGTGAAGCGGAAGAGGAGCCAGCGGAAAAGAGCCCATCCAAAGAAGAAAAAGACCAAGTGTAGTATTTTTGTTTTGGGGCTAACTTATAAGGAGGAAAATAAATGGAAGAATTAATTCGTAAAAAGGGAGTTTGCCGTTTTTGCGAAGGAAGAGCACCGAGAATAGACTACAAGGATGAGAAATTGCTTAGAAGATTCATCACCGAAAGAGGAAGGATACTTCCTCGTCGCATAACCGGCAATTGCGCCCTGCATCAGCGCCGGTTATCCATTGCTATCAAGCGCAGTCGACACTTAGCCCTGCTTCCCTTCACTTCGGAAGTCTATCGCTAAACAGTGGAAAGAGATACGAATAGCTCTTTGAAAAATAAAGTGTGGATCTGGGCATCTTTGTGTTTGCTTCTGACTCTGGGATATGCCTTCTCATCCGGGATATGGGTAGTCAGTTATTTTTTGGGTATTGCACTTGCCCTATGCCTGACTATCTTTTTTTGGAGAAGCAAAAGGTACGGCCTAATTGGTGCAGTCTTTTTGGCAGCCCTGTTTTATGCTCTAAGGGGAGGAAATTCCGTTGTTTTTCTTTCTAAATGTTTACTTCCCGCACTGATATTAAGTTTAGGCCTAAAGCATAAGAGAAACCCGAGTTTAATCATCTTTCTGGCAATTATCCCCCATTTAGTGATTTTAGGACTAACAGTTGCCCACTACGGGGATATAGTTTTCATTTTCAGGGACCAGTTAGGGGAGTTAGCCCAAAGGATAGCCGGAGTCTTCGAGATTTTTGGTATAAATGCGATTGTATTACAGACAAAGATATTTTCTATCTTTGATACTCTAGCTCAACTTATTTTTGGTTTCGAGCTTCTTTCGAGCTGGGTTGAGGTATTCTTGATTTATCTTTTAATCCAGCTTATTGGAGACAAGCTGGGATGGGATACGATTAAGCTCACCCGCTTTGGTCTTTGGCATAGCCAAGAGAGATTTGGTTGGGTGGCTCTTTTGAGTTTGGTTCTTTTTTTGGTAGGAGGGAAGCTGTTTGAGATAGTATCCAAAAATGCCGCCTTGGTTTTTGGATTTTGGTATACGGTCGTAGGCTTTTCAATAAGCGAGTACTTCTTTGGAAAATCGAAAGTGAATATGTGGATTAAGATTTTGTTCTATGTTTTTGTTTTGGTAACTCAAATTCTTTCTTTTGTGCTTTTGTCCTTGCTGGGATTTTTTGACAGCTGGTTAGATTTCAGAAAATTAGGGAAGAAGTCATTATCTAATAAAGGAGTAAATATATGAAGGTTATCTTAAGGGAAGATATACCAAGCCTGGGGAAATGTGGAGAGGTGATAGAGGTTAAACCCGGCTATGCCAGGAATTACCTCATTCCTAAGAATTTAGTCATTATGGCTACGAAGGGAAGCCTAAAAGCTATAAATGAGGTAAGCAAGCAAAAGGAGCTGAGGGAGAATAAGAAGAAAAAGGAGAGCCTTAAGCTCAAGGGTGCCATTGAAAAGATATCCTGCACTGCTGAGGTGAATGTGGGCGAGGAAGATAAAGTGTTTGGTTCGGTCACCAGCCAGGATATAGTTTCACTCTTAAAGGAGAAGGGTTTTGACATAGACAAGAAAAAACTAGAGTTGGAAAACCCGATTAAAGTCCTGGGAGTTTATACACTTCCAATTAAACTTCATCCAGAAGTAGTTGCCAATTTGAAACTTTGGGTAGTCAAAAAAGAAGGGAGATAAAATGGCCATGGTTGAGGTCAAAGTGAACGGATTAGCTCTGGATATAGTAACCAACTCCCCAGTGGTGATACTCTCCGATATTGAGTCAGACAGGCTTCTGCCAATCTGGATAGGGCATTATGAAGCCTGGGCAATTGCTATGGAGCTTTCCGGTCTTGCTTCCAAGCGGCCCCTCACTCATGATTTGATTAAATCTGCAATCGAGCTGATGGGAGGGAAGGTGGAGAAAGTGGAAGTGACTCAATTAGTTAATCAAACCTTCTATGCTAAGGTTCATATCCAGAAGAACGGCTCACTTATGGAGTTGGATGCCAGGCCTTCTGATTCTATAGCTTTAGCACTTAAGACCCAGGCACCGGTTTTTGTGGACGAGAAGCTGTTCGAGGCAAAAAGGGAAGAGATGGAAGGTAAAGAGATGGGCGATATGGAATCTTTAAAGGAACGGCTCAAAAGGATTAATCCGGAAGATTTCGGTAAGTTCTCTCTTTAAACCCAAATTATGCATTAGAAGCGAAGCGAACTAATGCATAATTTGGGATAAATCTCCCCTCGCCCTCGCCTCGATTCGGCCCGCCTCGGCGAGCCATCGGCGAGACGGGCGAAGCGGGCCTCTTTTCCAAAGAGGGGAAAAAAGAGGTCTCCCCCTTTGAAAAAGGGGGATTAAGGGGGATTTTAGAATAGATTGCATATTGCTTTAATATGTAACCTTTATCTTCTGTCAAGGGCAAAAAACGTTATATGCTAAAGAAACCATTCATATTCCTCTTAATTCTTGCGATTTTGATTACGGCTTATTCTATTCACGCTTTAGCTCAGGCGCCGGAAAATGAGTTTAAGCAAGCCCTGTCGCTTTATTCCGATGGCAATTACAAAGAAGCCAGGGTGAGGTTCGAGAAGTTGATTTCCACCTATCCGGCAGACGAACATTTATCGATTTTCAAGTTTATGCTCTCCAAGTGCGATTACTATCTGGGAGATTACATCCTGGCTCAGAGCGGATTCAGAAGTTTTGTAACCGAGTTTCCGCAAAGCCTATATTTGGGAGATGCCCATTTCATGCTGGGGAATATTGATTATCTAGAGGGGAACAAATTTGAGGCGGCAGTGGAATACCTCAAAGCATACGATTATGCGGAGAATGAAGAGCTCAAAGGTTTAGCCTATAACTCACTTATTCCTCTTCTGAAAGTGGGTTTGAGCTTAAGTGAACACGATAGGTTGGTTCGGCAAAGCAGGGGAAGAAAATTGGCGGATGAGGTATTGTTTCAATTGGCTCAAAGGGAGCTTGAGCGTAAAAACTTTGCTGAAGCCAAGGACTTTTTGGAGCAGTATATTGAAAATTATCCTGAAGGCAGTCATCTTAAAGAAGCAGAAGAGCTTCTGAAACCCGTGGCTTCGCCCCGAGGCGAGTATGTATCTAAGCCCACTCAAGATATATATCCGAGACTTCCCTCGGCTTCGCCGAGAGGCGAGCGTCCCGAGACGAGCAAGATAGGCGTTTTGGTACCGCTATCCGGAGTTTATCAGACTTACGGTGAGAATCTTCTGAAAGGGATAAAGCTGGCTGTGGCGAAATACTATCCCCAAAGAATTGAGCTAACAGTCAAGGACACCCAGGAGAACCCAATTGTAACCGCCCATAAGACCAAGGAGTTAATTGAGGAGAACGGCGTCATAGCCATAATTGGTCCATTGAAAAGTGATTGTGCCGCCTCTGCTGCGGCTGTGGCTAATTGCCTTTCTGTTCCGCTGGTCTGTCCAGCCGTATCAGAGGAGGGGATAACCACTTTGGGCAAATATATTTTTCAATTAAGCACCAGCACTGAGAAAATGGGGAGAGCAATGGCACACTATGCCACAACTAGTATGGGACTGACGGAATTTGTCATTTTGGCGCCGGATGATTCCTATGGGAGAAACACAGTGAGTGGTTTTGAGGAGGAGGTGAAACACTTAGGAGGGAAAATTGCCGCTTGCCAGTTCTATTCTCGAGAAAGCACAGATTTTGGAAATGAATTGAGAGCCATCCGGGATATTCTTTTCAAGGAAAAGGAAAAAAGGGAGGGCGGAATAGATACCACCAAATACGTTGACATCCAAGGCAAGCCTTTACCTCTTGATGCCATTCCAGTTCAGGTAGACGGATTTTTCCTGCCGGGTTACAGCGAGGACGTTATCCTCATCGCTCCGCAAATAGCCTTCACCAAGATAGAAACGCATCTTTTGGGGAGTGAGGGGTGGAAAAATAAAAGGATCATCGAGCTTTCCGGAGATTATGTGCAGAAGGCAGTTTTCGTCTCAGATTCCTATGAGGATGAGAATGACTCTTCTGACTTTGTTTCTTCCTATGAAAAAACCTATGCTGAAAAACCGGATAAGGTAGCTGTTTTAGGTTATGACAGTATCAAGTTCTTGGGCTTGGCCTTGGAGGGAAAGAGTTGGACCTCTCAAGAAATAGGAGACTGTTTAAGCAAAGTGAAGGATTTTGACGGAGCATCGGGCAAGTTTTTACTTAATCCTCAACATGAGAACGAGAGCTTTTCCATATTTACCATAGAGGGAAAGAAATTCAAAAAACTAGAATAGGAGAGAAATTGGACCAACAGGAAAGAAAAGTGGCTTTGAAGGTCTTCATAGACGGCAAGGAAAGGGATGTTACCTTTGATGAACTGACTCTGTCCAATAATCTGGCTTTGGAGTCTTTGCTTAGGGTTTTAGCCCGAAAGAAAGTCGTTGATTCGAAGGAGCTTATGGAAGAGATGGAAAGGGTGAGAAAAGAAAGAATGCCAGATCTCCCTTTGGATAAGAAATAGATATGTCTGAACAAGTTATGCTTAACTGGAAAGTCCATCCATTTAAAAGAAACAAAAAAGTTTCAATCGGAGTGATTTTGCTTTTATTTTTGGTCTGGGGCATAGTGTATCTTGCCACAGGCAGTTTACTTTTTTTGGCAATTGCAGTCGTTATGTTGTTGGGTTCCCTTTCAGGGTTCTTCCTGCCGACCGAATATGAGTTTTATACGAATAAGATAAAAGTGAAATATTTTTTAGCCAGCTTGGAGAAAGAGTGGAAGAATTATCGCAGTTTCTATATAGATAAGAATGGAGTGCTTTTGAGTCCTTTTAAAGAACCATCCAGATTGGAGAACTTCAGAGGGGTATATCTCAGACTGGACAGAAACTCAGAGATAAAAGATAAGGTTATAGATTTTATCAAATCTAAGATGGATAATTCTGTTGACGGTTCACGGTAGATGGTTCATAGTTAAACCATTAATTACGGACTGTGAACCATGAACCATAGGTGAATTAAATATGATTTTTCGTCAGAAATTCTCGCTTCCCGACTTTAAGGAAACAGATTCAAATCTCAAGACCCAAAATTCGGGGAATCTGACACCAGAGCAGGAAGAGCTTTTACGTAAGGTGGCACAGAAGGTTGTGCGCTGGAAGATGTCGGTCCCAGCCATTCTTTTCCTGGAGTCAGTCAAGCCCCTAAATTACCTTGGAAGTCAGATGATGGTCTTCTTTGAACCGTTTGTTCAGACCGTTTTCACCTGGAAAGATTATGACCAATACAGAATTATTATGGAGGAAAGGGAAAATGTCGAAAAATTGTTACAGAAGATAGAGGAGTTGGATGCCATAGAAAAAGAAAAAGAAAAAGAAGGAAAAAAGAAAATAAAGGAAAAAAGAAAGAATTTACCCTGGGGCAAAAGAATTTGGAGTTATATAAGCGGAAGGTGATAGATTGAAATATAATAAGTTGTCATTGCGAGGAGCCCCGATGGCAATCGGGACGACGAAGCAATCTTGAAATTAAAACCGAGATTGCTTCGCTTCCCCTACAGGGTCGCTCGCAATGACAGAATATATGTGCAGGGGTGAAGTTTATCTATTGCCTGAGCTGGTAGAGACGCAAAATTTTGCGTCTCTACAAACCACAGGGAATTCATCCCTGTGCGGATAATCATTTCGAAAATGGAGGTAAATATGAAAAGGATTTTAATTGCTTTGTTAGTGTTAGTTTTGTGCTTTAGTTTGACTTTGGCCCAAGAAGAAAAACCACTCTCCGGCAAGAAGGTTGTGATGATAATTGCCCCTAAAGATTTCAGGGACGAGGAGTTATTGGAGCCAATGACTATTCTCTTAGGTAAAGGAGCAGAGGTTGCTGTTGCCAGCAGTTCCCTTGATACGAGCGTTGGGATGTTGGGTGCGAAAATGAAGCCGGAGATTTTGGTTTCAAATATCAAAGCCAAAGACTGGGATGCAATTGTTCTGGTTGGTGGACAGGGAGCCAGAGAGTACTGGAATGATAAAGTTTTACATACCATCCTGAAAGATGCAGTAAAAGAAGATAAGATAATTGGAGCGATTTGCATCGCTCCGGTGACCTTAGCCAACACTGGCATATTGAAAGGCAAGAAAGCAACGGTGTATGAAGGTGTGGCAGACAAGCTAAAATCAAAAGGGGCAAGTTATACCGGCTCGGATGTACAAGAGGACGGCAAACTAATAACTGCCAATGGTCCTAAGGCGGCTGGGAGATTTGCGGAGGTGTTAGTAGAAGCTTTAGGAAAGGGACAAAAAGTGTGTCCAAAAACAGGTTTAAAGACCTGCCCTTTGCATTAAGACAGTTTACCCTGCACCATTACGGTGCAGGGTTTAGAAGTTTAAAAAGTTTGTAGTTGCTCGTCTGCCCTTGGCAGGGCAGGGATTTATCGAACAAATTCTTGTCGGATAAATCCGACCGCTACAATAAAGGAGATTGCTTCGTCGTCCTTCGACAAAAGCTTCGGGACTCCTCGCAATGACAGTATATGGTATTGTCATTGCGAGCGTAGCGAAGCAATCTATGCAGTTGCCGCGATATTCATCGGGACGGTTTTAGATAAAATCAAATTCGTCCCATAAATGTGGCAACTACATTAAGACATTGAAAACAAATATAATAACTCGAATGGACAAACAACAAGGAGCAATATGAAGGATTTAAAACCTGAAAATGTCAATGTAATTTTAGCCACGGATTGTGGAAGCACCACCACCAAAGCGATCTTAATCGAAAAAAAGGGAAGCGGATATCGCCTCATCGTTCGCGGCGAAGCTCCCACCACGGTGGAAGCACCTTTTGAGGATGTTACTATGGGGGTCTTAAATGCAGTGGGAGAGGTGGAGGAACTGACCGGGAGAAAGCTTTTGGATGAGAACGGTAGAATCATCTCGCCTGCCAAGGGAAATATTGGCTGTGATATTTATATCTCCACTTCCAGCGCGGGTGGTGGTCTGCAGATGATGGTGGCTGGAGTTGTTCGCACTATGACTGCAGAATCAGCGGAGAGGGCGGCTCTGGGTGCAGGTGCGATTGTGATGGACGTTATCTCCTCAAATGATAAAAGACTTCCTCATGAGCAGATTCAAAGAATCAGGCACTTAAGGCCAGATATGATTTTGCTTTCCGGTGGAATCGATGGTGGAACCACCACACACGTGGTTGAGCTAGCAGAGTTGATTTCTGCGGCTGACCCCAAACCGAGATTGGGAAGCGGATATAAGCTTCCGGTAATCTATGCCGGAAATGTTAATGCGCGCGAAGCGGTTAAAGAGACTTTGTCCGGAAAAACAGATTTGGATATTGTGGACAATATTCGTCCGGTTCTGGAAAGAGAAAATCTTTTGCCTGCCAGAGAGAAGATTCACGACCTTTTCATGGAGCACGTTATGGCTCAGGCGCCGGGGTACAAAAAGCTTATGACCTGGACCGATGCACCGATAATGCCCACTCCCGGAGCAGTTGGTTTAATCATCAAGATCATTGCGGACTTGGAGAAGATAGAGGCTGTGGGTGTGGATATAGGAGGAGCGACAACTGACATCTTTTCAGTTTTTCAGGGGGTTTTCAATCGGACCGTCAGCGCCAATCTGGGTATGAGTTATTCGGTCTCAAATGTATTTGCCGAAACCGGACTTCCCAATGTTATGCGCTGGGTTCCTTTCCATATGGATGAGCGGGATTTAAGAAACAGGGTAAAAAATAAAATGATTCGTCCAACCACCATTCCCCAGATGATGGAGGAGTTGATTTTCGAGCAAGCCATTGCCAAAGAAGCGTTAAGATTGGCTTTCATTCAACACAAATCGTTTGCCACGGTCTTGAAAGGTATACAGCAACAGAGGACCATTGCGGATGCATTTGACCAGACTGCCAGTGGTCAAACCCTGGTGAATATGATGAGTCTGGATATCTTAGTTGGCTCAGGCGGAGTGCTCTCGCACGCACCTCGCAGACAACAAGCCGCCTTAATGCTGATTGATAGTTTCCTGCCAGAGGGGATAACCCGCTTAGCAGTGGATAGCATATTTATGATGCCGCAATTAGGAGTGCTTTCCACCATTCATCCCAAAGCAGCCAAGGACGTGTTTGATAAAGATTGCTTGATTCATTTAGGAACTTGCATCGCTCCAGTGGGCGGAGGAAAAGAGGGGAAGGAGATTTTAAAATATAAGTTTAAGCTACCTAGTGGAAAAGAGGAGGAAGGGGTTTTGAAATACGGGGAAATGAAAAGGATTCTTTTGGATGTAGGAGAAAAAGCAGAAGCGAGCCTGGAGCCCTATAGGGGTTTTGACATCGGCAAAGGAAAGGGAGCAAAAGTCGAGACCAAAATAAGTGGAGGAGTTGCCGGGATAATTTTGGATGGCAGAGGAAGACCGTTTAGTTTGCCCACAGATGACAAAATCAGAGTGAATAAGCTCAAAGAGTGGATGCTGGCTCTGGATATTTATCCCAAAGAAGCGCTGGAGAGCTTGTAAATTTACATTTAAAGCCAGCGGGAACTCCCCACCTGTTAAGGTGGGAATAAGAGCAGTTTGTGAGTTTTTGTGTCATTCCTGTCCCGCATTTCTGCGGGATAAACTCCAGTCTCAAGACGCAGAATTCGCGCAGAGCCCGTCCCGTACTGGATACGGGAAATCCAGAAAAGGAAAGCAAGTATGGATCCCCGATTAAACCCTCGGGGATGACAAGACGTAGTAAGGGCAATTCATGAATTGCCCTTACAAACAGCAAGAACCACACCCGTCCTTCGACATGCTCAGGATGGTGAGCAAGGTCGAACCATAAAGGCGCGGGAGTTGATATATTGAAATTGAGATTAACGAATTACTCATATAATCATAATAAATAAACAAAAGAGGTTTTTATGGGTCATGCATATACCCCCGGTTTAAAAGTAACAGAAAGAGTCCTTTTAATAAAAAACAGAATCTTGCCTTTAAAAGGGGAAGTATTAGTGAAGGTTGGGGATAAAGTTCATCCCGATACGGTTGTAGCCAGAACTCTTCTGCCGGGAAACGTTGAGCCGGTGAACGTGGCTAATAAATTGGGCATTCCAGCAGAGGATGTGGAGTTTCATATGCTCAAAAAGGAGGGAGACAAGGTAGAAGAAAAAGAGACCATTGCAGAAAGCAGAAGTTTTTTTGGTCTTTTTAGGTCTGATGTCCATTCCCCAATTGTGGGAAAAATCGAGAGCGTCTCGCATATTACCGGGCAGGTATTGATTCGGGGAAATCCAATTCCGGTTGAGATAAAGGCATATCTGGAAGGGGAGGTGGTGGAGGTCTTTGAGAAAGAAGGGGTGGCGGTCAGCACCTGGGGCTCTTTCATTCAGGGGATTTTTGGAATAGGCGGGGAAACGCATGGACAGATAAAAGTGTTAACCAAGGATAACAAGGAAGTGCTGACTGACAAGCTGATTGATAAAAGCTGTAAAGGAAAAGTGATTATAGGCGGAAGTATAGTGACCAGCAATGCCATTCATCAGGCGATTTCAGTTGGGGCTTGTGGAATTGTGGTAGGTGGATTGGACGACAAAGACTTAAGGGAGTTTTTGGGGTATGACTTAGGTGTAGCCATAACCGGCTCAGAGGATTTAGGGATAACTCTGGTCATAACCGAAGGTTTCGGTCAGATAAATATGGCGGAGAAGACCTTTGAACTCTTTAAATCCAAAGAGGGAAAGGAAGCTTGCATTAATGGGGCTACGCAGATTCGGGCCGGGGTTATTCGTCCGGAGGTAGTTATCCCCTATGAAGGAGATGTGCATAAGAAGGAAGAGAAAGAGAATTTGGGAAATGTCGGCTTAACCACGGGTTATCCAGTGAGGGTGATTCGTCAGCCCTATTTTGGGGAATTAGGAAAGGTGGTAGCTTTGCCTCCGCAACTGCAGAAATTGGAGTCGGAATCAAAAGCTCGAGTGTTGGAAGTCCAGTTCAAGGATGGCAGAAAGGTGGTAGTCCCACGGGCGAACGTGGAGATGCTGGAGGAGTAGTAAAGCAGTTTTGAGTTTTGAGAAAATTCTTTAGGTGTAGAGGCAAGGAATCCTCAACCCCTCTTGATCTCCCCTTATCAGGGGAGCAACCAGCAGAGTCCCCCTGACAAGGGGGACAACAGGGGGTTAGTCAGGAGCTTTGGGGTTGATGTTCTGTCAGGAGCTACTCCTGACGGATATAAAACAGAAAAGAGAAATATCAGGACTATGGTTCGACATAACCCAAAAGAGAGTCTTGAGTTTCAAGAGACGGGGGCTAATAAAGTATTGTGCAGGCTAAATCCTTTAACTAAATGGGGGTTGATAAGATATATTGATCCCTAGGCCACGGCATAAGGATTTTTTTGTTGAGGAGGTAATAAATGAAATTAGATGATATCAAGATCTCTCGAGCCATAATCGAATCCTATAAGGATAAACTCGTCCGAGCTTTAGATGTAGATGTTGCTATAGTTGGCGCTGGCCCTGCGGGGATGGTATGCGGGTACTATCTAGCTTGTGCCGGTAAAGATGTTGTCATATTCGAAAGGAAGCTATCAGTGGGTGGTGGTATGTGGGGCGGTGGAGCGATGTTTAATCAAATAGTGATTCAAGGAAAAGCTAAAAAGATCATGGATGAGTTTGATATCCATACCGAACTCTATGAGAAGGGTTACTACATTGCGGACTCGATTGAAGCAGTTTCAACTATCTGCTCGAAGACCGCGAAGGCAAAAGTTAAGATCTTCAACCTTCTAAGCGCAGAGGATGTGTTGGTAAAGGATAAGCGGGTATGCGGTTTGGTCCTTAACTGGACCGCGGTTGAGATGGCCGGTTTGCATGTAGACCCAATCACCATGCGTGCGCGTTTCGTAGTGGATGCTACGGGCCATGCGGCTGAGATAGTGCATATCATAGAAAGGAAGTCCGGTATGAAACTGAAGACGGCAACAGGTAAGATCCAAGGGGAACAGTCGATGTGGGCAGAGGCAGGTGAAGATGCGATCCTTGGAAATTCTAAAGAGGTCGCCTCAGGTTTATATGTCTGCGGGATGTGTGCTAACGCGGTGTTTGGTGCACCACGCATGGGTCCCGTATTCGGAGGCATGCTCTTATCCGGAGAGAAGGTTGCCCGTGAGCTAATTGGGAAGTTATGCCAATGATGGCGTAAGAATAGCTCGAGGATGCCTGCAAATTGATTCAGGGGAAGGAAAAGTATTTTGAGATTTGGTTTGATAACACAACCATCTTTAGTAAAGCAATTTAAGAGTTTAGAGGTTTATAGGTTTAGAGAATTATGTGGCGATTCGATTTGCACAGTATCTTGACGACATCAAATCCAAAAACCTTGTTCTTGTCATTGCGAGGATCCCGCCACAAGCGGGAGACGAAGCAATCCCTTTTTCGAAATCGAGACTGCTTCGTTCCCTACGAGGACTCGCAATGACATATAATTACTTGGCAGGCGACATTCGCGAATGTCGCCTTCATTGGGTCGCATTGACCATGTCAATATTCTATGAACAAGAAATGGACCCCAAAGCTGGACAGGATAAGCCTCTGTCTATTATCTGACAAAAAGGAGGGCACTTGACCGATTCAAATCATTTCAATCTCAAAAATTGTCTTATTGGGCTTGCCGCCTTAACAGTGGCAATTCTTATTATCCTATATGCGGTCAAAGTCTGGCTGGTGGATAAAGCCCCATCCAGCCATTCTTCAGATAGCGGTTCAATAACACTAGGAAGCAGCTCTTTTGAAAAACGATCCTCCAAAGCGATTACTTGGCAGGAAGCTGACAAGCATTATGGGGAAAATGTAACAATTGAAGGCAGGATCGCAGGAACATACAATTCAGGAAAGGTTTGCTTTCTTAATTTTGACACAAATTACAAGAACTCATTTACCGCAGTTATCTTCGCATCGGATTTTCACCTTTTTCCCGCAAATCCTGAAAGTTACTACGATGGTAAAAAAGTCCGCATAAAAGGTCGCATCAAAGAATATAGTGGCAGGCCGGAGATTATCCTAAACAACCTTACTCAGATAGAGGTGATAAAATAAACCCAGATTTCGCAATAGCAAAATCTGCCCAGAGGGCCGCTACATCCCGCTTCAGCGGGATTAGTCCCGCCTTAGGCGGGACCAGAGGGGGTCCCTAGACAAAATTTGCGTTGCACCTTTTTGGTATAATTGGTTATTATGTAAGCACCGACTCCTGAACAACTTGAAAACATTGCTCATTTTCTAAGGCAAATTGTGGGATAAAAAGGGGGACTTTTGGGACGAAAACTCTGCGCGACTCTTCTTGCACTAACCTTATCCCTAATCCCAGCCGCAGGCCGCTCAAGCGATTTTGTCCTAAGTAGTTTTGTTGAAGCCGGAAGCTGGTCCACAACACAGGACTGCGAAGAGGATCTGGATGAAACTTTCTCCTATCAGTATTATCATCTAAGATTTGAAGAGAAACTATCCACCAAGTCAAAATACAGCCTCAGCTCCTTTTTATACCATAAAAATTACACTTCCCTCGATTCCCTGGACAATTTGTCCCGCACGCTAAACTTTCTTTGGTCCTATGATGCGGTAAAATCAGGCGCCAAGACCTTCAGTTTGGATCTGGCGCTGGGATATCGGGGAAAGCGCTACGAGGACAACAAAGCCTTTGACTATGACAAGGTGTACATCCTTCCTTCAGCCGTCTTTGTGCTAAAGGACAATTTAAAACTAGATTTCTCCTTTGGAGTGGAAAACTTCAATTACCTGTCAGGCAAAAACAAAGATGAGTTCAAGCTTTTGGGCGCAATCGGGTGTGAGAGGTTTTTCGAAAAGAAACAGTTGAAGTTGGGCCTGGGTTACAAAATAGAAAATTCAAGTAAAAGCCGGCAAGGCCGCAAGAAATTAAAACAGGATGTCTCAATAGGGGCTGTGCTCAAGCCCAAAGCCTCACTTTTGTCTGAACTTGCCTTAAAAATGACCTTTGGCCAAAGGGACACCAAAGACGATGAAGACCAAGACCAAGATTACGATTATTGCTACAGATCCTTCCTCATCCGAACCAAACACAAGCTCAAAAAGAAAGTAACCTTTGGCTTTGAGTGTGGATACTTTAAGAAAACTTATGTCAGCGCCCTTTTGGGGTACCATTCTTACCACATTGCCAACAATTGGGACTACCAAATTCTGGATAACGAAAAGCACAAAGTAACCTTGGGGCTATGGCTTGAACACAAAAGCGTGGATTATATTGGCGGCCAAAGAAGCGACTACCGAAAGGAGACTATCAAAACCAAAGTCAACTTCCAGACCAAAAAGGAATGGAAGCTTGGAGCTGGACTAGAAGAGAATTTTTACATATACCAAACACCAGCCAAAGACAAAAACAGGACTTATTTTGTATTTTCGCTGGAGAAAGCATTTTTCTCAAGGCGTTTTCTTTTGCAGGCTGATTTTAAAACAAGATTTACTGACTACAAATACCAAAACGACCAGGAACAGAAGGCAGTTAGATTGGGAATTGAATATAGGTTTTAAAGGTACGGAACAGGCATGGAGCGTTCCGTACAAAAACGGCGACATTAGAAATTGTGCCCCCGTAGGGACAGGTCGGGTGGAACATCCCGCTAGAAGGTATGATAGGGAGCAGACATGCCGCCGTGGTAATGAACGGGCATGGCGCCGTAGGGACAGGTCGAGTGGAACATCCCGCTAGAAGCGTGGAACCTGTCCTTACAGAGACGTCAATATCAAACAATCCCGGTTATTACCGGTTCGTATGAATCCGTGGGTACAAAATCCCCAGAGAGAATATTTATTGACATACGAAGCTGGCAAGAGTATATTATTTTCAGTTTATCAAAAAGCACCCAACGGGGTTAAATGTGAAAGAAAAAGTAATAGCAAAAAAGACGCTTTCTATTAAGGAAATAGACCTCATAACGCGTTTGGAATTCTATGGGAAAGAAATCTATACCAAAGGGGAGATTGTCTCTTTCTGTGGTGGTAGCAAACCCGCGGCATACTTGATAAAGAAGTTGTTGGAAAAAAACAGATTGAGGAAGATTATCAAAAACGTCTATCTTTTTGTTCCAATGAAGGCTCCAGGTGGCCTCTGGGCTGGGAATGAGTATTTAATTGCCAAAGCTTTGGCAAGAGGAGCTCGCTATTACATAGGATATTCCGCAGTATTTAATTCCTATGGCTTTACAGATCAAGTTGCGCAAACTATGCATGTTATCAATGATAGATATTCAATGCGTAAAACAGTTTTTGGGGTCAGGTATAAGTTGATAAAAGTTTTGCCCAACCGGCTTTACGGGTTAGAGACTCGCAAAATAGACAACGAGGATGTTGTTTTCCCGAAAAAGGAACGGGCAATGATAGATGTGTTTGAGTTTTATAATGTAAGGAAAGCATACAGCATATTAACCGACCAAATATCTGAACTTAATACGCCCCTTCTTATCAACTATCTGACGCAATATCCTGTTCTGGGAGTGCGAAGACGCGTGGGCTATTTTCTCGAAAAACTGAGGATCAATAGAGACCTTTTGAGTAAAATAAAAGTTGGCGAAAAAGGATACTCCCCCTTATACGACATAGGCTCAAATCAAGGAAAGATCAATAATCGATGGAGAATTGTTATCAATGGATAGGGACAAGCTGGCGAGAATAATACCTGTCATTGCGCAAGAATATAACTTCAGATTGGAAATCATTGAGAAAGACTTTTATTTGACCCTCATTTTGAATAGTGTTGAGTCGCATTTAAGCGACAAAATCGTCTTCAAGGGCGGAACGCTCTTAAATAAAATTCATCTTAATTATCACAGACTGAGCGAGGATATCGATTTTACATACCTTAGTCCGGATGGCTTAGACACCCGCTCGAAAAGATCACATGCTTTGGCCCCGATAAGAGAGAAGATGCCCGAACTGTTGAAGCTTTTGGACCTGAAAAGCGAAAAACCCGAAGGGCAAGGTTTTAATAACTCCACTCAATATGTATTCAACATTTCCTACCCTTCTTTGATTTCCGGAAAGGACGAAAACATACAGTTAGAAATTTCATTAAGACAAACGCCTATAGATAAGCCCGTGCATAATGTCATCGCACATTTTTATAAGGATCCTTTTACGGGTGAGGATTTAATTCCCAAGAATAAGATACTCTCGCTTTCTTTAAATGAAGCGGTTGCGGAGAAACTCAAAGCTTCAATAACAAGGAAAGATGCAGCTATCCGCGATTACTATGACTTATGGTATATATCGGAGACCAAATTCGACTTTGAAGATAAAAAGTTCCTTTACATATTCAAGAAGAAGCTTGAATCCGAGAAATACAGAGCCAATTATTCATATAATTTCGGCTTGGATCAAAAAAAGGTTGAATTGCTTCATAAGCAAATAGAGACGGAATTAATACCTGTTATTCATGTAGGTGAAAGTTTTGATCTTGATAAAGTTTTCAGGCGGTTTAATAGGATCTTGCAGAAAATATGGCGTGCGTGATATCCGTAAAAAGATAGTAGGGAACGGTCGCGTGGAACATCCCGCTAAAAGCGTGGAACCTGTCCCTACAAAAACGGTGACATTAGAAATTGTGCCCCCGTAGGGACAGGTCGCGACCTGTCCTTAACAGAGACACCAATATCACAAGTTGTTTGGCCTCGAGTTGGGAGAATTGAGTTGACAGAGCAATGAATTTGGAGCATATAAATAGGGTAGGTAAGATTGGTAAGACAGCTTATCCGCGAGCAAAGCAAATTCGCGCAACGAAGATAGGACGATGGTGGGTTAAGCCTGAGGATTTAGAAAGTTTTATTAAAAGCAGGAGCAACATTCAATGATGAAAATGACAAAAATTAGAGACAAATTAGATTTAATTAGAGGGGAAATTATTTCATCTACAGCAAGAGTTGAATTTATTCTGGGCTATAAGTTAAGAAAATATTTTTTCCCCAAGGCCAATAATAAAGCAACGATTCTTTTCTGGAACGTTATTAATACTCCTTTCCTTAATTTTGATAATAAAATTAGTCTTTATGAATCAATCCCGTATTTTAAAAAATTAAAAGGTCATTCAGAGATTAAGAAATCTTTAAGGTTTATCCAAAAATTGAGAAATAAAATGGCTCATTGGGAACTGGATGAAAAGGAAAGCGACTTGAAGAATATTGTTATGTTTACATTGGTCGGGAAATATAGAAAAATAACAATTAATGATAGTTCAATTGAAGATTATAGGAAGCATGTTAATTTTCTTCTAAACAAATTTGGTTATAGTAGATGAATTTATCAGGCTTCGGTACTTGGATGCATTCATTAAGGCAAGGACAAATAAGTGAGAAAGATTTATTAATTCTGTTGAATCACATGCATTGGGAGAGAATATAGATGCTGACAGATGGAACGTTGTATGGATAAAGGTGCGCATTTTTACAGGTGTGATTTTCAAGTTCACACTCCGCGTGATCTAAATTGGGCTGGTCCCGAGGCCGTTACACCCGAAGAAAGAAAGACATATGCGGAAGAACTGATTTTGGTTTGTCGATCCAAAGGTCTCGATGCAATCGCGATCACGGATCATCATGACTTCGCCTTCTTCCCATACATCAAACAAGCGGCTAAAGATGAGCTTGACGACAACGGTCAACGGGTTTCTGCACACAAAAGGATCGTTGTCTTTCCTGGCATTGAAGTTACTTTAACTGCTCCGAATTGCCAAGCGTTACTTATCCTCGACGCAGACTTCCCGGAGAATCTCCTTCCAAGCGTTTTAACCGCACTGGCCATCACACCTGCGCCGGCAGAACATTCAAAGCACGCGGATGTACAGCGAATTCCCCAGAATGTTGTTAGCGATCTGACGGATTTATATCAAAAACTGAATAGTCACCAGCAACTGAAGAATCGGTTTATCGTTTTACCTAATGTGAGCGAAACCGGATGCGGCACAATGCTACGATCCGGATTTGGTAATTTCTATAAATCAATGCCATGCGTTGGTGGCTACACGGACGGCCCAGTGTCGCAATTTGGTACCGGGAACTTATCGATTGTTCGAGGAGAAAATCGAGAGTACGGTTTTAAGGCGATCGGAATCTTTCAAACATCTGATAATAGAAAACGCAATCACGAAGACCTCGGCAAATACACCACATGGGTTAAGTGGTCTGAGCCAACAGCGGAGGCCTTAAGACAGGCGTGTTTAGCAAAAGAATCAAGGATATCGCAAGAAGTTCCTTTGTTACCACCGGTATTCGTGACGTCAATTGATGTTTCTAACAGTAAATTCATGGGACAAATTTATCTGGAATTTAGCCAGCAATACAACGCCATAATCGGTGGTCGTGGAACTGGAAAATCAACAATCTTAGAATATCTTAGATGGGGTTTGTGCGATCAGGTTTCAGAAATTGTACAAGATGAGGGAGAAATTCCTGGGTATCAGGAAAAAAGAAGGAAGCTTATAGAAAAGACCCTGCTTCCGTTTGATTCTACGGTTCAGATTTCATTTGTCAAAAACAACGTTCCCCACATCCTTAGAAGAAAATCCGGAACGAACGAGATGTCTCTAAAAATTGGATCGGGGGAATTTCAACCTTGTGGTGAGGAGGATGTTAGAAACTTGCTCGCAATCCAAGCCTACAGCCAAAAGCAATTAAGCAGTGTCGGTGTCAGCATTGAGGAATTGAAAAGGCTGATTTATAGCCCCATCAGGCAAACGCTTAACGAGTTTGATTTAAAATTTGAGAAATTGCGCTCCGATATCAGAAGTTGCTATGAACTATGGCAGCAAAAAAAATTGATCGCATCTGAAATTGAGAAGGGCGAGCTTGAGCTTAAGTCATTGACTGAGCAAGTGGAAGGTCTCCGACAAGGGCTAAAAGGAATCTCTGATCAAGATAAGGCTACAATTGCCTCCCATAAGCAATATGAAATTGTTGAGCAACATGTTGACGGTTGGCACGGAGAACTGGCGACGGCAAGAGAGGCATTAGAAACCATCAAAAGAGAACTCGCCGAGTATCCCACGACCGTACCTGATGATGTCAAATTGCCTGACACTGAGCTCATAGTTGTTACGGATATTCAGAAGACACTCAAAGACATTTTTGATGAGATTAACGCGACAGTTGATTCTTTGGGTGACAGATTAAATCCTAAGGGAGAGGTTCTGACCAAGTTAAACGATTTGATAGATAGTTGGAAAGGTGCTCTCAATCAACATAAGCGACAATATGAATCCGCAAAGCAAAAATCAACTTCACAGGAATCGACCTTAAAGCAAATCCAGATAATCGAAGATAGGGTTAAAGAAATAAGAAGATCTTTAACGGAAAGAAAGCAAGCCATGCTAAAAACAGGAGATCCCGACACAAAATTTAACGTCCTTAAAGAAGAGTGGTTTAACGCCCATAAGGAAAAGGCTGATTTGTTTCAAGCCCAAAGTGAGAAGTTGAATGAA
This sequence comes from Candidatus Zixiibacteriota bacterium, assembly GCA_036396115.1. Classification (GTDB taxonomy): domain Bacteria; phylum Zixibacteria; class MSB-5A5; order MSB-5A5; family DASWLN01; genus DASWLN01. The sequence goes on from DASWLN010000168.1 coordinate 47,952, forward strand.
TTATCTGATGATAATTTAAAAGCAACTCTAGGCAGAGGAAAGGGCACGGTAAACCTAGAAAACGTGCTAAAGGAGATAATCTCAGGTTCAAACGTGAGGAAGGAGAAAATAGAATCTTTGTGCCAGAGAATTAAAGAGGCGACGGATCCTATTCAACAATGGAATCAAATCTTGGCCGAGTTTGAAGCAATTGCTCACTTCGATCCAACCAAAACCCCCGCCGCGACTTTACCGGCAACACCGATTTTAAGCTCTATCGGTTTTAGTGCAAACGATCTACGCAAAATAGCAGAGAAAATAAATAGCGAAAACTGGATTGATCTATTTCTTGTTCAGTTGGACGATCTGCCTTTGTTTGAGTATCGTACTCGTGAAGGTGAGTATATAGAATTCACAGATGCTTCTGCCGGTCAACAGGCAACGTCTCTAATGAGGGTTTTATTAAATCAAGAAGGGCCTCCTCTTATAATTGATCAGCCGGAGGATGACTTGGATAATCGGATGGTTTCGGATATTGCGACTTTAATTTGGAAATCCAAGAAAACGAGGCAGTTAATATTCACAAGCCACAATGCAAACATTGTGGTTAATGGCGATGCAGAGTTGGTTGTCTGTTGCGGATACAAGGTTACGGGTGATCAATCAAAGGGTGAAATTAAGAATCAGGGAGCAATTGATATTGAGGAGATACGAGAGGAAATTATAGAGGTTATGGAGGGCGGCGAGGCAGCATTTAAGCTTCGCAAAGAAAAGTTTGGATTTTGATAGGTGGGAAAAATTATTAAGGCTTTATTCAATTAAACAGTAGGTAAAAAATGGCGATGAAGAAATCTGAACTTTACAGCTCTCTTTGGAAAAGCTGCGATGAATTAAGAGGCGGGATGGACGCCTCACAGTATAAAGACTATGTGTTGGTTTTGTTGTTTGTCAAATACATCTCTGATAAATATGCTGGCGTGACTTACGCCCCGATCACTATTCCTCAAGGTTCAGGCTTCAAGGATATGGTGGCACTCAAGGATAAGGCGACTATTGGCGACGACATCAACAAAAGAATTATCCAAAAAATTGAAGAGGCAAATCCATCGCTTGGAAATATTGCCGTTGATTTTAACGATCCAGCAAAATTAGACAGGTGGCCCACAGCTCTGCTGTGGGACAATTGCGGAACGGTCTCGTGGAACATCCCGCTAGTGGCGTGGAACCTGTCCTTACAGAGATGTTGACAGAGCAAGCGGGATTGTTCTATAATATAGAACAGTTGTATGATATGAGCGAACTTGATCTATTATAATTTCAAGAATTTTGGGTAGGGTCAATGATTATTGCAGAACGACAAGTTAAACCTTTTCTCAAATGGGCCGGCGGTAAAGGTCAGCTTATCGAACAAGTTGTTTCATACTTACCCTCTTCTCTAAAGGAAGGAAGAATAAAGAAATACTTTGAACCTTTTTTGGGCGGTGGGGCTCTTTTCTTCTGGTTGGCCAAACAATACGAGTTCAGGTCGTCTTACTTGTACGAAATTAATCCCGCAGTATGTCTTTGTTATCAAGTCATCAAAAAGAATGTGAGAAAGCTGGTTAAGGAATTACAGCAGTTGGAATTAGAATACTTTTCGTCTACTGAAAATAGAAAAGAACAAATTTACTACGATAGACGAGAAGAATTTAATGCGTTTTTACACGGGAAGGCATCCAATGGCGTTGTCCATCGAACTGCCCTGTTAATATTTCTTAATAAAACGTGTTATAATGGGCTCTATCGCGTGAATTCACAAGGCGAATTTAATGTTCCCTTCGGACGATATAAGAAACCTACGATTTGCGACGAAGACAATCTTCATGCTGTTAGTGAATTACTGCAAAAGGCAGAGATCGTTTGTGGGGATTTTGCGCTATGTTTGGACTATGCGGACGACAAATCTTTTGTTTACTTTGATCCGCCATATCGACCCATATCTTCGACGTCAAGCTTTACGAGTTATTCAAAGGGTGTTTTTGATGATGCCGAGCAGAAACGCTTAAGAAAGGTTTATGGTTCGCTCGATAAGAAAGGTGCTTGCATAATGCTAAGCAATTCTGACCCAAAGAACATGAACCCCGAAGATAATTTCTTTGATGAATTGTATAACAGATATCGTATTGTAAGGTTGAATGCAACAAGACTTATCAATTGCAACGCCAACCAAAGGGGCGTTATCACCGAGATATTAGTGATGAACTATTAAAAAGGATGTATGATGGCGAATAGCAAATCTTGGAAGAAAATTGTTGACGACTATGAAATCTTAGGGCACGACTTTGACAAATCGCCGTTTGTGCTTTCTGCAAATCAAATAAAGAGAGCATGTCAGGAATTTAAAGAAACCGGCGAGAAAGAGGTTCGTATTTTGTGCAAACAGGATAATCGTGAAGACCGACCAGACGTCTTCATTGAAAATGGTCTTTTCCTGCTACCTGTCAGAAATGGCCTCTACAATATCATTAAAGGAGAGGGATATGTTGATATTCCGGAAATAAAGAAAGAGACTGCTATTTATTCTTCAATGCTTGATTTTAAATTAGAGACAACAGAAGTTGGGAACTCTGAAATGCAACATCTTGATTATGCTTATGCTAGCAGTCTAATACGCACATTCATGGACGATTCGTCGCTTGTATTGACAATAAGGGGAAGAAAGTACACGCCGGAATTCGAATTTTCTATTGGAAAGCATCAGATTAAAGTAGCAAGCGTACAAACTGAAGTTGACGCTGGTTATGAGGGGAAAAATCAGGTTGTTTTGATTGAGGCAAAAAATTTCAGTGCAACAAACATTATTATTCGGCAACTTTACTATCCCTTTAGACAATGGCAGGCGCGAACGAAGAAAAAAGTAGTCACTTTATTTTTTGATAAAAACCCTGGCGATAATTCTTATTCAATTTGGCATTTTGAATTTACAGATTCCCAGAACTATAACAGCATTCGGTTAGTAAAATCTGGTAAATATAGAATCATAGAAAAATAAATGAGTCATTAAGCGCAATGGATAAGAAAAATACTGATGAAAGATTGGAACCTCAAACAACTACCGTCTGGTCATTTCCAAATCGTGGTAAGTGGCTGTCGCATAACGCCAAGTATCGCGGCAACTGGGCACCACAGATTCCCAACAATCTAATTCAACTTTATTCTAAGGAAGGCGATATCGTTTTAGATCCTATGGTGGGAAGTGGGACGACAATGATTGAGGCCAAGTCTCTTGGTCGCAAAGGTCTTGCTTTTGACATTCACCCCGAAGTTGTCAAGTTGGCGCAGGATGCTTGCATGTTTTCGTCGGAACAGAAGCATTTCGAGCCAGCTATTGAACAAGGGGACGCGCGGAATTTGAAATCACTGAAAGATCATAGCGTCGATTTCATCGCAACGCACCCGCCCTATCTGAATATCATCAAATACGGAAGAAAGGACGTTGACGGTGACCTCTCTGCTATAAGCAGCCTCAAGAAATTCTGCGATGAAATTGAAAAGGTTGCTGGAGAATGTTATCGTATTCTAAAACCCGGAAAATTCTGTGCTATTCTGATTGGTGATACGCGTCGAAAGCGGCATTATGTTCCTCTTGCCTTTTCGGTCATGCAACGCTTTCTGAAGCCAGGATTTGTATTGAAAGAAGACGTTATTAAGATTCAACACAACTGTGCGACGACCAGATACTGGAATGCACAAATAAAGGACTTCTTGCTCATTATGCACGAACATTTATTTGTTTTTCGCAAGCCAGACGTTGATGAGGACAAATTTCTTTATAAGGATAGCATCTATAATGTTTAGGTAAAGGCAGGTGGCCCACAGCCCTGCTGTGGAAGAATTTCAATAAGACCCAAGAATTGTTTGTAGTTCACACATAGAATTGGTATAAATATAGATAGCTCCAAGTTCCCTCTAAGACAAGGAGGCTTTTATGAAAGAAGTAACCTCAGAAATCGACGGATTGGTGGTTCGTTCTAGCGGGATATGGATTAAACAAAAATATTACTACTTGAAAAGATACCTGGATATTTTTTCAAAAGGAATGAAGAATAGATGGAAAGGAAATTTAACTTATATTGATCTATTTGCTGGACCTGGGCGTTGTTTAATAGAATCTATTAAGGAAGAAGAAGACGGTTCTCCTTTAATAGCATTGCAGTACGATTTTAAGAAATACGTTTTTGTTGAAGAATCAAAAGAACTAATTGAGGCTTTGAAAACAAGATGTAAAAATTCCCCCAAGTTTAGCAGGATTGAATTTTTAGAAGGAGATTGCAATAATGTTGTTGATGAAATTATTCCTCAGGTTGACCCAGCCGGTTTAAACCTTATTTTTATTGATCCTACCGGAATCGATATCCATTACAAGACCATTGAAAGAATTGTTAAAAACAACCGATCTGATTTGTTAATTAATGTTCAGCTCGGGATGTATATCACTAGAAATTTTCTTGCCTATAAGAAAAAGGGTGATAATTCAAAACTGGGATTATTCTTAGGGGGTAACGTTGATTGGGATAAATTAAAGAATCCCCAGGATGCAGTTAAGTTGTATAAAGAGCGTATCAAGGGGCTGGGTTATCAGACAGTAGAATTCAAAGACATTACTATTAAAAATACCCTAAATGCCCCGATGTACTTTTTATTATTTGCTTCAAAGAATCCAAAAGGCCTGCATTTTTGGAAAGAGATAACTAAAAAAGATCATTCTGGGCAGTTCGAGTTGTTTTAGCAAGAAAATTATCTTTCAGTATAATTCGTGGAAGATGGTATAATATAAACATGGAAAAAATTTACCGTAAGTCTCTTTTGTACAAAAGTGAAGTCGAATACGCAGATTTTTGTTTGAATCATGTAGAAGGATGCTCCCATGGTTGCAAATATCCGTGCTATGCTTATATGATGAAAAAGAGGTGCGGGATTGTTAAAAGCTACGATGACTGGTGCAAACCAAAAATAGTAGGTAATGCGTTAGACCTCTTAGACAAAGAAATTCCTAAATATAAAAGCAAGATCAAATATGTGCACCTCTGTTTTTCTACTGATCCATTTATGTATAATCAAGAAGAAGTGAGCGATTTAAGCCTGAAAATAATCGATAAGCTTAATTTAAACGGTATCCGTTGCACTGTTCTGACAAAAGGCGTTTTTCCTGAAGAAGTTGGTCATAAAACTGTTTTTAGCAAAAACAACGAATATGGCATTACACTTGTTTCATTGGATGAAAATTTCAGAAAGAAATTTGAGCCAAATTCAGCCCCTTTTCGCAATAGAATTCGTTCGCTTGAGGATATACACAAACAAGGTTTTAAGACCTGGGTGAGCATGGAACCATACCCTACTCCTAATTTGATTAAGCAAGATTTGCTTGAAATATTGGAAGCGGTGTCCTTTGTGGACCAGATTATCTTTGGCAGGTTGAATTACAGTGTGAAATCCTCGGAGTTTGGACATGCAAAGGAATTCTATAACAGTATGGCCTCGTCAGTGATTAAGTTTTGCAGGAAGCACAAGATCAAATACCATATTAAAGATGGAACCCAGAAGCTAAGTGGTGGACAATAGTCTCTTTTTAAGGCACTACTCGGCAGACAAAACAGGGATTGCTTCGCTAAAGCTCACAATGACAGCTGAATACTGCAACTTAGTACGCCACCAAAGTTTTAGCGAGTGAAGGGAAAAGGGACCTTACCCGATGGGTGGGGTACACTTGTTATCATGGGAGAAAAACATGACTAGGGCAGATAAATTTTTGTCTCTTTTTAATCTTATTGAAAAAACCCTTCACAAAATAAGTCCTCGCGAGCCTGGTGAGGGTTTTAAGGAAATGATTAATCGTCTCAGCAAGTCTAACAAGATTATTTGCCAATATAAATATGATTTAAGGGACTACGCCGACCTTAGAAATGCAATAGTTCATCAGTTTACAGGGGAAGCCATCGCCGAACCGCACGAAGATGTTATTGCCAATCTACAAACAATCCATGATATTTTGGTTAGACCACCGACAGCCATTGAAATTTCCTCCAAACCTGTTTATTGTTGCGAAGCAAAGGATAAAATTGTTGATGTAGTAAAAACAATGACAGCCAAAGTTTACACCCATGTCCCCGTTTACGAAGATGATAGATTCGTTGGTGTTTTCTCCGAATCCAGTATTGCAAGGTGGTTAGGCGAAAATGCGGAGAAAGACGGATTTCTTTTGAATGAAACGAGAGTTGGGGAACTAAAACAATTCTTTGAGAAAGATAATGACCCCTTCAATTCTTACAAATTTGTTTCAAAGGATATTGACGTATTTACTATTATGGACTATTTCTTATCTTTTGTTAATGAAAATAAACGTTTAGGAGCTATTTTTGTAACGAATAGCGGCAGGAGCAGTGAAGGAATATTAGGAATTATTACATCATGGGATTTACCAAGAATTGATAAATAGAAGAGAAAAGGTACTATATTCATCGGGGCTCAGTAATACTTACCACCCCACCGGCAGGTGGCCCACAGCCCTGCTGTGGGAGAGTTGCGGAACGGTCTCGTGGAACATCCCGCTGAAAGCGTGGAGCCGTTCCCTACAGAGAAGGTTGCGTGGGTGATTTTAGGGTAGGGAACAGGCATGCCTGTTCCGTACAAAACGGCCGCGTGGATGATTGTGATGTAGGGACAGGTCACGTGGATGATTTTAGCGTAGGGAACAGTCGCGACTGTTCCCTACAAAAAGATGAAGGCGATGTTTGTGTATGAAAGTCAATACAAAACCGGATAAACTATGGGATGTGGTGGTGATTGGTGGTGGGCCGGCGGGGATGATGGCAGCGGGGAGGGCGGCTGAGTTGGGTCGCTCGGTTTTGCTCGTCGAGAAAAACGCAATTCTTGGCAAAAAGCTTCTCCTTACCGGCGGCGGACGGTGTAATCTTTCCAATAATAAACCAGAACTTCGCACGATGCTGGCAAAATACAAAGGCGTTGACCAATTTCTTTTCTCCGCTTTTTCACAGTTCGGCGTAGAAGATACGCTTGAGTTTTTTAAGCGGCAAGGGATGGCGACCAAGGAGGAAGCGGAGGGGAGGATTTTCCCTGTTTCAAATAAAGCGCAAACAGTGTTGGACGTACTGGTGAGCTATATGAAAGAGGGCGGTGTTGAATTACGAACCAACTCTGTAGTTACAAGGCTTTGGGTTGATGCTTCCAATACCGCCACACAGCACATCCGTATCCGACTTAAGGACAAAACAGAGTTGTTGGCGCAATCCTGCGTTGTTGCCAGCGGAGGCACGGCACGTCCGGCAACCGGTTCAACTGGGGATGGATTTGCGTGGCTTAAAAAAATCGGCCACACCATCATCCAGGACGACGTTGCGCTTGTGCCCGTCGCGCTTAAAGATGCGTGGGCAAAGAAACTGAGCGGAGTAACGCTTATAGATATTAAGCTCACCACTTTTCAAAACAAAGAGAAACAGGAAGTTGGGAAAGGTGAACTGCTCTTTACGCACTTTGGCATCAGCGGGCCAACAGTTTTAGATATGAGTAAAGAAATAGGAGAACTTTTAAAATACGGCGAAGTTACCATCATGCTAGATATATTTCCGAAACTTGATCACGGCGCGCTCAGGGATAAACTGCAGACGCTTTTGAATAGCCAGAGTAACAAGAAGTTAAAAAATACGATGAATAAGCTCGTCCCTTTAGCGCTTGTGCCGGCGATACTCCGACTGACTGGTGTAGATGGCCAGTTACCCAGTCATAGCCTGAGGCGCGAGCATAGGATAAAATTGGTTAGTGTGATGAAGGCCATCCCGCTTAATGTCAAGGGTTTGCTTGGTGCGGATAAAGCGATTGTCTGTTCTGGTGGCGTAGCGCTCGAAGAAGTAGATTTCAGAACCATGCAGTCGCGCCTGGTACCAAATTTATATATTGTGGGCGATTTACTGAACATCGATCGCCCCTCAGGAGGCTATAGCCTCCAGCTCTGTTGGACAACCGGCTTTGTGGCGGGGAGCAATACGGAACGGTCGCGTGGATGATTGTGATGTACGGACAGGTCGCGACCTGTCCCTACAAAAACGGCCGCGTGGTTGATTGTGACGTTAGGAACGGTCGCGTGGATGATTTTGGCGTAGGGAACAGGCATGCCTGTTCCCTACTTGAGAGCGTGGAACCGTTCCCTACAGAAACACCAATATCAAAAAATGCCAATCAACAATGCGAAATAGAAAACCAAACCGTTTGAAGGGGTATGATTATTCGCAAAGTGGTGTGTATTTTGTAACCGTGTGTGCACAAAACCGCATTGAATGGTTTGGTGAAATCGAAAACGGGGAAATGGCCTTATGCCTGGAAAAAGAAGAATCTGGATGTATATAATCGGTTAGGGAAAGAAAAATGATAATCCGTTGCACGGCAAGATTTTTAAAAGAAATGGGATTAACCAAGGCCGATCTCACCAGCAACACTTCAGAAGAATCAGAGTTGGGCGAGTGGTATACTAATCTGTTTTTTGTCGAACGTAAGAAATGTGTGATTTTTACTAATGCCCGAACTTTATTTACGTTCATATGGTTTGATGTTGATAGATCAGAGATCAGGAATCTTGGTAAGCTTTTCCGCATTGGTTTCGGCAAGGCCCTATTGGATGAAGATTTCGATGGTGCGTTGATACAGCATCTCGTTAACGAGTGCCGAGATATACGATTTGCCAAAACACAAGACAGAAGCGTACTCGGCGTTATGGTGGATCACGTCAAGAACACAAAATGGATGGTCATACGCGATGGCGGATTAGAAAAATCCGATTTCTCTGAAATAATAAAACAACTTAATCGCACACCGCTTTTAACGAAAGACTTTACTTATTCTATTGAGGAGCTTGGGAAGGTTTTGGGAGTTGCTGTAGATACGAAACTTAATTTTAATCCGTCTAATACGTTTTTGTCATCAAGCGCGCCCGAAATAAGGGACAATAAGGAACAGGCTTAAGAGACAATATGGTTGATTGTGACGTACGGAACGGTCTCGTGGAACATCCCGCTGAAAGCGTGGAACCGTTCCCTACAAAAACGGCCGCGTGGATGATTGTGACGTACGGAACGGCCGCGTGGATGATTGTGACATGTGGAACGGTCGCGTGGAACATCCCGCTAACAGCGTGGAACCGTTCCCTACGAAAACCGAATATACCTCGAGGAGGTTTGAGTGCCATTTAACCCGAAATTCACTATTACCGCGAAAATCAACAAGGCGCTGGTAGAAATTGAACGGGTGCGGGGGTTCTTAGATGCGTTGAAGCTCAAGGATGACTGGTTTATTGATATGCAACAAAAAGCATTAATCTTAGAGTCGCACCATTCCACGCATATTGAAGGCACAGCCTTAAGCTTGCAGCAAGCCAAGTCCATCCTGGAAGGCAAAAAGGCCAATGGTGTCAGGGCTGACGATAAAAGGGAACTTACAAATTACAAGAAGGCCATGGATTTGGTTTCAAGATATCTTGGCAAGGATGATCCAATCACCGAAAGCGCTATCTCTGGGCTTCACAAAGTTACTGTGAAAAGCGTCCGTGGCGGACAGGCAGACCCGGGCAATTACCGGAAAATCCAGAATTATGTGGTCAATTCCCGCACCCGGAAAGTAATTTACACCCCGCCGGGTCCGCTTACGGTCCCGCTTCTCATGCGCGAGTTTGTAGATTGGCTCAACAAAACCGAGGAGGTGTCGCCGATTCTTGTTGCCGGCATAGCGCAGTTTCAGTTTGTGCATATTCATCCCTTTGTTGACGGCAATGGCCGGATGGCCCGGCTTCTCTCAACTTTAATCCTTTACAAAACCGGCTATGACTTCAAGCGGTTATTTACCATCTCGGAGTATTACGACAAAGACCGTCCAAGCTACTATAAGGCCATCCAGTCAGTGCGTGAGGGCAATATGGACATGACCGGCTGGCTGGAGTACTTCGTTTGTGGCCTGCGTTCGCAGATGGAAGAAATCCAAGCTAAAGGCCAGCAGTTAATTAAACAAGATGTCAAACTTCAGAAGATTAAAAAACTTGGGATTGGCCTGCGTCAGGAAAAGGCGGTCAAGCATCTAATTATTAAAGGTACGATTACGGTTAATGAATATCAGGAGATTGCCTCATGTGTCCGACGGACAGCCCAGAGAGATTTGGAAGATTTAGTTGACAAAGGCATCATCCAAGCCGTGGCCAAGAGCGCTACCGATCCCACAAAGTATTACGTTTTACTGTGACACGTTACTGTGACATACTGTGACATGCTACTGTGACATACGGAACGGTCTCGTGGTTGATTTTAGCGTAGGGAACAGGCATGCCTGTTCCCTACAAAAACGGACGCGGGGATGATTGTGACATACGGAATGGTCGCGTGGATGATTGTGATGTAGGGACAGGTCGCGTGGATGATTGTCGCGTAGGGAATGGTCGCGACCATTCCCTACAAAAGATAAAATCATTATCGGAATTGGTCGGTGCATTCAAAACAACGTCATCAAAGCATATTCGTCAATTGTGTTTGCCTGAGTTTGGATAGCAACGGTCATTCTACGACCATGTAATACGTGATGAGAAATCATTATGTGATGTCTAGATTTACATACAAAATAACCCACCAGGCTGGGATTTAGATAGAAATAATACGGAGAATTTGTTTATGTGATTCATTTTGTGCTGTCACTAAATATAGGATCATAGTATAATCTATAGGAGGGCGAAGATGGAGCTAGCACTTAAGATTATAGGGATGTTTTTGGGGGTTTTGGCCCGGACTTATGTCCCTTACTTACGAAAACTAAAAGAGGGGAAGGAAACCAAGTTCAAAAAATGTTATACTCTCTCAACAGTGGCGTCGCTTGTTTTGGGTTTGATCATAACTTTACTTGTCTTTCCGCAATTTGATATTGCCAAAGCGGGCGTTGGCCTGGAAGCTTCCATCAAGTTATTCTGTCTTGCCTTTGGTTTCGGTTTTGGATGGAATAGCATAGTTTCGGAGACGATCAAATGGACAACAGGAGGCAAAAATTAGATCGCCACGAGGAGGTTGTGCTCTCAAATCCTCGAAAACCGATTGGTGATAGATTTCTCTTGACTTAACTTATTGTTTCTGTAAATTGGAGTAAATAATTTTCTAAACCCTAGGATGATGAATGGGAGATAGTCCTGTTTCGATTGTAGTCCTTTTGGGAAGGGGCAAGAAATAATAATCAAATCACCTTGAGAATTAAAGGTGATTTTTTCTTTTTAAAATATGGTGCTTTCAAAGAAAATGAACTTTCTGTTTATCCTCATAATATTCGCATCTTCTTGTTCACTTGTGTGGGCAGACCAGCCTCCAATCCCACCAACTGAAGTTAAGGGCTCTGATACAAAAAACGATGCCGGTGGAAGCATAACTCTCAGCTGGAAGAGGTCGCCAGATGATGGGGCGGGGAAAAACAATATTGTCTCTTATAAGGTATTAAGGTCAAGCCAAGAAGAAGGATTCTACATCTTGATAAGTGATGTGACCGCTGGCGCAGAACAGTTTCTGGATAACAATGCCAAAGATGGGATAAAATATTTTTACAAGATAAAAGCTATAAGCAATGAAGGTTTTTCTTTGTCCTTGCCCAGCCCAGCCATCGTGTCCAAGGCACAGTGGTTCGATACAACAAAGATCTATATACTGGCGATGTCGGTAATTCTCTTTTCGGCTATTCTTTATTTCATATCTAAAGCTAAATCGGGTAAGGAGCTTTTCATTCGCAAGATCGCCGGCTTAGACGCGGTGGATGAGGCGGTAGGTCGCGCTACGGAAATGGGGCGCAAGATAATTTACATTCCCGGAATCAATGACCTGGATGACATCCAAACTATAGCAGGTATAACCATTTTGGGTCGGGTGGCGAAATTAGTGGCTGAATATGAAGCTAAGCTTGAAGTTCCGGTTAGCCGTTCTATGGTTATGGTATCCTGTCGTGAAACAGTTAAGGAAGCATATATTAACGCTGGTCGCCCGGATGCCTACAGCGATGATATGGTGCATTACCTGACGGATGACCAGTTTGCTTATGCGGCGGCATGCGATGGTATTTTCGTTAGAGAAAAACCGGCCGCTATATTTTTGATGGGAACTTTTTTTGCTGAATCTTTGGTCTTGGCTGAGACCGGAAACTCGGTGGGTGCAATTCAGATTGCAGGAACTGCCCGGCCTGCACAATTGCCATTCTTTGTGGCGGCTTGCGATTACACTTTAATCGGAGAGGAGCTTTTTGCTGCTTCCGCCTATCTTTCCAAAGACCCGAAGCTTTTGGGGAGCCTGAGGGGGCAGGATGTGGGGAAAGTGTTGTTCTTGCTTGGAATTTTGGTAGGGACGATCCTGATCTCTTTTAATATTTTGGATATAAGTTTTATCTTTAATGTAAGGTGAATTGGGAGTTAGCCTAAAATGCGCAGAGAGGTACCGATAGCCATAACAGCAGTAGTAGGCATCATCTTTTTGATGTCATACTTCACGCCCCATTTCCCCTTAAATGTATTGCACAACTCGGCAACTGATATATTTATGATAATCGCTGCCTTTTCCATCCTCTTAGGGGTTCTAAATCTGGTCCGGGTGAATCTGGAGAAAATATCCAAAAAGAAGAGGGATTGGCCCTTCAGCATAGTTTTGATCTTAGGTCTTCTGGTTATGACTATCGTGGGATTGGGTTTCTCGAAAGGCAGAAATTTCATGGAGCTGGGGACTAACTTCCGCTACCTGTACGATTATGTGTATAATCCCCTATCAGCCACCATGTTCTCCATTCTGGCTTTTTTCATTGCCTCTGCCTCTTACCGTGCTTTTCGTGGACGTAACTTAGAGGCAACCCTGCTTTTGGTGGCGGCTTTTGTAGTTATGCTGGGAAGAGTCCCAATAGGTTATTATCTTTCCTCCTGGCTACCAACAAATTATCATCTGGGAGATGCTGCTAGCTGGATTATGAACGTTCCTCAAAAGGCGGGACAAAGAGCAATCATGATTGGCATTGCTTTAGGTGTGGTCTCAACTTCGATACGTATCATCCTGGGCTTGGAGCGGACCTATCTGGGTGGGGAATAGAAACTATTTTGGAGGAAATAAGTGAACTTTTTTGAGAAGCTTTTGGTCATTGACCGCCGAGTTATCTTTCTTTTCGTGGCTGTGGCTATTGCCGTTCCCCTCTTTTTCAAAGTCAATCTGAAAGTCGATATCACTCCCGAAGTAAGGAAAGTTTACGATATAATGGAGAATCTGCCGGAGGGGTCTAAGGTACTAGTCGCTTTCGATTACGATCCCGGCTCCATGCCGGAACTTCAGCCCATGGCGGAATCCTTTATCAGGCACTGCATAAGAAAAAAATTGAAGATGATTATTATGGGTTTGTGGCCCCAGGGGTTTATTCAGGCGAATCAGGCTTTGGAGAAGGTGCTGAAAGAAGAAGAATTCAAGGATGTTAAGCTAGAGGAAGGTGTGGATTGGGTCAACTTGGGTTATGCTGCAGGGAATGAGGTGGTCATTGAGAGGATGGGAAGCGATATTTCAGCTGTTTTTGCTGCAGATTATAGAGGCATGAAATTAGGCAATCTGCCTTTAATGAAAGGCGTCAAAAACTTCAGCAATATCGATTTCATATATAACCTGTCCGCTGGTTATCCGGGAACACAGGAGTGGGTGCAGTTTGCGGTTGATAAATTTGGCGCTAAATTAGCGGCTGGAAACACTGCGGTGCAAGCGCCCCTGATCTACCCTTTTTATCCTAAACAGCTTTTGGGGGTGTTGGGTGGTATGAAAGGGGCAGCAGAATATGAAGTTCTGATGGGAATTCCTGCTACGGGGGTAAAATACATGTTCTCACAGTCAGTTGCCCATGGAGTGGTCTGTTTCTTTGTTATAATAGGTAATTTAGCTTTCTTTTTAACCAGAGGTAAAAGAAAAAGCGGAGGTCAAAAGTGAGCGAAGCTATTGGACTATGGATCGGCGCGCTTTTGACTTTGGGGATTTTTAGTTTTCTCTATAAGGACAACCCTCTTTATAAATTTTGCGAAGCCCTTTTTGTAGGAATCTCTGCGGGGTATTTTGTCGTTATTTCATATTGGCAGATCATAGTTGCAAAAATGGTGGATGTGCTCAGGGTGGGTTTCGATTATTGGATAGTCTTGAGATATTTTGATTTTCAGAGCTGGCTTCCGCTGTTGGGAGGCGTTTTTGGAATCTTGATGCTTTTGCGTCTGTTCCCCAAGATCGGTTGGATATCGCGTTGGTCATTGGCTTTAGTGGTTGGCACCACAGCCGGCTTATATTTCACCGTCTACTTAGTGAGCAATGGTATGATGCAAGTCAAGAGCACCATAATCCCTTTGTATGTGGCTGGGGATATGAGCACAACCATCGGCAATATCGTGGTGGTCTTAGGCACCGTCTGTGGGCTGATTTACTTTTTCTTCTCCAAAGAGCATAAAGGCGTTTTTGGCGGAGTGGCTAAGATAGGAATCTGGTTTATTATGATTACCTTTGGGGCCTCTTTTGGTTATACTGTTATGTCGCGTATGTCGCTATTGATTGGAAGGATGGATTATTTGGGGATATCTTTTGGGGAATTTTTGAAGTTGCTTAAGTGAAATAGAAGAGTTAAATTATAAAAAGCAATATTAGTATCCCCGCCTTGGCCTAAAAGAGCGGGAAACCTTGGCCCATCTTGAGGGCAAGATGGGTTTACTGCTTACAAAAAGCAAATGAAAAAGAGAAGGTCATATCCTTTAATTCTATTCTTGCTGTTAGGGTTTCTTTTGATTTGGGTTATTGCTTTTGCCCAAGAAGAATCTCCCTTACCTCCAAGCCAGGTCAAGGTCAAAGACACACCCAATGACAATGGTCATTCCTTAACCATCACCTGGAAGTCATCACCGGACAGCGCCAAGATTCTAGGTTATGAGATTTTGAGGTCTGATTCTCCGGATGGTGAATTTAAAGTGGTGGGACAGGCATTAGCCACAGATACCTTATATAAGGACAAGGGAGATAAGGAAAAAGAAAGCCCCAACTATTTCCCCAGTCATAAGAATTTTTATTACAAAGTAAGAGCAAAAACGGATGGACTGTCTTCCGAGTCAGAAATCTCCTTACCAGCTTATGCTTTCCAGCAATGGTATCACGCTGGGAAAACCCCGGTGTTGGTAGCAGTCCTCATCTTCAGCACCTTAACCCTGATCTTCATCAGCAAAGCCAAAAAAGGCAAGGAGCTTTATGTTAGACCTCTGGCTGGAATTGGGGCAGTGGATGAGGCGATTGGCCGTGCGACCGAAATGGGAAGACCTATACTTTTCATTTTAGGCTTAGGAACCGCGGCGGATATCGCCACGATTGCTGGTTTTACCATCTTGAGCCGAGTAGCAAAAAGAACAGCGGAATATAAGACTAGAATAATAGTTCCCTGCAATGACCCCATTGTGATGGCAGTTGCTCAGGAAACAGTGAAGGCGGCTTACATGGATGCCGGCAGACCGGAGGCTTATGAAGAAAAGAACATATTCTTTCTCACCTCCATGCAGTTTGCTTATGTGGCTGGGGTGAATGGAATAATGTTAAGAGAAAGGACCGCCACCAACTTCTATATGGGACTGTTCTACGCGGAATCGTTAATCTTGGCAGAGACCGGCTCAATTGCCGGCTCAATTCAGATCTCGGGGACTGACCAGATGTCTCAACTTCCTTTCTTTGTGGCGGCAACCGACTATACTCTAATCGGCGAAGAGCTTTATGCGGCAAGCGCCTATCTGGGTAGAGAGCCGTTGCTTTTGGGAGCGCTCAAAGCGCAAGATTGGGCCAAGGGGATACTTTTGATTTGTTTAATACTAGGAACTATCTTCACCAGTTTACATTTAGATTTCTTTGCTAACCTTTTCAAATTCAGTTTGGAATAAGATATGAGAAGACAACTTCCCATCTTGGTAGTTTTCATATCCGGGATTTTCATGGCGATACAGTATTTTGTTCCCAGTGAGCCGGCAGAGTTTGTGCAGGAATACGCTATGGACTGGGTAATAGTTATTGGAGTATTTGCCATGGGTTTGGGATTGTGGAGCTTGACTAAAGTAAACTGGATCAAGGTTCAAAGACAAACGCCAGGTTGGGGTTATAATTTAGTCACCATTTTGGGAATGGTTTTTATGTTGGTGGTGGGACTGATTTGGGATCCAGGATTAGGGTTTTTCCCGGGAGAAAAGTCGCAAGTAAGTGGAACCTGGTTTATGAACTTTTTCTGGTATATCTATCTTCCCATTCAGACGGTTATGTTTTCCCTTTTAGCTTTTTATATTGCATCGGCGGCTTATCGCGCTTTCAGGGCAAGAACCATCTTAGCAAGTATTTTACTTGTTACCGCCATAGTGATTATGTTGCGCCTTATTCCATTGGGAGCTGTTTCCGGCATAAACCAGTGGTTGGCTAACTGGATTCTGATAGTCCCCAATATGGCGGCTAAAAGAGCTATCTGGATGGGGGTTGGTTTGGGAATGGTGGCTATGGCCTTAAAGATAGTTTTGGGTATTGAACGTTCTTATATGGGCAGAGATTAATTTATGGGTTTCTATGAAAAATTGATGAGTCTGGACCGCAGATGGGTCTATCTATGTGTGGCGATTGCAGTGGTTTTGCCGTTTCTTTTAGAAGAATTCGGGGTTCCGATATTTATACCACCCTATATTACTCCAGAAGTGAAAAGCGTTTACAACTTTGTAGAGAAACTAAGAGAAGATGATGTACTTTTTCTGGCTATCGATTACGATCCGATGGCCAAGGCGGAGTTGCACCCTGTGGCTAGGGCAGTATTAAAACAGTGTTTCAAAAAGAATGTCAAGGTTATCATTTCCGCTCTTAGTCAAAATGGTCCGGGAATGGCAGAGCAGCTTATATCCCAGACTGCTAAAGAATATAACAAAGTTGATGGGGTAGATTATGTTTATTTGGGATACAAACCCTTTCCGGCCCTGGTGATTATGGGTATGAGCCAGAATTTTAAGTTGTTCTTCCCTAAGGACTATTACGGCACCCCGCTTGATTCTTTGCCTATGATGGCAAAAGTAAGAAACATCAAAGACACTAAGGGAGTGATTGACGTTGCAGCGGGAAGTGTGGCGGATATGTGGATAAATGAAGGTGCCGGAAGATACAACTATCCATTAGCTTTAGCAGTTACTGGAGTTATGGCTGCGGACTATTATCCTTTTTTGAATTCAGGTCAACTATTTGGACTGGTGAGTGGAATGAAAGGCGCGGCTGAATATGAGTATTTAATGGAGAAAGGTGGGTATATGAAAAAAGAGGAGTTTGACGCTTCTCGCGGTATGCCCATCCAGATGTTTGCCCATATTGTAGTCATACTCTTCATTATCATTGGAAATGTCGGGTATTTTATGTCTAGAAGAAAAAAGTCTTAAAGGGGAGATAAGGCGTGAGCTTAGTTGATTTTATGTGGATGAGCATAGGTGCTCTTTTGACGCTTTTCACATTCTCCTATCTGTATAAAGATAACCCATTCTATAAATTCGCCGAGCATCTGGTAGTGGGAGTCTCAGCCGGATATTTTGCAGTGCTTCTTTATTATAGCTCTTTTATGCCAAAGGTCATAGATACGGTATTCAGGCCTATTGAATGGAAATATTTTATCCTGGCTTTCAAACAGATAAAGCCAGAGTATCTATTGGCAGCACTCAAAGGTAGTCAGTGGTGGTATCTTGTCCCGGGGATATTAGGGGTTATGATGTGGACTCGTTTCTCCAGAAAACTTTCCTGGATTTCTCGCTTCTCACTTGCCTTCTACATGGGCATAGGAATTGGTGCCTCCATACCCTTGACTTTGCAGAACTATGTGTTGAAGCATTTGACTTCGACTATACAGCCGGTCAATTTCACCAGCTTAACCGGAATATGGCGGCTTTTGATAGTGATTCTTGTATTTTGTACCTTGGTTTATTTCTTTTTCTCTCGCGAGCACAAAGGGGCATTCGGAGCTTCCGCCAAAGTCGGAATATGGGTTCTAATGATTGCTTTTGGAGCGGGATTTGGTTTAACGGTTATGGGCAGGGTGGCGCTTCTGGCGGAGAGGGTTATTTTCCTGAGGGATTATTGGGTTGAGTTGAAATATTTCCTTTATATGCTTTTCAAATACGGGATGCTGCTTTAACCCCAACCCCTTATAAATTTGATCTCTAAAATTATCTTCTATTTATCATTCTGGTTTGATTTCAATCGGGTCAATGTCTTAGTTACACTTCTGGTCTTCTTTTCCTTCCTGATTTATTTTATCGGAAGAGCCAAAAAAGGGAAATCCCTTTTTATTCGTCGCATTGCCGGCTTGGATGCTATCGAGGAGGCAGTTGGCCGCGCCACCGAGATGGGAAGGCCCGTACTTTATATCCCCGGAATAGAAGATATGGATAACATTCAAACCGTAGCCAGCATGATAATCTTAGGTAACGTTGCCAAGATGGCAGCGCGCTATGAGACTACCTTGATTGTTCCCATCTGTAGGCCGTTTGTGGTGCCGGTGGCAGAGGAATCAGTGCAGCAGGGCTACATGGCTGCTGGCCGTCCGGATGCTTACGATAAGAACAGTGTGCGTTATATCTCAGATGAGCAGTTCGCCTATACTGCCGGGGTGAATGGGATAATGCTACGGGATAAACCAGCCGCAAATCTCTTGTTCGGGTCCTTCTTCGCTGAGTCATTGATTATGGCTGAAACCGGCTTTTCCACCGGAGCGATTCAGGTAGCAGGCACAGCTAATATTCATCAACTTCCTTTCTTTGTGGTAGCTTGCGATTACACCATAATTGGAGAGGAGCTTTATGCGGTCTCGGCTTATCTTTCCAAGGAGCCGAAACTCTTGGGAACACTTAAAGGTTCTGATTTGGCAAAGCTTATTATAATGATAATACTCATTTTGGGCGCGATTTTAGCCACAGCTAATGTCGAGTGGTTTAGAAATCTGTTTTTTGTGCAGTAATTTTGTATGTAGCAGGGTTGGCCAAGAAGTCTATTGTCATCGCGAGTGACCAGGGGGAGCGTGGCGATCTCGATTTCATAATCCATGATGTTATAAGAGATTGCCACGTCGTCCGCCGCAGGCCCTCGGCTTCCCTCGGCTTCGCCGAGAGGCGAGCGCCGAGAGGCGAGCGAGACTCCTCGCAATGACAGCCGAGGAATGTTTGAGTGAATTAAAAGACCCTTAAGATATTGACAAAATGGGTGTCATTCTGAGTAAAGCGAAGAATCTCTAGTCTTTGATTTATGATAAGGCGAGATGGATTCGCTTCGCTCACCATGACAATCCCCCGCGCTTTTCAACATATCCACTAGAGGAAAAGGATTTTATGCGACGCGAAGTTCCACTGGTAATATGCTTCCTTTTTGGAACTCTTTTTATTGCGGACTACTTTATCTCCAATCCTGGTTTTGATAGCCTGGCTCATACCATCAATCAGTGGGCTATAATTGTGATGATTTTTGCCTATGTTTTGGGAGTGGCTAATATCGCTCGCATAAACAGCGGCGTGATAAAACGAAAGGAGAAAGACTGGGCATATAAGTTAGTCCTGCTGTTTGGGCTTTTATTTATGGCAATCTTGGGAATTGGCTGGGGAGTGACTGAGGGAACAGTCTTTTACTGGGTTTATATGAACGCCTATTACCCAATGCAGGCAACTATGTTTGCCTTATTGGCTTTCTTCATCGCTTCTGCGGCTTTCAGGGCTTTTCGAATTAGAAGCTGGGAAGCAGGACTGTTGGCTATAACCGCAATAGCGGTGATGATTGGCAGGGTTCCGGTTGGCGAGGCTGTTTGGAAAAACTTTCCGAATTTCACTGAATGGATAATGGATGCGCCACAATTGGCGGCCAAAAGGGCGATAATGATAGGTGCGGCTTTGGGTGCTATTTCAACCGGCCTGAAAGTCCTAACTGGGCTGGAAAGAACGTATCTTGGCGGAGACTAGGCAGACGTCTGGGGAAGGAGGTTGTCATCATGGCACTATTCCACAGGATCTTGATAGAGGCAGATCTTAAGATGTCTCAAGACCCATTGGTTAGTGTAGAATTGGTACACTCCAACTCTTTCCAGTTCGAATTTGGTCAAATCTCCCCTGACCCTCGCCTCGATTCGGCCCGCCTCGGCGAGCCATCGGCGAGACGGGCGAAGCGGGCCTCTTTAGTAAAGAGGGGAAGAAAGTGTCCCCCCCTTTGAAAAAGGGGGAACAAGGGGGATTTTGAAATAATTGCACAATGACCAACGTGTAACTCAGAATGACAAATCGGCCTAAGATTATAGAGAGAACAATACAGCAATGAAAGAGAAACTGATAAAGATATTTGAGGCATTAGAGAAGATGGACCGGCGGATAATCTTTATCTTTATCGGCTTGGCAGTTATTCTCCCATTTTTCATTCCGTTCGGTTTCGAGTTCTCAGTTTCTCCGCCCGTGCAAAAATTCTATGATTCCATTGGGTCAATCCCCCCCGGCTCAAAGGTTCTCCTCTCAGCTGATTACGACCCCGCTTCCATGCCTGAGCTTTATCCTATGCATTTGGCAGCTTTGAAGCAACTTTTTTCCAGAGACTTAAAAGTCATCTGCACACAGCTCTGGCCTACTGGTTCACCTTTGGCAGAGATGGCTTTTCAAGAGATCGCAGTTGGGGAGTTCGACAAGAAATACGGAGTGGACTATGTCAATCTGGGTTTCAAGGAGGGAAGAGAGGTGGTGATGGTCTCAATGGGAGAGAGCATTCCCAAGACTTTTCCCACAGATTATCACGGAACCAAAGTCGAAGACCTGCCCATTATGCAAGGGGTTAAGAACTTCAACGATGTGGCAATGATAGTGAATATCTCAGCCGGTGTTCCCGGAACAAAGGAATGGGTGTTGCAAGTGCAGTCTCGTTATCATATAAAGTTGGCTTCTGGTACTACTGCCGTTTCCGCTCCGGAGTTTTATCCTTACCTTCAATCTAATCAATTGGCTGGGCTTTTAGGAGGGATGAAGGGTGCGGCTGAATACGAGAAGCTGGTTGGTCGGATTGGATTAGGGAGAAGGGGGATGGATTCCCAATCGGTCTCGCACATCGTGATATTCATATTCATCCTCATCGGAAATATTGCCTATTTTTCAATGGGGGGAAGGAAGAAGAAATGATTCACACAGAGATAATCGGAACTTGGTTAGGTGCGGCTCTGACTTTGTTTATCTTTTCCTTCCTATATAAGGATAACCCCTTTTACAAGTTCGCCGAGCATCTATTTGTGGGAGTCTCAGCCGGGTATGGGGTGGCTATGGAGTTTCACAATGTCTTCGTTCCCAATTTATGGAAGCCGCTTTGGGGTGGAAATCTGTGGTTTTTGGTTCCCTTTGCTTTCGGGATTTTGCTTTTTACCCGATTTTTTTCAAAGATTGCCTGGCTTTCCCGTTGGTCAATCGCATTGATTATTGGTATATTCGCCGGAATCTATATTGTGGGTTACGCCCAGGGAGATCTGGTACAGCAAATACATGCTAATCTACTTCCCCTCTGGCAGGGGAATCTCTTCAGCTTCATCCGCAACTTTTTATCCGCTTTCTATAATTGGTTAACTTTCAGGGGAAGTGTACTGATTTGGTTAGACTACACCAAGAACTTCCTTTTAGTGGTCGGAGTTCTCGTCTCGTTGGTCTACTTCTTTTTCTCCAAGGAGCATAAAGGAGCACTGGGAGTGGGCGCCAAAGTCGGTGTTTGGTTTTTGATGGTATCATTCGGAGCTTCTTTCGGCTATACGGTTATGTCCCGTATGTCCCTTCTAATTGGCAGAGTATATTTCCTTCTGGGTAATTGGCTGGGGTTAATCCGCTAAGTAAAAACCCCCGCCTTCCGGCGGGGGTTTTTTATTAATGTTGTCATCTGTCCATTGCCTATGTCGAGTCAGGAGTGGGCTGAATAAGATTTATTCTTCCGGATAATATGATGCCTCCTCGCGCATCACTAGTATCCGCTACTGTTATATTGACCGCCTTTCTCGAGACAGTGCTGTCATAGACCGGGGTAGTGAAAATGAAGTTGGCTAATCCATAAGAATCAGTTATATCGATGTCTGAGCCGCTGATTGTGCCATTGGATATATTTATCACGTTGATTCGATGACCGCCCAAGGGATTCTTGAAGACATCCGTTATCCTTACAGTAAAACTACCTAAGCTATTGAAATCTATTTCGTTATCAGCGATGACACGAGAATAGTTGCTCGTCTCATCCTTATAGCTTGAGCCGGTGGTAAGTGGGAAAGTAACAGTACCTACAGCCCCTCCACATCCTGCCCAAACCCACTCATTTGCACCAATTCCATTGTCCGGGGTGGACCAAGCGTAATCAACGTCCAGGTTTATACTAGTATATTTACTTGATGCAAAGGCATAATCTCCAGGTATGCAGCTGCTGTCAGTTTTGGAATCCCCTATGGTTCCGTAGGTCGCTTCAAAATCTACCTTGTATCCTGCTAACACAGGGTTTCTATTGATATCCTGGACCCCCGCAAAAATTGTGTAGGAGGCCTTGGATGTGGCGGGTATGCCGGAAGAGGGATAGCTAAGAAAGTCAACGTAGTAAGGCGCTCCGGAAACTATTAGAATGACGCTATCTTTGATAGTGCCTCCAGCTGTTTCCACTCGAATCCAGGCAATTCCAGTATCTCCACTAGTAGGAGCTGAACGATAGGTGGCTGAAGCCACTCCTTCCTCAGTTTCATCATTTGGCGTAATCATTCCCTCGTCCGTGTAGAAATAGACTGAAGTTCCGTTTGGAACATAGTTTCCAAACGAATCGACCACTACTGCTCCAACTTCAGCTTCGGCATTCACAATGTCAAATCCCCTAATGTTGCAAGGACGCACTCCTACAGAGATGAATTTTGGCGGGCCAGCACAGACAGTTATGCGGGTTGAATTTGATATCACATTGCCAAAATAGGCAATCAAGTTTATCGTTCCAGATTTAGTTCCACTATTAACTGTAACTTGAGCTATGCCAGAGGAGTTGGTGGATACTGTGCAGGCGCTAGTGCTTCCGTTTATGCCTTCCCCTCCATCCGGTCCATTTAGGATCCTGAATACAACCGGCCATCCTTCGACTACTTGATTTCCGTTCTCATCATAACAGGTGGCGGTCATCTGCACAAACTCTATTCCACCAGTTCCCTTGACTTGAATGGTTGGACTGGCTGGCTCTAGAGCGATACTGGCAATACTATCTCCGGTTGTGGGAATTAGAAGAATCGTGGCATCGTCGGTTACCGGGTCATCCGGTGAGCCAGCAGTTGCTTTAATATAAACCATTCCAGCTCTGAATCCAGTAGTATAAGTCGCAGTTGCCACTCCGGAAGTGGTAGCGGCGGTCATAGGTATATTTCCAATTGAATTCCAGACACCGTCATTGTTGGTATCGTAAATCAGTTGGTCAATGTCTTTGTTATAGTAGCCATCCCCGTCAACATCCTTGAATTTCTCTCCAGCCGCTAATCTAACTATGGTTCCATCTGTAACTGGAAGGCCATTAGCATCCCGCACAGTTATGGTCACTTCGCTGGTTGTATCCCCATTAGATGGAAGAACTGTTGGGTCAACTTCAATTGTTAAGCCACCTTCGCCGGGAGTGACACCTGAGGAGATAACGCGAACCCGGATGCTGGCAGTAGTATCTGAAGTTGAGGCGTAAACATAAGCTGTGCCAGTATTGTTGCCATGGAAAGAAGTAACAACCAGACCATGCTCTTCGCTGGTATCAACAGTGGCTGAAAGAGTTCCAACATAGCTGGGTGAGACAGAGAAATTTACTATCTCTCCAGTATCGATCTGCCCACCAGTGGTAACTGTTGCATAAATAGAGATACTGCCACCGACTAGTGTTGAGTCAGCAGGACTGGCGCTGAGATTGGTCACAATTGTTTGAGCCGCTCCGCTCCCTGCAGTCGGGCTCTTGTCTTTGGCGCAACTAAAAAGCAAAGCCACGGAAGCCAAGAACATCAAAAACAAAACAGTTGCTTTTAGAAAAGAATTTCTTTTCATAATAGCTCCCTTTCTTGATTTAGAAGATTTACTGTTTCCTAAATTATTTTATCGGCAATTAAAAGATTTAATTTAGCCCGCAAAAATTTAAAAAACTGTAAAAGTTTGGTTGTATTTTGAGGTTTTCTCTTTTTTCTTATAGCACAGGGAGTGTTATGAAGAAAATCGTTTCAGTTTTTCTTGTGCTCTTGTTGTCAGTCGGCTCGTCTTTTGCCCGGGGAGACACCCTTGATTTTCGTGTGAAGACTGATGCGGGCAAGAGCAAACAAAATTACCCTGCAATTGCGGCCAGCGGTCAGGGGAGAACAGTTGCGGTTTGGCAGGATTATCGTTCGGGAAATAACTACGACATTTATGTTCAGCTTTTTGACTCCTCCGGCATAAAAATAGAGGGGAAAGTTCGTCTTTAATAACTTTGGGTCATTCCTAAATAAGTTGCAGGGATTTATATAAGAGATTGAATGATAAATCGTTCGACAAGCTCCCTTCGGGTCTGAGAGACAGCAGGGGCGTATAGCAGCCCATACCCCCTACCCAAAACCTTAATCAGTAGCGAAGTGTCGGGTAGATGAAAGCGAAGTGTCGGGTCACAAGACTGCCCAATCTCAAGACACATCTCAAGACCCAGAATTCGGGGAAGTCGTGGAATTCGTGTCTCAAGATGCAGGATTCGCACAATGATGAATGCTACGGGTCCTAGATCTGCACTTTAAATACGAAAGAACGAAAAGTTCAGATTCTGATTGATCAAGAGATGAATAGGGGTGCCGCTCAGTCTCTTGGGATGGAAAGGATCATAACAGCCAGCCAATAAGCAGTGGAATTTACTTCTGCGAGTTAAAAAGTGAGCGATTCAGGTCGATAAAGAAGATGACTCTTGTGAAGTAAAGAATAGGCTGATAGGAGGATTTGTGAAAAGAATAATCTTCTGGCTATTTTTGTCTTTCTTTATTTTTTCTGTTTCCTTTGCAGTTGAGTTCAAAGTTAGCAAAGAATATGAAGAGACCCTGATTCGACAGGTAGAAGAACTTTATACTAACCAGGAACCAATCTACCCCCTTCCCAAATGCGGCACTCCAATAATGGCTGAGATTTCTCTGCTTAAGGAGAAACTAAGCTCTGAAGCATTGGAGTTGCTCAAATTTTACTTAGCCAGACCGAGTTTGCAGAGAAGTTATAACACCCCGGGCGGGCATTTCAAAATCCATTATGACATTACTGGAACAAATACAGTCTATCACCCATCCGAAGACACAAATCCTGCTAATGGGATTCCGGATTATGTTGACAGATGTGCGGAGATTTTTGATTACGTCTGGGCTAAGGAAATAGATACTATGGGATATAAAGCCCCGCCCAGTGACGGCTCTATGGGTGGGGATAGTCGATACGATATCTATATAATTAATTTAGGATATGGGTATTTAGGCGGCACCTCTCCTGAATCACCACGTACTCCTTCCTGGAGTTACACCAGTTACATAGAGCTGACCAACGACTTTTCTGGTTATGGATATGCAAGTCAGTATGACCTGATGAGCGTAACTGCTGGACATGAGTTCTTTCATGCCATTCAATTTGGATATGATGTATATGAAGGTTATGACCCCTATCCCAATTGGAAGCCCTATTGGATGGAGATGTCTTCAACCTGGATGGAAGACCAAACCTTCGATAATGTGAACGACTACCCTAATTACCTGCGGTTTTTCTATCGTTATCCTTGGGTATCGCTGAAAGCCTTTTCCAATGATTTTGGAGCCGATTCGGTTAGGGCATATCATCCTTATGCTTCGTGCGTTTTCGCCATTTATCTCTCGGAAAAATTTGGAGTTGGCGTAATGAAAGATATCTGGGAAGAATGTGGAAGGGTGCCAGACGCCAACACTCTCCCTGCTATTGATAGTGCCTTAGCTCCCTTTGGCGCTGATTTCGACAGCGCCTTCAAGGAATTCTTAGTTTGGAATCTCTTTACCGGCACGAGGGCAAACACGGTTAACTATTACTCAGAGGGGAATTTGTTTCCGGAGATTAACATCTTAAATGAGCAAAAACACAGCACTTATCCGGTAAATGTAACTTCAGTTGATTCTATGCCAGAGAACTTGGCTTCGAATTATGTTAGATTCACCCCACTTTCTGGTCCAGGGGGACTGGATATGACCTTTAATGGAGCTGACAATGCAGAATGGGTTGTGCCGGTGGTTGGGTACAAATCAGGTGGTGGAAATTCTATTGGCGCCTTTAGTTTGAATGCCCAAGGGGAAGGAAATTTTGACTTTTACAACTGGGATGATTACGATTATGTTTACATGACACCTGGGGTCCTAACCAGGGATTCGAGCAAGTACAATTACGCATACGCTGATACTTTCGATATCAATTTGGGAGTAGATGAAGACCAGCTTCCAGATAGAATGGAATATATCTTACCCCAAAACTATCCCAATCCCTTCAACTCTTCCACCAATATACCCTTCACCGTTTATGGTTCACAGTTCACAGTTGACAGCCGCATCCATACCACCCTCAAAATCTATAACATTTTAGGCCAAGAGGTGAGGACTTTAGTGGATGAACCAAAAAGACCAGGAAACTACGAGATAACCTGGGATGGAAAGGATAATGAAAACAGAGATTTACCAAGTGGAGTATATTTCTACAAGATAGAAACAGAAGGGTTTGTTCAGTCGAAGAAGATGTTGCTCTTGAAGTAGATTAGTTCAATTGGAGTAGTTTCTTGGTATTCAGTTTGAGCTGGTCCAAGTTGGAGGTCTTGACCAAATAGGCATCTGCTACCCAGGAGGAGAAATCAGACTTGAAGGTCTCGTAGGCGGAGTTGAGAATAACCGGAATATCTTTATTAAATTGCTTTATCTCGTGCAAGACTTTTAAACCATCCATTTTTCTTATCTTTATATCCAGTATAACCAGGTCGGGAAGCTGTTTTTTGACCAAGTCCAAGGCAACTTCGCCATCCATAGCAGTTAAGACCTCGTAACCCTCATCCCGCATCTCCTTTGTGTAAAGCTCCAGGAGGTTGGGCTCATCTTCCACTATTAGTATTTTAGGCATAACTTCCTTTTAACTTTTTTGGTTCAAGGGGAGATGTATGGTAAATCTTGTTCCCTCGTTGGGCTTGCTCTGGACTTCAATAAATCCCGCATGGTCATCCACGATTTTTTTGGAAACTGCCAAGCCCAAACCGGAGCCAGTGGGCTTGGTGCTGTAGAAAGGTATAAACAGCTTTTTCATCTCGTTCTGGTTGATGCCACTTCCCGTATCCTCTATTTCTAATACGGCATAATTATCCTTTTTCTTGGTGCGGATGGTTAAAGTCCCCCCTCCGAACATAGCGTCTATGGCGTTCTCAATCAGGTTGAAAAGCACCTGTTTGATGCGGTGGGAATCAAGATCTGTCTCCTTGAGGTCATCGGAGAGAACAGTCTGCAGTAATATATTGTCATATTTGAACTTTGATTCCAGCACCTCCAAGGCTTCTTGGACAATACGATTCAGGTCGTTTCTCTGAATAGAGAGCTTACTTTCACGGGAGTAATCCAGAATCTGAGAGGTTATCTCCTCCAAGCGTTCCACCTCTTTGATGATAATTTCCAGATCGCGAAGGTCGAGCTTGCCGCTGGTGTAGTTTTTCAGGACGCGTCGCGCATATCCACCAATAGCGATAAGCGGGGTCTTGATCTCATGGGCGGCAGTGGTGGCTAATTTACCGATATCTGCCAGACGTTCATGTTTCAATAGATAACTCTGGTTTTCCCTCAAAAGCTGGTTGATATGCTCCAGTTCCTGGTATTTCAATCTCAGTTCCCGGTGAAGTAGCATATTCTCAATCTCAGACCCGGCTTGGTTGGCAAAAGTCTCCAAGGCAAACAGATCCTCATCCAATATCGGCTCAGCGGTAATGAGGTTGTCAGCCACCAGAACGCCGAGCGGCTTACCCTCAGATAGAATCGGCACCACGACTATTCCACATGGGCTTAATATTTGGGCTAACTTATTATTACCCACTTGATTGGGTGGGAAACTCTTTAGGTTCAAGGATTTCTTATCGGAGAGGGCCCAAGCGAGAATATTGTCCTGTGAATCGAGGGATAAAGCTATCTTTTTTGTTTTCTTGATCAACTCGTTTTCAGGTTTACCTTCCCCTTTGAGGATATTATGGATAATCTGGTCGAAAGTTATGTTTTTACTTTTTAACTCTTCCCAAATTTTCTCCGCCTCGTTGTTGTCCTGTGGCCCCAGTGCCATCTTCCCCTCTAGGACATTTCTCTTTTCATTAATCAGGAAGATGAAGGCGCGATTGAATCCAAAAGCTTGGCCAGCTGTGGCACCGCTTAGAATCAAGAGAAGCGATTTATCCAAATCATCTGATTTCAAAAGAGCATCCGAAACCTTCTTTAGGACGTTCAACTCCTCCAGCCTTTTCCTTAAACTCCCATCCGTGCTCTTGAGCTGGTCATTATAAGAATCCAGCTGAGAAAACAGGAATTTCGTAAAATAATTAGAAGTCTGGTCCGCCTGCCTTCTGCCTTTAGCTCTCAAAGACAGTTGATTGAAGGTCTGGCAATCCAGGCAGTTCTTGAGATTCTTATCCAATGGGAGTTCTGATAGGTCAGCTTGCTGGATGGCTAATCTAAGCCAGCAGGTGGTATTGGAACTATAAGGGGTAGGGCAGTGAAATTGGTGTTTTGATTCTTCCACATCGTCCCCCGGATGGGTTTGGTCATAATCTATTACATATTACGTTAAAATAGTGAAGGTGTCAACACTTTTTGTGTTGCAAATTTAGACTTCAGATGTTAATTTCAAAACATGAATTGGCAGGACAGAAAATTTAAAGCTTTAATAGAAAGAGCTCTGGCCGAGGATGTGGGCACTGGGGATATAACATCTGAGGCAGTTATTGATAAAAGTTTAATGAATTGCGCCAAGATAAAGGTAAAGCAAAGTGGGGTTTTGGCTGGGATTTTCTTGGCGGAACAGGTCTTTAAGACTGTTGACCGAAAAATCAAATTCAAACTTTACAAGAAGGACGGCTCGCAGATAAAAAAGGGAGAAACCATAGCGTTGGTTTGCGGTAAGACGAGAAGCATACTGCAAGCGGAAAGAGTAGCTTTGAACTTCTTGCAGAAATTATGCGGAATTGCCACTTTGACAAATGAGTTTGTAAAGAAAGTAAAAAAAACCAAAGTTAAGATTCTGGATACCAGAAAAACCACTCCAACTTTGAGGCTTTTGGAAAAATATGCAGTCAGGATGGGTGGAGGGAAAAATCACCGCTTTGGCCTTCATGATATGATATTAATAAAAGACAATCATATCCGAGCATGTGGCAGCGTTAAACAAGCGGTCTTGAGGGCAAAATCCTTTATAGCTCAATCCAAACCCAAAAGGAAAATAAAAATAGAGGTGGAAGTAAGAAATATAAGAGAATTGGAGGAGGCAATAAAATCAGGGGTGGATAGAGTGATGTTGGACAATATGCATACTGGTGATATCAGAAAATGCGTTAAGCTAGTGCGTTCCTCCAAGAAAAAAATAGAAATAGAAGTCTCAGGAAACGTCGATTTGAACAATGTAATAAAGATCGCCAGAACAGGAGTCGATTTCATCTCCATCGGAGCTTTGACCCATTCCGCTTTGGCACTGGATTTGAATCTGGTCTTATGCTAATACAAATGGATTAATTTACGTTCAATAAATCTCCCCTCGCCCTCGCCTCGATTCGGCCCGCCTCGGCGAGCCATCGGCGAGACGGGCGAAGCGGGTCTCTTTTCCAAAGAGGGGAAAAAAGAGGTCTCCCCCTTTGAAAAAGGGGGATTATATGTAACAACATTTGATGCGTTTGCCATAACATGGTTGATTTACTCTCCAATAATGCTGAAAAAGTCCTGAAGGTATTAAAGAGAAAGAAAGGCAGGTTTTTGGCCACCCGGAAGATCGCCGCTTCTGCCGGACTTTCCAGTTTTAACGTCTATCAATCGATTTACCACCTACAAAGCTGGGAATACCAAATAGAATCACAAAAGGGTAAAGGTTATCGTTTGGTAAAACCCACTGACCTTTTACTTCCTTTTGAGATAAAGGATAATCTTCATACCAAGTTTTTAGGTCAAAAGATTCATTCCTATCAAACCCTCAAATCAACTAACCTGTTGGCTTATAAGTTGGCGGAAGCGGGCTCTCCTGAAGGGGCTATTGTCATCTCAGAAAAGCAGACCGCGGGAAAAGGAAGGATGGGACGAGAATGGTTTTCTCCATCCAAAGTGGGTTTATGGATGAGTCTGGTTTTGAGGCCGGACATTCCACCCTCCAAAGCAGCAGGGCTTTCGCTTTGTGCTGGGCTGGCTTTGGCTCAAACGATTCAAAATTTGTTTGGCTTGAAAGCAAAGATAAAATGGCCCAATGACTGTCTAATTAATGGAAAGAAAGTAGCGGGAATCCTTCTGGAACTTTCCGCTGAAATTGACCAGATTAGGTTTGTGATAATGGGGGTGGGAATAAATATCAATCAAAAGAGAAGCGATTTTCCTTCGGGCTTACAGGATAAAGCCACATCCATCAGAATTGAGTTGGGCCAAAGAGTCAGGCGTTTAGATACTTTGAAGTCTTTTTTGGAGAAGTTTGAAAAGATATATCTGGTATTCAGAAAGAAAGGCTTGGGAACTTATCGCCAGGATATTAAAAAATACTCTTCGGTCTTAAACAAGGAAATTAGGATTAAGTCTGGAGACGAAGTCATAACCGGGAAAGCATATGACATAGACGATAATGGGTCTCTGGTAATTAAGACTAAAGATGGAACTAGGGCCATCATAACCGGAGAGGTGAACTTACTGTGATTTGTGTCTCAACACGCAGATCTGCGTACAGACGCGGTGTGGGATATGGTTCAACAGTTCGGCGAGCTCACTGTCCTGAGCAAAGTCGAAGGACAAGTTCACCATCCTGAGCAAGGTCGAAGGAAATTCCCGTCAGTAGAGACGCAACATTTTGCGTCTCTACAAATCACAGGGAATGCATTCCTGTGCGGGCCGCAAATTTATCGCGAGGCGACCCGTAGGGTCGCCTACACGGTTCGACTTCGCTCACCGTCCTGAGCAAAGTCGAAGGACATAATTCGTGGAGAAAAAAATGGATGAAAGCATATTCAAATCTTATGATATAAGAGGAATTTACCCGCAACAGTTGAATGAGGATATAGCTTACAAACTGGGTCGGGCTCTGGTGGAGTACTTAAGGCCTCAGACTGTAGCTGTGGGAAGAGATGTGCGTCTCTCCTCGGAGAGCTTAGCTTGCGCTACAATCAAAGGAATAACTGAAGAGGGGGCAGAGGTAATTGATATCGGATTGTGTAGCACGGATGGGCTCTATTTTGCAGTTGGAAATTTCAAATACGATGGTGGGGTGATGATCACCGCCTCGCACAATCCTCCGGAATATAATGGTATGAAGGTCTGTAAGAAAGATGCGGTTCCCCTGAGTGGGCAAGAAGGATTAGACAAAATAAAGGAGTTGGTTCTAGGGAACAGTTTTCCTACAGTTAAGAAAACAGGCAAAATAACAAGACGCGATATTGATCAAGATTACACTTCGCATACCTTGTCCTTTGTTGATAAGGGGGAATTAAAGCCCTTTAAGATAGTAATCGATGCAGGCAATGGGATAGCTGGAAAGATCGTTCCTCAAGTTTTCAGGGAATTACCCTGTAAGGTAATTCCCTTATTCTTTGATTTAGATGGGACTTTCCCCAATCACTTGCCCAATCCGATCGTGCCGGAGAATACGGTTTCTTTGAGAGATGAGATCTTGAAACAAAAAGCTGACTTGGGGGCTATCTTTGATGGAGATGCTGACAGGATGTTCTTAATGGATGAAAAGGGAAAACTCTTGGGTGGAGATATGGTTACTGCCCTGGTGGCTAAGAATCTATTAAAAAAAGAAAAAGGGGCTACCATTCTTTATAATCTGGTCTGCTCCAAAACTGTGCCAGAGATAATCCAGAAAAGTGGAGGAAAAGGAATTCGCACCAGGGTTGGCCATGCTCTGATAAAACCTCTGATGAAAAAGTACAATGCCATTTTTGGAGGAGAGCATTCAGGTCATTTTTATTTTCGCAACAACTGGTTCGCCGACTCGGGGTTAATTGCCCTTTTGGTCTGTTTGGAATTGATATCCGAGGAGAATAAACCTCTTTCCACCCTATTGGCGTCAATCGACCACTACTTCCGTTCAGGCGAGATAAATAGTCAAGTAGCCGATATTCCGGGTAAGTTAAAAGAAGTTGAAAAGAGATATGCTGGTTCGGGAAAAATTGACCGTCTGGATGGCTTAACCATCGAGTTTGACACATGGTGGTTTAGCCTGAGAGCCTCCAATACCGAGCCGCTCTTGAGATTGAATATCGAAGCCACCAGCGAAGAGCTGTTGGGGCAAAAGAAAAAAGAGATGTTGGAGCTGATAAGAAGTTAAGCCTTAACAGATAACCCTGCTTGAAGTAGCCCGACTTGCATTTTGGGCTATTTTTTTATTTTTCTCAAGTAAGTTGGAAATCTTTCGATAAAAGGAATAGAGGAGAAACGTAACCTAATAAGCCACGAGTTGCTAAAGAAACGGTTGAGCATGAATAAGCCCATTCGAGTTTTAGTGGTAGATGATGATGCTAAAATAAGAGAACTTCTACTGGATACCCTCTCTGCTTTGGGGTACGAAGCTTTGGGGGCAAGGGATGGGGAGGAGGCGCTAAGTCTGCTTGAAGATGAGAAAATAGACCTGGTAGTAACAGATATCAAAATGCCCAAACTCAGCGGAGTGGCATTGCTTCAAGAGATCAAGGAAAAGAATCCTGAGCTTCCGGTGGTGCTGATTACCGGTTACAATTCCATCTATCCTATGGAGGAGATGATAAACCAGGGGGCAAGTGGGTTCATCTCCAAGCCCTTCCGCATCGGGAGGATTGAAGAGTTAATAGTGAAAGTCTTGAATGCCAAACCAGAAAAAGGCGGAGCAAAAGGCAGTCCAACCAAGAAGATCTTGGTGGTGGATGATGATGAGGCGTTACGTAGCGTTTTGGAGGAGACCCTGGTCAGTTTTGGTTACAAGGTTACAACTGCTTCGGATGGCCAGGAGGCACTGGAGAAGCTGAAAGAGGAAAGCTACGATTTGGTGGTAACTGATATCAAGATGCCCCGAATGAACGGAAATGAACTTCTGAAGGAAATCAAACAGGCTTCTCCTGGCATTCCGGTGGTGATCATAACAGCTTATCCGGCTGCCTATTCTCAGCAATGGATTATGGAAGAGGGGGCAGATGGTTACCTCACCAAACCTTTTCACATCGACAGAATAGATAAGTTGATTCGCGAATTGACCTTAGAGAGAACACCATCCTAAGTAAATCCATCCTCTATTTTTTTAACAAGAGTATTCCCACTTTTTTTCAAGACACATCAGAATGTCTTAATGGCTATTTCCTTTGGTTTCTCTCTCCCCTTGGGGGAGAGAGAAAGAGCGAGGGGGCTAGTCCTCTTTTTTTGGTCTCTGAAAAAGTGCAGCCGACAGGTCGGGCAAGGTGCCCGGCCTACGGAAAACCGATAACTTACGTTTCCGTAGGTGTGGACCATCCTGGTTCACACCGTAGGCGGGGCTCCCAGCCCCGCTAAAGGACTTTTTCAGAGGTCTCTTTTTAATCCTTGACAATCCAGATTTTTGTTCTAATTTTAGATTACATTAGATGGAAATCAAAGATAAAGGACTTGAATCCATTCGAGGCGACCCAGACGGGTCGCCTTCCTTTTTAGTTGACTTTAAGGCATAAGTTTTGTAATATAAAAAATTGAGATGAAAAAAATAAAAGTGGCAGGAATCATTCCAGCCAGGTTTGCTTCCGCCAGGATGCCGGGCAAGCCCTTAAGGTCGGTGTGGGGAGAACCGCTCATTCAAAGAGTCTATCAGCAGGCAAGAAAGTCCGCATTTATCGATAAGCTTCTGGTAGCTACAGATGACCATCGTATAATGGATGCGGTTTTTGGTTTTGGAGGGGAAGCGGTTCTAACCTCTGCTAAACACAAAAGCGGAACAGATAGAGCAGGTGAGGCGGCAGATAAACTGAATTGCGACCTGGTGGTGAATATCCAATGCGACCAGCCATTTTTGAATCCAAAGATGCTGGACCAGCTTATTTCCTATATGTTGAAGAATAAAAAAATCTATATGGCTACCTTAGCCCAGAGGATAAATCAAAAAAAGGATTTATCTGACCCTAATGTGGTGAAAGTGGTAATGGATAGAAATGGATACGCACTTTATTTCTCGCGTTCTCTCTTACCATATTCCAAAGCTGAAAACCGGACTTACTACAAGCATGCAGGCATATACGGTTTCAGGAAAGATTTCTTAGCAAAGTACGCTAAACTGGCACAGACCCCTTTGGAAAAGTCTGAAAAACTGGAGCAATTGAGGGTTCTGGAAAATGGATACAAAATAAAAGTTCTAATATCCAAATATAATTCACTTTCGATTGATACCCCATTACAGCTTAAAGAGATAAATCATAAGTCCTCGACTTCGTCGAGAGACGAGTCTGCTTTGAAAAGGAGAAGGAATTGAAAGACAAAAAGACAAAATATATCTTTATTACCGGTGGAGTGGTCTCCTCTTTGGGCAAAGGTATCGCTTCCGCCTCCATCGGGTATCTGTTAAAGCAAAGGGGGCTGAAAGTCAATCTACTCAAGCTCGACCCTTATCTTAATGTTGACCCGGGCACAATGAACCCATTTCAACACGGAGAGGTTTTTGTTCTGGATGACGGGGCGGAGACTGATTTGGATTTAGGACATTACGAGAGATTCATTGACGAAAGTTTAACCAAAGACAACAATGTTACCTCCGGGCAAATCTACGATTCGGTCATAGCGCATGAGAGAAGAGGGGATTATCTGGGTGGAACAGTGCAGGTCATTCCCCATATCACCAACGAGATAAAAAGCCGCATCCGCAAAGTGGGAGAAATGAACGGAAAGGCGGACGTGGTTATGGCGGAGATAGGTGGGACTGTGGGCGACATAGAGGGGCTGCCTTTTTTGGAATCAATTAGACAGATGGGGCTAGAGGATGGAAGACACAATACCTTATACATTCATCTAACCTTGGTTCCCTTCATTAAGTCCGCAGGTGAACTTAAGACCAAACCAACCCAGCACAGCGTCAAGGAGCTAAGAGAAATCGGAATCCAACCGGATATTTTACTTTGTCGAACCTCACTTCCCTTAACCAAAGGGATAAAAGAGAAAATAGGTTTGTTCTGTAACGTCCCCTCTGAAGCGGTAATTCAGGCAATTGATTTGGATTGTATTTACGAAGTGCCCATTTCGTTTCATCAGGAAGGGTTGGATGAACTGGTGATAAAGCATTTGGATTTAGAATGCAAGGAGCTGGACCTATTCGATTGGAAAAAAATGCTGGAGAAGATAAAAAACCCAAAGGATAAAGTGAATATCGGGATATGTGGCAAATATACTAATCTAAAAGATGCCTATAAGAGCATCATTGAAGCGTTCGTGCATGCAGGAGTGGAGAATAATGCTGAAGTTGAATTGAAATGGATTGAGTCGGATAATATAATAAAAGAGGGGAAAGAAAAATACTTAGAGGGCTTAGATGGACTTTTAGTTCCAGGTGGTTTTGGAGATAGGGGAATTGAGGGAAAAATTGAAGCAATTAAGTATGTCCGGGAGAAGGGGATTCCTTTCTTTGGAATCTGCCTCGGAATGCAGTGTGCTACCATTGAATTTGCCCGCAATGTATGCAACTTAAAAGATACCCATAGTTCCGAATTCGATTCCCAAACCAAAAATCCGGTTATCCATCTTATGCCAGAGCAGGAAAAGATTGCCAATAAGGGTGGAACAATGCGGCTTGGGGCTTACCCTTGTGTTTTGGAAAAAAATAGCTTAGCCCATAAAATTTATGGAGAAGATCAAATCAGCGAAAGACATCGCCACCGCTATGAGCTCAATAACGATTACAGAGAAAAGCTCACTAGTGCAGGGCTTAAACTTTCTGGTTTGTCTCCGGATAAAAGATTGGTGGAGATAATTGAGCTTCCAGCTCATCCTTGGTTTTTAGGCGTGCAGTTTCATCCCGAACTCAAATCCCGCCCCACCAGGGCACATCCGATTTTCAGGAAGTTTGTGGGGGCGGCAGTGAAATATAAAAAATTGAAAAATAAAAATTAAAAAAGAAAAGTTGATGCCAGAAATAGCGCTTCGACAATATAATCTCAAAATCGGCAAAAATAATCCATTAGTCTTAATTGCCGGGCCGTGTGTGATTGAGTCAGAAAAGTTGGTTTTAAAGACTGCAGAGGAAATCAAGAGGATAACGGAAAAGCATAAAATTCCTTTCATTTTTAAATCCTCCTATTCTAAAGCCAATCGCCTGGATATTTCATCTTTTGCCGGTCCGGGATTGGATAAGGGTTTGGAAATTCTGAAAAAAGTCAAAGATAAAGTCGGAGTTCCGATTCTAACTGATATTCATCAGCCAGACGAAGCTGTGCCTGTTTCCCAAATAGCAGATATAATTCAAATCCCAGCATTTCTTTGTCGTCAAACTGATTTAATTTTAGCCGCAGCTAAAACCAAAAAGCCGGTGAATATAAAAAAGGGACAGTTTATGGCACCGGAGGATATGAAGCAGATTGCCGACAAAGTCGTTTCAACTGGAAATAAAAATATCCTCATCACCGAGAGAGGAACAACTTTCGGTTATCATAACTTAGTAGTGGATATGAGGTCTCTGGTAATCTTACGCAATTTGGGATATCCGGTAATTTTCGACGCCACGCACAGCTTGCAACTTCCCGGACAAGAAGGGAAATCTTCCGGAGGCCAGCCGGAGTTCATTTTACCTATGGCAAGAGCAGCAGTGGCTTGTGGCATTGATGCTTTATTTGTAGAAACTCATCCGGATGTTGAAAAGGCATTATGCGATGGCAAAAATATGCTTCCTTTAGAAAAGTTAGAAAATCTAATAGTTCAGGTTTGGGAAATAGATAAACTCATAAAACAATTTGAAAAATAAGACTCTTTTTTCTAAATTCAAGAATATAAAACTCATCGTCTCGGATGTGGATGGGGTCTTAACGGATAATACCATTTATATCGATGATAATGGCACAGAATCCAAAAAGTTCTCCATTGCAGATGGAGTAGGGGCTTATTTGGCAAAAAAATTTGGACTGGAAATAGCCCTAATCTCTGCGAGAAAATCAAAGGCAACTGAGATTCGGGCAAAACAATTGAAGATAAAGTATGTTTTTTTGGGTAGGGAAGATAAGCTCAGGATTTACGAGAAGATTAAAAAAGATTTGAAATTAAGGGATAGCCAAATCGCTTACCTTGGGGATGATATAGTTGATATTCCGGTTCTAAAGAAAGCAGGAATCCCTATCTGCGTTAAGGATGCTTCGACTCTTATAAAAAAGTATGCAGATTACATCACCAAAGCAGAGGGTGGAAGAGGCGCCTTGCGCGAAGTGGTAGAAATGGTCCTTTTAAGCAAGAATAAAAATTTGACGGAGATTTTCAAATGAGTTTAAAAAAAGCCAGAGAGGTTATCCGTAAGGAAGCCAAAGCCATAGCTTCCTTAGAGGGAAAACTGACTAAGGAGTTCTCTCGAGCAGTGGATTTGATTTTAAATTGCCGGGGAAGAGTGATTGTAACCGGAATGGGTAAATCCGGCATTATCTGCAAAAAGATTGCCGCAACTTTGACCTCCACTGGCATTTCAGCCATATTTCTTCACCCGGCTGAAGGGATTCATGGCGATTTAGGATTAGTTCAAAAAAGCGACATTGTCATAGCCATCACCAAAAGTGGCGAAACAGATGAACTTTATCAGTTAATTCCTCTTTTTAAGAGATTGGGCGTGCCCATCATAACTCTTACTGGAAATACAAAATCACCTGTGGCAGAGAAAAGCGATGTGGTCATTGACGTATCCGTGGATGAGGAGGCTTGCCCCAATAATCTAATCCCTACCTCCAGCACCACTGCCGCCTTAGTGATGGGAGATGCCCTGGCTATGGCGCTTCTGGATAGAAGAGGTTTCAGCCTAGACGATTTTGCCCTTCTTCATCCTGGAGGAAATTTAGGCAAGAGATTGCTTCTGAAGGTAAGTGATATTATGCACACCGGGAATAAGGTGCCGATTGTAAATCAAGGGGCAAATATGAAAGAGGTTGTCTTGGAGATGAC
Organism: Candidatus Zixiibacteriota bacterium; assembly: GCA_036396115.1. Lineage (GTDB taxonomy): Bacteria > Zixibacteria > MSB-5A5 > MSB-5A5 > DASWLN01 > DASWLN01. The sequence goes on from DASWLN010000168.1 coordinate 86,337, forward strand.
CTCCAAGAGGTTCGGCGCCACCACAGTGGTTAATAGCAAAAAAGAATTGGTAGGGATATTCACGGATGGCGACCTTAGAAGGTTGATAGAGAAATCGGAGAACATATTTAAATTCAAAGCCAAGGAAGTGATAAATAAAAATCCCAAGACCATCCATGCGGAGGAATTGGCTGCCAAAGCCCTAAACCAGATGGAACATTACAAGATCACCTGTTTAATCATAATAGATAAGAAAAGAAAACCGATTGGGATTGTGCATATGCACGACCTTTTGGAAGCAGGCGTGGTATAATTTAATACAAACGCATTAAGTTCTGTTACATGGTAGGCAATATGCAATTATTTTTCAAATCCCCCTTGTTCCCCCTTTTTCAAAGGGGGAAGGGATTTTTCCCCTCTTTAGAAAAGAGGGGTTAAATGAAAACTTAAAAATTTGTTGCAAATTTTTAAGTTTTCATTAGGGGAGATTTGACCAAGCTCGAATAAATGTGTTTGTATTAGTTTAACGATGCAGATGTGAAAACAAGGATAATAAAAGGGATTAAAAATTGGCTGATTTATCAGTTTATCCTTTTAGGAATTGCGCTTTTCAACCATCTTCCCCGAAAAACAGCCTTGAAATGCGGTTCCTTTTTGGGAAAAATGTGTTATTTTCTTATAGTCAAGGCAAGAAGACAAACCATAGAGAATTTGAAAATAGCTTTTAAGGAAAAAAATGAGGGTGAGGTAAAAAGATTAAGCTTAGAGGTCTTTGAAAATTTAGGCAAGAATGCAGTGGATGCCATCCGGCTAAAAAATGCAAGCTGGAATGAAGTAAGCCGGATAGTCGAAGTTGAAGGCATAGAGCACTTCGATAGAGCTTACAAGTTGGGGAAAGGGCTTGTTGCCCTGACAGGCCATATTGGAAATTTCGAGCTTATAGCAACCTATTTTGCCTTAGCCGGGTATAAAGTCTCAGTAATCGGAAGAGAGCTTTACGATAAAAGATTAGATAGGTTGTTGGTGGAGAATAGAGAAAAAGCAGGAATACAGAATATTCCCACAACTGCCCAAGCCAGAGAGGTGATAAAAGCCTTAAAGTCCGGCAGGGCTTTAGGAATCCTAATTGACCAGGATTCCTTCAGGGTAAGAGGAATATTTGTCGATTTCTTTGGCAGACCGGCTAAGACTCCGATTGGACCAATTCTTTTAACTCAAAGAACCGGCTCCCCCATTGTGCCTCTTGCCATAGTAAGGAAAGAGGATGATAATTATAAGATGATAATTCGAGAGGAGATAAAAACAGAAACTCCAGAGGATAAAGAGAAAGGACTGATGGAGTTAACCCAGAAGGGAACTAAGTTCTTGGAAGAGATCATAAGAGAATATCCTGACCAATGGGTGTGGATGCACAATCGCTGGGCAAGCCAGCCAAAGGATGAAACATTTGATTAAGAAAAGGATTTTCCTCTTTCTTGTATTTTCTTTAACTTTCTTTTTCTGTTGCAGTCAGGAGGAAGAAAAGAAGTCTCCCACTCTGGCAGATGTTCCGGATCAAGTGGTGGAGAAAACACAAATGGTTTTCACGGTGGATGGAGTAAGATCAACTGTCATTGGTGCGGATTACGTAGTCAAATATGAAAGAAAGGATTTGACCTTAGCCAAGAAAGTGCATGTTGATTTTTTTGATAAGGAAGGAAAACATACCTCAATTATGGATGCGGACAGTGGCATCATAAAGGAGAAAAGGCAGGAATTGGAGGCTCTGGGGAATGTGGTGGTCATCTCGGATAATGGGGTAAAACTGGAGACTGAAAGCTTAAGATGGGACCCTCGAAAACAAAAGGTGATAACCGACGATTTTGTCAAAGTCACCAAAGAGGGAGATGTGATTTACGGATATGGGTTGGAAGCGGATCAGAAGCTGGAGAACTTTCAGATAAAAAAGAGGGTTAAAGGAACAATCAAAAAGGTGCCGGAAGGTGAACTATAGTCTAGACAAAGATGCTTTAAGGGCAGAGAATTTAGTCAAGGTTTATCATAAGCGAAAAGTAGTCAGTGGCGTCTCAATTGAGGTCAGGCCAAGAGAGATAGTTGGGCTTTTGGGGCCAAACGGAGCTGGCAAGACCACTACCTTCTACATGATAATTGGGTTTGTACGCCCGAATTCGGGGAAGGTCTTGATTGGAGAGGAAGAGTTAACCTCCTTGCCGATGTATAAGCGGGCACAAAAGGGAATCGGCTATCTTTCGCAGGAGCCATCTGTTTTTAGAAAGTTGACCGTGGAAGAGAACATAATGGCTATTCTGGAGATGCAGAAGATATCCAAAAAGGAAAGAAAGGAAAAACTCAAATCCCTTTTAGGGGAATTAGGCATCGCGCATTTGGCTAAGAGCAAGGCCTACACTCTATCCGGTGGGGAAAGACGGAGAGTGGAGATAACCCGTGCTTTGGTCACCCAGCCCAAGTTCATGCTTTTGGATGAGCCGTTTGCGGGAATAGATCCGATCGCAGTAGAGGATATACAGAAAATCATTTTTGAGTTAAAGCAAAAGGGATTAGGGATATTGGTTACCGATCATAATGTGAGAGAGACTCTCTCCGTTACGGATAGAGCATATATAATGTGTGATGGTGAGATCCTGAAGTCCGGGACCTCTGAATTTCTGGCTTCCGACCCTGAAGCCAGAAAGATTTATCTGGGAGAAAGATTCAAGCTAAACTAAGATTTAACGCTTTCCGATACCTTTAAATAGAGGAGAAACCTTTAATTATCTTATAAAGATATGAAACTTGAACTCCAAATGAGACTTCAGCAGACTCTTGCTCCTCAGCTGATACAATCCCTGAAGATGCTGCAGATGCCAATCCTGCGTCTGGAGCAGATCTTAAGACAGGAGTTAGCCATCAACCCTCTATTGGAGGAAATGGATTGTGATGAAGAGGAGGAGGCGCCTTCAACAGATGAGGAGGAAGTTGACCCCAACCTAAACAAGATTGATTGGGATGAATACCTGGGAGATGACCACGAATTCAGGGTGAAGCCTCAGAGAGAAGAGTCGGAGGATAGATTAGAAAGGGTCTCGGTCTTGGAGAAGACCCTATATGACCACTTAATAGAGCAACTCAGTTTCAGTAAACTGACTCCGGAGGAATATGAGATAGGGGAATACATCATCGGAAATATTGACGATAGTGGTTATCTCAGTTGCTCTCTGGAGGAGATAGTCGATTCCCTTAAGGGCGATCCTGCTCTCACCGAAAAAATGTTGGGGATAATCCAAACATTCGACCCGCTGGGAGTGGGAGCACGCAATCTGAGGGAATCGCTTTTGATTCAATTAAGGGAAAGGGGACTGGAGGGAAGTTTGGCTTACCGTATTGTAGATGAATACTTAAGCGACTTAGATAAAAAGAGCCATTCGCAATTAGCCAAAAACTTAGGGGTTAGTTTTGAAGAGGTTCAGGAGGCGATGGATCTGATTCGCACCCTCTCCCCCAAGCCAACTATGGGAAGGTTCAGTCCGGGAGCTACCCCGGTTATTCCGGACCTGATTGTAGAGCGGGTAGGAGATGGATATGCGATTTTTCACAACGACCGGAATGTCCCACGCTTGAGGATTAATCCCATTTACAAAGAGTTGATAAGAAAGCAGAGCACCAGTTCACCCGAGGAGAAAAAATATGTTAAGGAGAAGCTGGAGCAAGCCAGGTGGTTTCTGAATGCCATAAATCAAAGACGCTCCACTATGATTAGAGTGATGGAGACGGTGGTGGAGGAGCAGAAGGACTTCTTTGAACATGGTATGTCTCACCTTAGGCCCCTGACCATGCAAGCCGTTGCGGAGAAGTTGGGGTTGAATGTGGCTACCATATCGCGCGTGGCTAATGATAAGTATGTGCAAACCCCTCAGGGCGTTTTCCAGCTAAGATATTTCTTTAATACCGGCGTGCAAAAACAGGATGGCGAGGAACTGTCCCGGCTTAATGTTAAACAGATGCTGGAAGAGATAATTAAAAAGGAAGACCCCCTTCAACCTTTATCCGATCAGGAGATTTATACTCGTCTAAAGGAAAAAGGGCTCAATATCGCTCGTCGCACCGTGACCAAATACCGAGAAGAACTGAAGATACTCCCGGCGAGATTTCGTAAACGAATGGTAAAGGAGAAACTAGAAAACCCCTCGAGTCTTGAGCTAGAAGAGCAATGATGCTCAAATTTACGTTATTTAGGCCTTATCCCCTCCAACCACTGAAAGTCAGTTTGCCATAAAGACGACATCACAGGAGGTGATGTATGGAAAGAAATTTGGCTTTGGAGTTCGTGCGAGTTACTGAAGCGGCTGCCTTGGAATGTGCTCGCTGGATGGGGAAAGGCGATTCTAATTCAGCAGATGAAGCGGCAGTCAGAGCTATGCGCAAGATGTTCAACTCGGTGGATATTGATGGGACGGTAGTCATTGGTGAGGGGGAAAGGGATAAGGCTCCCATGCTCTATATTGGGGAGAAGGTGGGAACGGGAAAACCTCCGAAAGTGGATATCGCCTTAGACCCTCTGGAATGCACCAACAGCGTTGCCTGTGGAAGGTGGAATGCCCTGTCGGTCATTGCCGTTACTGAAAGTGGTAATTTTCTTCATGCGCCGGATACTTATATGGAGAAAATAGCAGTTGGGCCCGAAGCTAAAGAAGCGATTGACCTTAACTTAAGCCCGGAGGAGAACTTAAAAAGGGTTGCCGAGGTTCTGGACTATCACATTGAGGATATCACCGTGGCGATTTTGGATAGACCCCGGCACGAGGATCTGGTTAAAAGGGTGCGGAAAGCCGGCGCGAGAATTCAGCTGATTTCAGATGGGGATGTTTCCGCGGCCATCGCCACTGCCTTACCGGATACCGGGGTGGATGTTCTGATGGGAATCGGTGGTGCTCCGGAGGGAGTGATAGCAGCAGCAGCACTGAGATGTGTGGGCGGAGGAATGCAGGCTCGACTGGTCCCACGGAATGAAGAGGAGGAACGAAGAGCCAAGAAGATGGGCGTAAAAGACATAAACAAGATTTTTCGGGAAGATGAGTTAGCTGGGGGGAAGAACATTATGTTCGCTGCAACTGGAGTTACTGACGGGGATATGCTCAAAGGGGTTAGATTCTTTGGAGGGGGAGCTTATACTCACTCCATTGTTATGCGCTCCAAGTCAGGAACCATTCGTTTCATCGAGACCACTCACTTTTTCGACCGTAAACCCAAATACTAGCCGAAAAGGAGATAAAGATGGAGACCAGAATTACCGCTCGACACTTCGATTTGACCCCTGAACTGAAAGAGTTCTGCGAGAAACAGATCAGTCGACTGGAGAGATATTTCGACCATATCATCGACTGTCACCTTATCTTGGATTTGGAGAAATCGAGAATGACGGCCGAGCTTAAACTTAAAGTCCATGGCACGGCCTTAAATAGCAAGGAGAGCTCCTTTGATATGCACATTTCAGTGGAGAAGGTCCTGAGCAAGATAGAGGTTCAGTTGAAAAAATACAAAGCCAAGTTGAAGGATAAGAAGCCGAGAAAGACCAAAGCGATTAAGCAGGAGCTGAACGCCAAGGCCCTGGCCTGTGAGCTCGAAGAAGAAAGACCATCTTTCTGAGGGAGGACTTAGCGTGGAAACGATAACCGTAGAGAAGATGTACCAGGAGAGGAAAGAGCATCTGGAGTTGGCTTTGCTCACCAATTCGGATGGTCTTTCAAAGAGGATCCGCAACAACGAGATTCATCGTCCGGGACTGGCTCTGGCTGGCTTCATTGACAGGTTTGCACATAATCGCACGCAGGTTTTGGGTGAAACCGAAATGGCCTATATCCAAAGCCAGGATGAGAAAAATAAAAGGCAGACCCTGGAGAGTTTCTTCAGGTTCGATATGCCTTGTGTAGTAATCACCAAGGGAATTAATCCTCCAGTAGAATTGATTCAGATAGCCAATCAGAATGTGACTTCGGTCTTTCAAACCCGGCTCTCCACCACGGAATTCATCACCCGTTTGAGCGTCTATCTGGATAACCTATTCGCCCCGCACATAACCATTCACGGGACTCTGGTGGATATCTATGGAGTGGGTTTGCTTTACACTGGAAAAAGCGGCATAGGGAAAAGCGAGTGCGCCTTGGATCTGGTGGAAAGGGGACATCGTTTAGTGGCGGACGATGTGGTTAAGGTCATCAAGAAAGCTCCGCATGTCATCGTTGGCACAGGAAGTGAGCTTCTGGGACATCATATGGAGGTGAGAGGAATCGGGATCATAGACTTAGAGAAGCTTTTTGGAATCAGAGCCATACGCGTTCAGAAAAGAATCGAGGTGGAGGTGAGATTAGTCCTATGGGAAGATGAAGAGGAATACGAACGCTTAGGAATTGAGGATAAATTTACCACTGTCTTGGGAGTGGAGATGCCAGTGGTGACCATTCCAGTATCTCCAGGGAAAAATATCACCGTTATCTCCGAAGTTATCGCTATGAACCATATGCTCAAAGTCTATGGTCAGGACATAGCCAAAGCATTTTCCCGCAGGCTAAGCGACGAGATATACCGTAAGAAGATGTCCAACGAATACTTAGAGAGCGACACGGAGTAAAAAGGATGTTCGACTGCATAATCCTGACACATGGAAACTTGGCGACCTCCTTGAAGGATACGGTGGAACAGATGATGGGCAAGCAAGTGGGGATGATGATCATATCCAATCAAGGAAAAGACCCTGAAGGATTGCTCTCCAAGTTAGAGGAGCTTGTTTCAAAAAGCAGATCCAAAGAACTCTTCCTCTTTGTTGATCTTTATGGTGGCAGTTGTTGGCAGGTGGCAAAGAAATTCAGCTCGAAAAGAGGGGATGTGGTTCTGATAACCGGGGTGAACCTGCCGATGTTAGTGCAATTCTTAAGCAAGAGAGAGAAGTTGGACAAATTTGAATTGTTGGAGAAAGTGGTGGAAAGCGGTAAGGGTGGAATCGTAACCGAGTTTTAACGCCCGATGATCTTCTTTAGATTAGATGAACGTTTGATACATGGGCAGGTGGTGACCGGGTGGGCTAACGCCTTAAAGCTCGACAGGATAATTTTAGCTAATGACCAGGCGGCAAGAAATCCCTGGGAAAGAGAGCTATATCTGGCTTGCCTTCCTCCAGAAATAGAGGGTTCGATTCTGACCGTGGAGGAAGCCACTAAATACCTATCCAATGGGGAATTCAAGAATAGAAAAATGATATTGATAGTCAACTCCCCTGCCGATATTCTTAAAATGAAAGAGGGGGGAATCCAGATTACTGAGTTAAACATAGGAGGGATGTATCAAAAGCAGGGGCGGATACAGATTCTCCCTTATCTCCATCTATCTTTAGAGGAGATAGCTGATTTAAAGAAGTTGTTCAGTCAGAATGTTAAGTGCATTTGTTTGGATGTGCCTCTAGGAGAGAAAAGAAATCTAAAAGAGCTTTTCGGAAAATTAAACCTTTAAGAGGGTTGTTACTAATGGCATCCGATAGAAGTGTAGAATTAAGAGTGGGAATAGTTGTGATGGCGGCAATCATACTTTTGATCTTGGGAATAATCTGGGTAAAACAATATCGTTTCAACGTGGTTAGGTATGAATATAGTGTCATCTTTCCCAATGTGGGTGCTTTGGAAAAGGGAGACCCGGTAACCATATCCGGAGTGAAGAAAGGGGAAGTTGAACAGATAAATCTTTACGAGGGAGACGTCTTGGTTGCCTTTAACCTGACTCAAGATGTGGTCTTAAAGGAAGATGCCAAATTTAGCGTGATGAACATCGGGCTTATGGGTGAGCGTTACATTGAAATCTTCACCGGTCATAGCGATAAGCTATTGGATCTGTCCAAGCCGGTGAGGGGATACTATGACACTGGAATTCCTGAAATAATGGGGATGATGGGTGAGGCAGTAACTGACATCAGGAATCTGGTTAGTCATCTGGAAGGGGCAATTGGGACCAAATGGTCGCAGGAATCCATAATTGAAATCACCAGAAATTTGCGTAAGGTTTCCAATGACCTGAATCAGATGATGGAAAAGAACAAAGATAAATTTAATCGCTCAGTAGATGACCTTTCCTATGCCTCTTCTGAATTGAAAAACCTGGTCAAGGATAATAAGGGTAAGCTCCAATCCGCAGTGGACAACTTTGCCAACGCCTCAAACAGATTGGATAGCGTAACCACCAGCTTGCAGGAGGTGTCCACTTCCCTCAAGAGTTTCACTCAAAAGATAGAAAAAGGCGAAGGGACTATGGGGAAGTTGGTTCAGGATAGCTCCCTTTATCTGGATTTGAGAAAGACCACTCAGGATTTGGATAGCTTGATTCTGGATATCAAAGCCAATCCGAAAAAGTACATAAAGCTCAAAGTGTTTTAATGAATGAAGAAGATAAAATTCTCCTTTGCCATACACGATCACCAGCCCATCGGCAACTTCGAGTTCATCTTTCGAAATGCCCACAATAGGTGTTATCTTCCTTTTTTAGAGCTTTTGGAAAAATACCCTTTCTTTCGAATATCCCTTCATTTTTCAGGCATCTTACTTGAATGGATCAAGAATAAAGAGCCAAAAACTTTGGATTTGATAAGAAGGTTAGTCCAGAGGGGACAGGTGGAGATGGTGGGAGGAGCTTTTTATGAGCCGATACTTTCAGTTATCCCGGACGAGGACAAACTTGGCCAGATAAGAAAACTAAGCAAGTTCATCCGGGATGAATTCAAATGCGATGTTTGCGGTATGTGGTTGGCGGAGAGGGTTTGGGAGCCGCATCTGCCAAAGCCCATAGCCGAGGCCGGGATAAAATACACAGTTCTGGATGATACCCATTTCAGGTATTCCGGTTTAAAAGATGAACACCTTTTAGGATATTACATAACCGAAGAGCAGGGACATAAAATATCTCTCTTTCCGGGAAGTAAAACTCTTCGCTATGCCGTTCCCTTTAAAGAGCCAGAGGAGATAATAAATTATCTCAAAAGTATAGCGGATGAGGATGGAAAAAATTTGATAGTCTATGCAGATGACGGAGAGAAGTTTGGGCTTTGGCCTGGGACTTATAAGCATTGTTACGAAGACAGATGGATAGAGAAGTTCTTTAAGGAGATAGAAAAGAATTTAGACTGGATTGAGATGATTCATTTAAAAGAAGCTTTAGATGAGATTCCACCTTTGGGTAGAATTTATCTTCCGGTTGCCTCCTATGAGGAGATGATGCAATGGGCTCTGCCAGCAGAGGTTTTTGAGGAATATGAGGATTTGGAAAAGATCCTAAGGGAGAAGCAACTTTTTGAAAAGTATCAGGTTTTCCTGCGAGGCGGGTACTGGAGGAACTTCTTATCCAAATATCCCGAATCCAACCAGATTCACAAGAAGATGCTATGGGTAAGAGAAAAACTTAACACAATTAAGCCTTCCTCTCAGGCTCAAAGGAAAAAACTGGACCAAGCCCAGGACTTCTTATGGAAAGGGGAGTGCAACTGCCCATATTGGCATGGTGTTTTCGGCGGATTATATCTTCCCCATTTGCGCTCAGCCATTTATCAGAACTTGATACAAGCTGAAAGAGTACTGGATGATTTAATTCATAATAAAGGGGATTGGATAGATTATAAAGTCTTTGACTTTGACAAGGATGGCTCGGATGAAATCATAATTGAGTCCCCCAAACTCAATCTCTATTTTCATCCCCATTGGGGAGGGGCGCTTTACGAATTAGATTACAAACCGAAACCTTTTAATCTATTGGACATCTTGAGCCGGCGCAGGGAAGGGTATCACAGGAAACTTTTAGAGCTTAAAAAGAATATCAATAAAGACAACCAGGTGGAAAGCATTCATGATATCTTTGTGGCAAAGGAGGAAGGTTTAGAGAAGTTTTTGAATTACGATTGGTACCGGCACGGCTCTTTAATTGACCATTTTTTAGGTGAAAATGCAAAACTGGAGGATTTCTCCAAATCCAAATATGGAGAGCAGGGAGATTTTGTAAATCAGCCTTTTGTGCCTAAAATCGAAAAACAGAAAAGTAAAATAATCTTGAGTCTAAAAAGAGATGGATTTGTCTGGGTGGGAAAAAACAGGATACCGATAAGTCTGGAAAAGAAAATAAAAATTAGTTCAAAAACATCTGAACTGAACATAGTTTATAGTTTGACCAATAACTCCAACCAGGAAATCCAGCTTTGGTTTGGAGTTGAGTTTAATTTTGGAATGCTTTCCGGGGAAGATACTAAAAGATATTATTATATATTGGGTCAGAATCCGGAAAACAGCAAGTTGAATAGCGTAGGTCAATCTGCGGATACTGGGGAATTCGGAATAAAGGATGAACATCTGGGTTTGAACATAAATTTAAAAGTCGATAAATCTGCAGAATTGTGGCGTTTTCCTATTCAGACTATATCCTTGTCAGAGAGCGGCTTTGAGAAGAATTACCAGTCTTCGGTTTTATTCCCCAATTGGAAGATAAACTTAGCCCCGAAGGAAACTTGGGAAGTTAGCATCATTCAAGAAATCTCCAACTTATAATCCAACTCTTCTTAACTTCGCTCTTATCTTATCTATATGCGTTCCCTTCCAGAAAACCTTATCACATTTGTTACAGATGACGAAATCTTTTTGGGTTTTGAAAACGTAAGGAGGAATTTTATCTTTTGCTTTGTCTTTTTCGACTTCTTCTAAGATATTGTTACACAACAAGCAACGAGAGAAAAAACCTTCTTTTTTCGGTTTTAATTCGAAATACTCAATTACTTGCTTTAGCTGTTCTAAGGGATTATCGCTTGTTATCAAAAGTTGATTTTGGGCTATCTTAAATCTTGCCAATTTAGTGTCGCGGGTTAAGATAACCCTGTTTTGTTCCAAGGATTGCCTGATTAGTTTATAGTCATCCAGATCTTTTTCAAATAGCGTATCATACCCTAAGGTTCTCAAGAGCTTGGCTAACTTTCCCAGATTATCATCACAGATGAATTTCATTTCCCCTCCCTTTTTATGATATTGTCTGATTTTCGTTTGTCAACACCTAAGTTTTTCAGGACTATCCCCACTTTTTTCCAAGACATTCCAGAACGTGTTAATAGCTATCCCTCAGTTTCTCTCTCCCCTCAGGGGAGAGAGAAAGAGTGAGGGGGAAGAAAAAGATGCCACAATAGCTTCACAGCCGTGATGCTCCTCACCCTCACCTTGATCCTCTCCCTCGAAGGGAGAGGATAAAAAAGGAGTAATCCTTCTTTTAAAGACAAGAATTGCCTTCCTGTTCTTTCCGACCTTTAAATTCTCCTTGCCTCACGAACACCCCCCATCTCTCCATAATACTGTTTTTGGCGACAATCCTGTTAAGTTTTGGGGTATTTGCTTGCGTCAGAGCAAGCCCTATCTTATATTGTAGGATATGAAAAAAGATAAAGCTGAAAGGCTTAAATTCAGACAAACAGCAGTTAAGGCGGCCCTAGAAGCCGGAGAGATCCTGCTTGAGAACCGAGGTAAAAGAAATAAAATCGGGTACAAGGGAGAGGTGAATTTAGTTACAGAGGTGGATTTCCTGTCTGAGAAAGCCATACTCAGGATAATAAGAAAAAACTTTCCTGACCATTCCATATTAACTGAGGAAACCATTGGTCAAAGAAGAGATTCGCCTTATTGCTGGATAGTTGACCCCTTGGACGGAACAACCAATTACGCACATGGTTTTCCAGTATATTGCATTTCAATTGCTTTACAGAAAGACAAGGAGGTAATCTTGGGGGCGGTTTATAACCCTCTTTTGAAAGAGTTGTTCTTAGCTGAAAAAGGGAAAGGTGCTTTCTTGAACGGCAAAAGGATATTCGTGTCCAAAACCAAAAAACTCTCCCAATCTCTTTTGGCAACCGGATTTCCTTACGACATAAGGACCAGCAATGAAAACAATCTGGATTATTTCAACAAATTTGCGGTCAAAGCTCAAGCTATAAGGCGGGCTGGTTCCGCGGCTTTGGATTTGTGTTATCTGGCTATGGGAAGATTCGATGGTTTTTGGGAATTAAAGCTCTCTCCCTGGGATACAGCCGCAGGGATTTTGATCATAACTGAAGCAGGTGGAAAGACAAGCGATTTTTCAGGCAAGAAGTTTGGTATCTTCTCCAAAAAGTTAGTTGCTTCAAACAATTGGATTCATAGAGAAATACTTGAGGTCATAAATTCGTAATTCATTGTGAAGCTTGGACATACAATAGTAGAATTAACTTGACAAAATCTTTATTTTTTGTATAGAGTTATTAGTTCAAACGCATTAATTTACGTTCAATAAATCTCCCCTCGCCCCTCTTTTTCAAAGAGGGGGAAAAAGAGGTCTCCCCCTTTGAAAAAGGGGGATTTGAGGGGGATTTTAAAATAGATTGCATATTGCTCTAATGTGTAACAACATTTGATGCGTTTGCTATAGTTTAAGCGCATCAAATGAAGTATCATTGAGGCCGTGTAGTAGGACCTAAGAGTGCCCATTTTGTCATTCTGAGCGAAGCGAAGAATCTAATAGTTTCAATAGGTTAGAAAATCGAGATTCTTCCCCATATGGGTCAGAATGACATTGCGACACGGTCTGATTGCGAGGAGTCCCGACAAAATCAGGACGACGAAGTCCCGTCTTTACGGGACGGCACTCCCCCGATCTCAAGATGCAGAATTCGCATAAATCGGGGTCGCTCGCCCTAAACCAGAACGGTTTGGGGCTCGCAATGACAATGCAAAGTCATTTAGTGAGTGTGAATATAATATGAAGAGAGAAGATAGTATAAGAGCCGATATAGTTGCGGTTTGCCAAAGGATATACCAAAATGGGTTTGTTGCGGCAAATGATGGAAATGTCAGCGTAAAGTTGTCTGATAGTAGAATATTGGTTACCCCTACAGGAAGAAGTAAAGGCTCTCTGACCCGAGAAGAGTTATTAATAATTGATTCCAAGGGAAAAATGCTGAAGGGGAACTTGAAGCCGACTTCAGAGTTGCCCCTTATTCTTTATGCCTATCAGAAAAGAAAGGATATTAAGGCAACTGTGCATGCCCATCCGCCTTATAGCACAAGCTTGGGTCTTGCAGGGATTGGATTGCCCAAAGATGTCTTGCCAGAGGTATTCTTGACTTTAGGGGAAGTCCCTCTGGCCAAATACGGCACCCCTTCGACTGCAGAGTTGGCTAATTCAGTTTCTGATTACATAAAAGACCATGATGCAATTTTGTTGAAAAATCACGGAGTTTTGACCTTAGGCAAGAGCGTGGAAGAGGCTTATTATAAACTTGAAAGAGTGGAGCATTTCGCTCATATTTTGTGGTTGGCTATTGGTTTGGGGAGAGTGGATAGACTTTCGAAGAAGGATATGAATAAATTGATAAAACTAAAAAAACCTAGATAAAAGGGGTGCTTATGAAAACGCTATTGAAGTGCTTATTTGTAGTTCTTATTGCTTCAGTAGTTGGTTTCTTGTTCGGTGGTTGTTCGAAGAAGACGACTTCCCCTACTACTCCCGGAGAAATCACAGTAACAGGAAAAGTTGACTTACCTTCAGGAGCAAGTATTGAGCCGGAAAGTTTGGTTGTTCTGTCCCCGGTCAATTCAGACGCTATTGGTTCTGATAGTTCGTTCAGTGCTAATCTTCCTCCGAATACCGCGATAGGTGTAATGTGTATTACTGACAAGAATGATGACCCGCTTCTCTTAGGATATATATTCACGAGCGGTTTTAATCCAACTTTCCCCAAAGTTAAATCTGCATACAAAACCAATATTATATCAAATTCGGGTGAAGCAGTAACAATCAATAGCCAGACCACAGCTCTTTCTTTGATTATGTTAAGTCCTCTTTTAATTGGCTCCAGCCCAGAGCAGAGAAATGAATTTGCCCAACGAGCGGTGGACCATCAGGATTTTCCCTCCCTTGTATCAGACATTGACAATATGATAGTTAATAACCCGGAAAACTACCTAACAGACAGCACCAAAAGTCCACAGATATTTCAAAAAGCGGCTAGCATAAGTTTGGACGTTCTAAGAAGCTTTGAACAAGAGAGTTTAATGAAGGCGCAGAAAACTCTCAGAGCCAATCCATCCATAGAGGATGCCGCAGGGACAAAGGTAAATTTCATAAATCCTTATTATATCTTCTATGGAACAGGTATATACGATTATTCTACGAGTGACGAGATTGATGTTTTTGTGCAGAGTCCGAGGAAGTTATTTTGGGGAACAATTCCTTATTTAGGTCCTGATGGCAAGACTGAATATGACCTCGGCAACGGTGATTTTAACATCCAGATATATAAGGGTTTTCATTGGTTTCCACTAAACCTAAGTGATCCCAAGTGCATAGCTACTTGGTATAACACAGGGCAAGGGCTATTAAATATATTAGATTTAATCGTCTGCATACCAGGAGTGACGAACTCAATTTCCACAATAGGTATAATTGTCCAAAATGCCAGTGATTTTAAAGGCGCAGTAGAGTTAGGTGCAGCTTTAAGGGAGGGAGACACCTTCGAAGCCATATTAGGTTTTTTAAGGTTTATAAGTTCCAACACATACCAGATCTTAGTTAGTGTATTGCAAAGCTCTTCGACACCTGAAAATATCTCCAAATATCTTAATGTTACAAAGAACGTGGCAGGTAATGTTACCATTGCTTTAAGGGCCTTGAATGCCGCAACTAAAATCCCTTTCTTCTTAGATATTGCCTATCTTGCACCACCCGAGCTTGAGTATGATGTATCTCAGGTTGATGGAAACTTGGGGTTCATTAACAGACCGTTGGGAAAGATAGCTTTCTACTCAACTAGAGACGGAGGATACGATAAAATCTATGTTATGAATGCAGATGGAACCCAACAAACGAGATTGACAGACAATACTTCTAGTAATCAACACCCTTCTTGGTCTCCTGATGGAGACAAGATAGCCTTTGTGTCACATAGAGATGGATACAGTGAAATCTATGTTATGAATGCAGATGGAACCCAACAAACGAGATTGACAAATAGTCCTAGTGGGGATTATTGGGGGAATTTCCATCCTTCTTGGTCTCCTGATGGTCAAAAGATAGCTTTTATGTCAGATAGAGATGGAAATTGGAAAATCTATGTTATGAATGCAGATGGAAGTGGTCAGATGAATTTGACAAATAATACTGTTTGGGAGATGTATCCCTGCTGGTCCCCAAACGGAGAAAAAATAGCCTTTACAAGAGCCGGACAGATGTTGGGGATTTATGTTATGAATGCAGATGGAACCCAACAAACGAGATTGACAGACAACCCTTACTTTTTTAATGATCAATATCCTTCTTGGTCTCCTGATGGTCAAAAGATAGCTTTTACTTCAACTAGAGATGGATACAGTGAAATCTATATTATGAATGCAGATGGAAGCGAGCAGACAAACTTGACAAATAATGATAGTGGTGATGGGAGTCCCTGTTGGGGTCCTGATGGAGAAAAGATAGCTTTTGAGTCATACAGAGATGGAAATTGGGAAATCTATGTTATGAATGCAGATGGAAGCGAACAGACAAGATTGACATTTAATAGTATTACGGGACACTATGATGGGTGCCCTTCCTGGACTCGTTGAGAGTTTGAATTACTGATCTTCGTATAAGTAATGAAAAAATTTTTCATCGACCACAATCTCCTCTTTTTTATAATCCCCCTTAATCCCCCTTTTATAAAGGGGGACAAAGGGGGATTAAAAGAGAGAAGAAAGACTTTTCATTGCTTAGGCGTAACTCAATAATACGTATGCGATACGATTTTTTGAAGTATCAAAAACAGTCCTTGGCATAGCAGAAGTGGAAAAAAATAATAAAAACGGGCTTGACCCTTCGACAGGCTCAGGATGGTGAGCAAAGTCGAACCATAAATTAAGCCCCTACGGAAAGACAATTCTAAGTTTTGACTTTCGGGGTTGGAGAATTTGTAGGGGTCGGATTCCCTGGCCATGGAGGTCGAGCGGGAAGAGACGGGCAGGCATCCGACCCGAAAGATACAAAATAGCGGGTTCGATGTCGTCAAGATGCTGTGCAAATCCCTGGCCGGGCAGGCGCACCCGTGCAAAATCTTTAGAACAGCAAGATTGCTTCGCTTCCCCGATAAAACGGGGTCGCCCGCAATAGCAAGATAATTTCTTGTTTGTCATTCCTGCGGAAGCAGGAATCCAGAAGAGAAGAAACAGGTATGGATCCCCGATTAAACCCTCGGGGATGACAGAACAAGACAAGCGGAGATTGAACTACAAAAGGACCACGCCTGTAAAGGCGTGAGTACCTATGGAATGAAAGTAAGTTGATAAAACAGGCATAATCTTATGATAAAGCGAATCATCATAGATAAATCCGACAGATTGCAGAGAATTGCGCCATTTCCCCTCCTGGAATTGGAAAGAGCCAAAAGAAGATTAAAGAGGATAAATGGTGAGTTGATAGATTTAGGAGAGTTCTCTGGTGGTTTGAAATCAATGCCCGGCTTGTCGCTTGATAAAATAGAACATCTGGATAGTAGTTTTGTTTCCAACCTAAAAAAGAAGATTGCTCTTTGGTTTGAGAATAAATATGGGGTCAAATTGAATCCGGAAAGGGAGGTCTTCCCGTTTGTGGGAAGAAAGAGAATCATTACAAAATTGACTTTGGTTTTTTTGAATGAAGGAGAAGTTGGTTTGGTTCCTAACCCAGGCAATCCGATTTATCGGACTGCAATCATCTTGGCAGATGGGAAGCCAGAGGAGTTTCCTCTCTTGGAAAGGAATGATTATCTGCCCAATCTGAGTTATGTGTTGAACAAAAACAAGAGGGCAAAGCTTATTTTCTTAAACTATCCCAATGACCCAACTTCAAGTCTGGCTGATTTGAATTTTTTTGGGGAAGCGGTGGAAATAGCCAGCCAGAATAATATCTTACTGGTAAACGACGCCACATATAGCCAGATATATTATGATGAGCACTCGCCCTGCAGTTTGATGCAAATTAAGGGAGCGAAGAAAGTCGGAGTGGAGATTTATCTTTTTAGAGCTCCTTTGGGCGAAGTTGGGTTCTTAGTCGGAAATAGAGAGATCATATCCGGACTGGTCCAGTTGGATAAGGCGCTGGATGATAAAGATTACCTTATGTTGCGACAATTGGATTCCATATTGGATGACTATCCTGGGAACATAAACTCATATAATCAGGAACTTGCCCAAAGAAAAGATATTCTATATGATGAGTTTTTGGGCTTGGGATGGAAGGCCAGAAAACCCAGAAGCACACCTTTTTTCTGGATTAAGGTTCCTCCACCACATACCTCCATGGGCTTTTCTCGGCTACTTTTAAGAAAGGCAGGAGTGGTGGTGTTTCCCGGGTCAAGTTTTGGCGAGGAAGGTGAAGGGTACATCAGAATCGCACTGAATGTCCCGGTTGATGGGATCAAACAGGCCTGTCGGAGGATAAAAGAACATTCTCATCTCTGGCAGAAGAGGTACTCACCTTAAAAGGGATTATAATGGGAATTATTAGCTTGCATTTTGTGCCTGCCAAGTCCCCCCTGGCCGGGCAGGCTGACTTGGCAGAAGAATGCTGTCAGCAAGAACTTTGGGATTGCTTCGCCCCCTACGAGGGCTCGCAATGACAACACTACACTGTCATTGCGAGGAGTCCAGCCAAAGGTGAGACGACGAAGCGATCTCGTTTTAATCGTAGGGGATTCAAGAATTTGAACCTTTATAGGAAAGTGTGAAATGGGAATCATCCGTTTGCACAATATGACCTTCTATGGTTTTCATGGAGTTTCTCCGGCTGAGAAGGAAACCGGCAGAAGGTTTGAGGCGGATGTCGAATTGCATTTAGATTTGGATAAGGCAGCACAGAGCGACAAACTTAAAGATACAGTCAACTACACTGAGGTTTATAATACAGTCCAGCAGTTGATTATGGAGAACAAGTTTTCGCTTTTAGAAACCATAGGAGTGAGGTTAGCGGAAAAGATATTAGAGAAGTTTGGCGTGGAAGAGGTGCTTGTTCGTGTCAGAAAAAAGATTCCACCAATTCCCGGAAATTTAGATGATATTGAAGTGGAAGTCAGAAGGGAAAGGAAAAAGGAATAAGGAAAAAAGGAAAAAGGGAAAAAGAAAGAAGAACATTTGGAGATTGTATATATTGGAGTCGGCTCGAACTTGGGGGATAAGAAAAGTAACATCCAGAAAGCAATTGATAGCATAAAAGAAAAAAGGATATTAAGGGAAATTAAAGCCTCTTCCCTATATTTGACCGAGCCGGTTGGAAAAAAAGGGCAACCTGATTTTTTGAACTTAGTTATCAAGGGTAAAACCGAACTTACCCCCTTTGAATTGCTCGACTCTCTTTTGGAAATAGAAAAGAATTTAGGTAGAAAAAGAAAAGAAAAGTGGGGACCCAGGGAGATCGATTTAGACATCCTGTTTTATGATGATATGGTAGTGAACCAAGAAAACCTGGTCATACCCCATCCGGAAATACCGAATCGGAGATTTGTCTTGGTTTCTTTAATGGAACTCTCACCAGATTTGAAGCATCCGCTTTTAAACAAGAACATAAAACAGCTTTTAAAAGACACAAAAGACCATTCCAAAGTAGAACCTTACGGGGGAATTTATGCAGGAGAATAGTTATATTGCAGTGGAAGGGGCTATCGGCGTAGGGAAGACCAGTCTGGCTAAGCTCTTGACTGAGAAGACAAGTGCCCGTCTGGTCTTAGAGCAGGTGGAGGATAATCCGTTCCTGGATGATTTTTACAAAGATAGAGCAAGGTATGCTTTCCCCGCCCAGATATTTTTTATTTTAACTCGTTTCAGGCAACAGCAGGAGATGCACACCACGGACCTTTTTTACAAGAGGGTGATTTGCGACTACATCTTTGCCAAGGATAGAATATTCGCCTCAATCAATCTTGCCTCCAGAGAGCTTCATCTGTATGAGTCAATCCTTTCCCTTTTGGAAAAGGACATAGCCAAACCGGATTTGGTGATCTATCTTCAAGCCTCAACTGAAACTTTGATGAAGAGAATCAGAAGGAGAGATAGGGAATATGAAAGAGGCATGGATTATCAGTATTTACAGGAGTTAAATGAAGCTTATAATAATTTCTTTTTTCACTACACCCAGACCCCGCTTCTGGTGGTGAACACGGATAGAATAGATTTTGTCAAGAATCCCAAACATTTAGATGATTTAGTGGAGAAGATCAAGCAACCTCATTCAGGCACAAAATATTATGTCCCTTTTGGGGAGTAGAGAAAATCTATGACTAAGCAGGATAAAGTTACAGTTAAAAGCTTCATCCAGATGAAAAAAGAGGGGGAAAAGATTGCGGTTTTGACTGCTTACGATTTCTTCACCGCCAAGATCCTGGATGAAATTGGAATGGACTCAATCTTGGTTGGCGACAGCGCCAATATGGTTTTTTATGGCGCTAAAACAACTCTTTCCATAACAATGGAACAGATGATCTATCATACCAAAGCGGTCTCCTCTGCCACTAAGAGGGCTTTGGTCATTGGCGATATGCCATTTTTATCTTATCAAACCTCGGTTTCGGAGGCTGTTCATAATGCCGGACTTTTCCTAAAAGAAGGTGGGGCAGAGGCAGTAAAGATTGAAGGTGGATTGGAAATGATTGATACCATAAAGAAAATAATTGATGCAGGAATACCGGTGATGGGGCACATCGGTTTAGTTCCTCAATCCATTCACCGTTTTGGGGGATACCATACCCAGGGAAAAGACCAGAAAACTAGAAAATATCTTTTGGAAAGTGCCAAAAGCTTAGAACAAACAGGGTGCTTCTCAATGGTTTTGGAAGCCATCCCAATTGAGTTAGCCAAAGAGATAACCCAATCCATTAGCATTCCCACTATCGGCATAGGGGCTGGAGTCTCCTGTGATGGTCAGGTTTTGGTGATAAATGACCTTTTGGGTCTATTTGATGAATTTAAGCCGAAATTCGTCAGGCGCTATGCCCACCTTTCAGACGAGATAAGAAAAGCTTGCGGGGAATATTTGAAAGATGTGAAAGCAGGGGGTTTTCCGTCTACAGAAGAAAGCTACTAAAAAAATTAAAAATTAAAAAATAAAAATGAAAAATTGAAAAGCAAAATTCAAAATACGGAACAAAGAGAAAAATGAAAAATTGCAATTCAAAATTCAAAGATGATATAAAGAAAAGAACCTATTTTTATGCATTGGAGGTTATGCGGTCGTTAGAGCAGTTGCCGAAAAACGATTTTTCTGCTGATATTGTTGCTAAACAGTTGCTACGCAGCGCTACAAGCATAGGTGCAAATATAATTGAGGCACAAGCGGCTGGTTCTAAAAGAGACTTTACCAATTACCTTCGCTATTCTCTTAAATCGGCCAATGAAAGCAAGTTCTGGATTGCCCTTCTGAGAGATTCCGGTAAGTTAAATAGGGAACTCTCCAATTCTTTGCTTGAGGAAGCTAAAGAATTGGCTAATATTTTGGGCAAAAGCATCCTTACTTTAAAAAACAAAAACCTATAATTTTTATTTTTAAATTGTAATTTTAAATTTGTCATTTTTCATTTTGGATTTATTTTGATGAAGATAATAACCTCGCCAAATAGAATGCAGGAAATCTGCAACAAGATGCAAAGGGATGGCAAAGTCGTCGGCTTTGTCCCTACGATGGGGTATCTGCACAAAGGACATCTAAGTCTAGTTCGTGTTGCTAAGAAGAAAAGCGACGTTCTAGTTGTCAGCATCTTTGTCAATCCTGCTCAATTTGGACCGAAAGAGGATTTCAAAAGATATCCCAGGGATTTCGCTCGGGATGGAGATTTACTTAAAGAAGAGGGATGCGACTACGTTTTTGCCCCAAAGACAAAAAATATGTATCCCGAAAGTTATTCTACCTTCATTGAAGTCAATGGATTAAGTTCGAAATTAGAAGGGGCTTCTCGGCCTGGTCATTTTAAAGGAGTTACCACGATTGTAGCAAAACTTTTTCATATAGTACAGCCAGACATTGCAGTTTTTGGTCAGAAAGATGCCCAGCAAGTGGTAATTATAAACAAGATGGTGAAAGACCTGAATTTCAAAACCAAGATAGTCATTGCCCCAACTGTTCGAGAAAAAGATGGACTGGCACAAAGCTCGAGAAATAAATATCTCTCCCCAAAACAAAGAAAAGACGCCACGGTTTTGTATGAGTCTCTGGCTTTGGCCAAAGGTTTAATAAGAAATGGCGAAAAAGACGCAAAGACTATCGTAAATAAAATGAGGGAGCTAATAAACAAAGAAAAGGGTGCCAAAATAGACTATATCGCTATAGCCAATACGGAAAACCTGAATCCAATAGAAAAAATCAAAGGTGAAGTTCTGATATCCTTAGCAGTGCAGTTCGGCAAGACCAGACTGATTGATAATATCAAAATGAAAATTTGAGGAGAAAAAGATGTTAATCACTATCTGCAAATCAAAAATCCATCGAGTCAAAGTCACTGAAGCTGATTTAGACTATGAGGGTAGTATAACTATTGATGTTGAGATTTTGAAAAAGGCGGATATTCTTCCTTACGAGAAGGTTCAGGTGGTTAACAACAACAACGGAGCCAGATTTGAGACCTATGTTATCCCCGGTAAGAAGGGTTCGGGTGTCATCTGCCTAAATGGTGCGGCTGCCCGCCTGGGCGAAGTTGGAGATATCCTGATAATCATCTCCTATTGTGAGCTGGAAAAAGAGGAAGCTGCCAAATACAGACCAAAAATTGTGCTGGTGGATAAGAAGAATAAACCCATTAAATAAGATGAAAAAGTTAGCTGTAATTATCTTAGCCGCAGGCAAGGGGAAGAGAATGAAGTCGGATCTGCCCAAGGTTTTGCACAAAATAGATAGCAAGCCCTTGATAGATTATGTCATTTCAACTGCAAGAGAAATAAATCCGCAAAGGATAATTGTGGTTATTGGGCATAAATATCAGATGGTGAAGGAGTATTTAAGAGATCCCGATCTAGAATTCGTCATACAAAAGGAGCAGTTAGGCACAGGCCATGCGGTTATGCAAACCGAAAAAATCTTTGGCGATTTTGATGGTACAATTGTGGTATTATGTGGGGATGTCCCTTTTTTGAAGGCAGAGACAATTAAGGAGTTAATTCAGGAGCATCATAAAGCCAGAGCCTCTGCCACTGTCCTGACCACAATTTTAGATGACCCCAAAGGATATGGCAGAATAAAAAGAGATGGGAACAATCTGGTGGAGAAAATTGTAGAAGAAATAGATACCACAAGCCAGGAGAAAAAGCTCAAGGAGATAAACAGCGGGATTTTTTGTTTTGAATCTAAGTTGCTGTTTGAGACATTGCATCAGGTCGATACCAACAATAAACAACGGGAATATTATCTAACCGATGTTTTAAAGCTAATGCGGGATAAAAAGCTGCCAGTAGCAGCTGTGGTTTGTCCTTGTGCTTCTGAGGTTAGTGGAGTCAACTCCATAGAGCAACTTAAACAAATGGAAAAAGCATCTAACTTTCGTGTCAAGTAAACGTATCATAAAAAGAGTTGACAAATAAGGTATTGGGAATGTATATTTCAGGTGTGCTTATGAAGAAAGCGATTATACTATTCGTCGTTTTAGGATTCTTGGCCACAGGCACGGCTTCCCTCTGGGCTCAAAGCGTAGAACAATCGAAAGTATCCCTGACTGGCCAGACAAAGTTCTCCAGCTACAGTCTATTGGATCCGAGCAAAATAGATTTACATCATAGTTATTCTTTTGCCTATTTCTCAGGTAGCCAGGGAAGTTTCGGCTTGGGGATTTATACTGCAGTTTTGGATTATCGCATCTCTTCTCCTTTGAGTTTGAGATTGGGCCTTTCTTATCTACATCAACCCTTAGGACGATTGAGCAATAAGACTAACCTTAACATAAAGCAGTCGATTTTACCGAGCTTTGAATTGCGATATGAACCCAATGAGAAAACTTTTATCTTTTTAGGTTTCTCCACTTCAAATCCTTATTTTTTTCAAACAGAATAGCCTCAAGAATGGATATGTTCATCTTAAAACAGGTGTTCAAAGAGGAGTGATTACACCCTAGCCCTTTTATATTTCCTGAAAAATCTTCATTATGCCCAAGAGAAGCGAATCAGCACATTTCTACAAGAGAAGAGAAAAGAAGAAACAAAGTCGCGAGGTTAAGGACTGGATAATAATCCTCTTGACTCTTATTCTAGTGGTCTATGCTCTTTCCCTGGCTAGTCATTTGACTTTGAATAAAGCCCAGGGCTCGGGAACCGAAGAACCAACCTACCTTAGAGTGCAGATACTGAATGGTTGTAAAGAAAGCGGACTGGCAGAAAAAGTCCGCGACCAGTTGATTTCCAAAAGATGGGAGAAGTTCGCTTTCGATGTTGTGGATGTGGGTAATTTTGGAGATTCCATTATTTCCCAAACCTTGATACTGGATCGTAAAGGGCAGGATAAAAGAGTCTTTGAGGTGGCAAATATTTTAGGAATAAAAAAAGAGAATGTGCTTTTGAAGAGATTGGAAGACAACTACCTGGATATAGACCTGTCCATAATCTTGGGGGCTGATTATTCCCGGATATTCAAGAACTGAATTCAAAAAAGGAGATGCAAAAGTAGATTCCAGAAAGCTGGCTAAGCTGGCAGGTGGGTTAGCCTTAGAGAAAAAGGGTCTGGATATAAGGGTTCTGGATTTAAGAAAACTCACCTCGGTAAGCGATTTCTTTGTTATCTGCACTGCCAGCGTGGAGGTGCACGCTAAGGCTATTGCTGATTGGATAGTAGAGAATCTGGAAAGAAAGGGATTCAAGGTCTGGCACAATGAGGGTTATCAGGCTTGCCGCTGGATACTTCTGGACTATGTGGATGTGGTGGTGCATATCTTCCTGAAGGAAGTGCGGGAGTTTTACGGCTTGGAAAAGCTATGGGGGGATGCTCCGGCCATAGAAATTTACGATAAACCATCTTCCAAAAAAACAAATAAGAAGACTTAAGTTGGGCATCTAGCAGTCGATATACTAAGATAGAACCTCAAACAAAACTTTCTTTTCAATTCTATATTGTTCTGTTGGAACTTCAAATGAAAAACTTAAGGTATAATCCGATAAGTTGGATAAATCATATTTCATAAAAGAGGTGGAGATTTATGGATATCGTGGAACTCAAAAGCAAAACCATTGCAGAGCTGACAGGTCTGGCTGAAGAGCTGGAGATACCGGGTGTAAGCGGATTCCGGAAGCAGGAGTTAATCTTTAAGATCTTGGAAGCCAAGACAGAGAAAAATGGGCTTATTTTCGCGGAAGGGGTGTTGGAGATATTACCTGAAGGATACGGATTCTTGCGCTCACCGGATTATAACTATCTTCCCGGTCCAGACGATATCTATGTCTCGCCTTCTCAGATAAAGAGGTTCGACCTGCGCAAGGGGGATACAGTCTCCGGGCAGGTTAGGCCGCCTAAGGATTCGGAAAAATATTTTGCCCTGCTTAAGATTGAGGCGGTGAATTTTGAAAATCCGGAAGTTGCCAAGCATAAGATACTCTTCGACAACCTGACTCCGCTTTATCCGGAAAAGAAGATAAAGTTAGAGATTAGCCCGAATGAAGTCTCTATGCGTATTCTGGACTTGCTCGCTCCTATCGGGAAAGGTCAGAGAGCTTTGATTGTGTCTCCACCCAAAGCCGGCAAGACCATACTCCTGCAGAAAATAGCCAACAGCGTCACCACCAATCATCCGGAAATTAAGTTGATTGTCCTTTTGATTGACGAAAGGCCGGAAGAGGTTACAGATATGAAAAGGTCAGTCAAAGGCGAGGTTATAAGCTCAACCTTTGATGAGCCAGCAGATAGGCACGTGCAGGTGGCGGATATGGTAATTGAGAAAGCCAAAAGATTGGTGGAGCATCAGCAGGATGTAGTTATACTTCTGGATAGCATCACCCGTTTAGCCCGGGCACATAATGCGGTTGTCCCTCACAGTGGAAAAATCTTATCCGGAGGGGTAGATGCCAATGCCCTGCAAAGGCCCAAGCGCTTCTTCGGAGCAGCCAGGAACATCGAAGAGGGCGGGAGTTTGACCATTGTGGCTACTGCCTTAATAGAGACGGGAAGCAGGATGGATGACGTCATCTTTGAGGAGTTCAAGGGAACCGGCAATATGGAAATGGTTCTGGACAGAAGACTTTCTGACAGGAGAATCTTCCCAGCCATAGATATAAATCGCTCCGGCACACGCAAAGAGGAGCTGTTGTTCAGCGAAGAGGAATTAAACAAGGTCTGGATTTTAAGAAGATTCTTGAATGAGATGAATGCGGTTGAAGCTATGGAATTCCTCCTGGATAGAGTGAAAAAAACCAAGAACAACAAGCAGTTTTTGGATTCAATGAAGGAGTAGATAGTTGCAGGCAGATTATTCTTCTTAAGTAGGGGCGAGGTTGCCTCGCCCCTACTTTTTTTCTGATTTTATGTAGGACGGGATAAACCTGCCCCGATTTTTTTGCAGGCGACATTAGCCAATGTCGCCTGCATTTTTGCTTTTTGTAGTTGCCCAATTTATTGGGCGAATTTTCTGCAATGTATTCGCGCAGGGGTGGAGTTTACCTCCACCCCTATTGTTCAGGCGAAGACACGGTTCGGCAGGCTCACCATCTCTTCGAGCCTGAGCCTCAGAGCCGAAGGCCTGAGCTTGTGCTTCGACTTCGCTCAGCACCATGAGTTTATCGAATGGTCGAAGGATCCCGCCCTTTGTTTTGCAGGCGACATTCCGGAATATCGCCTGCATTTCTAATTTTACCTTGTTATTTCAAAGAAAAAACATAATTTTAGACAGAGAAGTTCAAAATAGAAAGATACTATGCGAAAACCCAAAATCGGCATAACTATGGGAGACCCGGCAGGAATTGGACCGGAGGTTTTGGTCAAAGCCCTCAAGTCGGCTGAAATAAACAAAAATTGTATCCCTGTAATTTTCGGCTCATACGAGATAATTTTGCAGGCAGCCCAAAAATATGCCAAGAATTTAAAAATAACAAAACTTGAATCATTAGACCAAATCGAAGAATCAAAAATCAATCTTTTTGATTGCACCAGCATAAATCCTAAACAAATAAAAACAGGAAAGATAAATTACGCTTCCGCCAAAATGGCAATTGATTCGGTTTTAGCTTGTGCAAAAGCTTGCAGGGATAGAAAGATAGATGCTATAGTTACTGCCCCTTTGTCCAAAAGGGGTCTGCGTTTAGCAGGATACGATTTTCCCGGACATACCGAGCTTTTGGCAAGTCTCACCAAATCGAAAAATTATGCTATGATGTTTGTTGGTGACAAACTCAAGGTTATTTTGGCAACCACTCACCTGCCATTATCCGAAGTTTCCAGACACTTATCTATTGGGCTCATCTTAAAGAAGATAAAATTGGCTGATTTTAGTCTGAAATCGATATTCAAGAAGAAAAAGCCAAGAATCGGGGTTTGTGCTTTAAATCCACACGCTGGCGAAAATGGTATTTTTGGAAAAGAGGAAAGACAGATTATTGTCCCGGCAATAGATTTAGCTCGGAAAAAGAAAATTGAAGTTTTAGGTCCATATCCAGCTGATTCGATTTTTTCTCCTGAAATATCCGGAAAGTTCGACTGCGTTTTGGCCATGTACCACGACCAAGGTCTAATCCCGCTCAAGTTGTCAGGAATTGGTAATTCAGTTAATCTTACATTGGGACTTCCCTTTGTAAGAACCTCGCCGGATCACGGAACTGCTCTGGATATTGCCGGCAAGGGGATAGCAAATCCCAATGGAATGATTTTTGCAATTAAGCTTGCCATAGTTTTAAGACGAATTTGATTTTTGGCAGCAGAACTTGTTTGCCATAAAGAAAAAACATTTTTGTAGGGACAGGTCGCGACCTGTCCCTACTTTATGATTTTCGACATATTACCCTATTAAATTTCGCTTGACCTTCAAGGCAAAAAAAGTAATTTAGATTAAGTCGAGAGTCCCCACCTGTTAAGTTGGAGATTAAAGCGTTTGTGAGTTCTTGTGTCATTCCTGTCCCGCCAAAGGCGGGATGAACTCCAGCAGAGCCTGTCCCGTACTGGATACGGGAAATCCAGAGGAAAAAAGCCAATATGGATCCCCAATTAAACCCTCGGGGATGACAAAACAAGACCCGTGGGGAACTGTGAAAGCACCACGCTTGTCCTTCAACATGCTCAGGATCGTGACAGTTCGACTTCCCTCACTGTCCCTGTCTTCGACTCCGAGGTCACTTCCTTCGACAGTGAGCTCAGGACAGTCGAACTGCAGACTCGAGGAGAGCAAGGTCGAAGCATAGAGGCGTGGGTATCTACGAATAGTACAAGCTAAAGGAGCTGCTTTGCTTAAGGTTACAGGGCTCAGCAAGATATACGATAAGGATATTGCGGTTCTGGAGGATATAACCTTTGAAGTCAAGAGAGGTGAGTTTGTAGTCATCCTCGGACCATCCGGAGCTGGTAAGACCACTATTTTCAGGCATATTTGGCTGGAGGAACTTCCCACTAAAGGGGAGATAGAATTTGAAAAACTAAAAAGTTCAAGCATAAGAAAATCTCAAATCCCTTTCTGGAGAAAGCGGATGGGAATTGTTTTTCAGGATTTGAAGCTTTTAAATGACAGGGATGTTTTTGAGAATGTGGCTTTGCCCTTGAGAATAAAGGGTAAAAGAGAAAAAGAGATAACCAAAAAGACAATAGATATCTTAAATCAGCTTGGCCTCTTAGTTCATCGAAGCTCATATCCTTTTGAATTATCTGCTGGAGAGAAACAGAGATTGGCTTTAGCCCGTGCTATGGTGGCAGAGCCTTTAATCATTCTGGCGGATGAGCCAACTGTACATTTGGATGCAGAGTCCGCAAGTGGAATCATCAGCTTACTAAGAGATGCCAATCTGGGTGGCACCACCATACTAATGGCCACCAATCAAAGGGGCCTTTTGGGCTCTTTCGCCCACCGGGTAATTGGTTTAGAAAAAGGGAGGATAGTTTGAGTTATCGTTATTCTTTCAGGGAGATGGGGCTTAGCTTCCTAAGACAGCCAATAACTTTCCTGGGTTCAGTTATTACCCTGGCTTTGTCCCTTTTAGTGTTTAATACTTTTCTGTTGGTCACTTTGAGTCTGAAAAACGTGACAGAGGAGTTTAAAAGTAAAATGGGAATAGAGGTCTATTTGAGAGATGATTTGAAAAAAGAGGAGATATCCGCCTTTTACAATAAGCTTATGGGAATGCCTGAGATTGAGGAGGTAACTTTCAAATCCAAGGATGAAGCCTTAAAGGAGATGAAGAAATTCTTTAAGCCGGAGCTTCTGGAAGGTTTGAAAACGAACCCTTTGCCCGCCTCCTTCTTGATTAAATTAAAAAAGCCATACCAGGGTTTCGCTGATATGGAGAAGGTCTCTTCAAAGATAAAAGAGTTTGGAGGGGTAGAGGATGTGGAATACGGTGGGGAATGGGTCAAAAAAATAGACCAAGCCATTTTTGTTTTTCTCCTCATTGATATATTCTTTGGTTTGCTCATCGCCATACTGGTGATGATGATTATAGCCGGAAATGTCAGAAATATGATTAACTCCAGAGTGGAGGCGATAAGCACAATCAAGCTTTTAGGAGGAAATCGGGCTTTCATCAGCCGTCCCTTCTTTTTGCAGGGGTTGATCGAAGGTGGCTTAGCAGGGATAATCAGCCTGGGACTGCTCTATTTGGTCTACAGGATTTTCGTATCTAATCTTTTCAAAGTAGAATTTCTGCCCCTGGATCTGGCTTTATCAATTGTTCTTTCCGCCATCCTCTTAGGAGGGGTGGGCAGCTTGCTTGCGCTTAGCAAACATATCTGATTCAAATATTGCTTCGCCAACTATAGCAAACGCATTAATTACTATTACATGGTAGGCAATGTGCAATTATTTCAAAATCCCCCTTATTCCCCCTTTTTCAAAGGGGGAGATGCCTTTTTCTCCTCTTTGGAAAAGAGGCCCGCTTCGCCCGTCTCGCCGATGGCTCGCCGAGGCGGGCCGAATCGAGGCGAGGGTTAGGGGAGATTTGATTGAACTCGAATAAATGCGTTTGTATTAATTAGGAATTGGATGTTTGTTATATATTTTACAGTTTCTACACGAATTCCGTGTCTTGAGAAATAACCTTGACCCATCTTGCCTGCCCGGCCAGGGATGGGCTTACCGATTAACATATTATGCGACCTCTATTTAGTGGACAAAACAAAATATGAAGTCAAAACGCCTTTTTGTTTTCTTGTTTTTATTGCTCCTTTTTTCATTTCCACAAGCTCAAGCCCAAAAAGGTGAAGCCGGTGCAAAAAAACAACAGGAGGAGCTTAACAACATAAGAAAAGAGCTGGAATATAAGAGGAAAAAACTTAAGGAGCTAAAAAACAAGGAGGGAGCAGCTCTGACTGAACTGCAAAATCTCCAAGAGGAGCTGGAGCTGATGGAGCAGTTGATTAAAAAACTGGATACAAGACTGGGCAATGTGAAAATAGAGCTCAAGAGGGAAAACCAAGAATTAGATTCGATTCGAGTGGATTTAGAGAAGAGAAGGAAGCTTTTGGCTGGACGCATAAGAGGAATATATAAATTCTGGCGGTTTTATCAGTATGAGGCGATACTGGGAAGCAGTTCAGTAGCTGACCTTCTCGGCCGGCTGAAGTATCTACAGTTAATAGCTAAGCAGGACAATGAACTCATAGATGGGTTTCTAAAGGACAAAGAGAAATTGGAGAAAAGCAAGAAAAACTCAGAAGCCAAGAAAAATGAACTTTACGGCCTCAAAAAAGAAAAGGAAGATGAAGAGAAGAGTCGAACCCTGGAGAAACAAAAGAAAGAGAAAGTCTTAAATAAGATAAAAAGCGAGAAGAAAGCTTACCTTCAGGCAGTAAAAGAGCTCGAGGGAAGCGCCAGAAAAATAGAAGCATTTCTCACAAAATACGAAGAGGAGAGGAAAAAAGAGGAATCAGAACAGGACCTGTTCAAACTCCTGAAAGGGAGACTGGATTGGCCGGTTAAAGGAGAGGTGATTTCCAATTTCGGGGAACAGGTGCACCCGGTCTTCAAGACTGTAACCTTCAATCAAGGCATAGACATACAAGCTAACCCGGGCACAGAAGTCAAGGCAGTGGAAGAAGGTAAAGTTATATACTCTTCTTATTTGAGAGGTCGGGGGGAATTTTTAATCTTACAGCATGAATATGGCTATTACACCATATATGCGGATTTAGGAGATGTCTTAGTGGATGAAGGAGAAGAAGTAATCAAGGGGCAGACAATTGCTCGAGTAGGTGAACTTAGTCTTTTTTCAAGTTTCGGCTTGCACTTTGAACTGAGAAAGGGGAAGAAACAACTCGACCCTTTGGAGTGGCTTAAAGAATGACCTTCTCGAAAGTGATTGGACAGGATTTGGTCAAGCAGGTTTTGAATAGAGCTTTGGAAAGGGATAAGTTAGCTGGTAGCTATCTTTTCTTTGGACCAGAGGGTGTGGGTAAATGGGCAACTGCCCTAGAGGTCGCCAAACGTTTGAATTGCCAAAAGGGGAATTTGGGTCCTTGCGGGAATTGTGCCAGCTGTAAAAAGATAACCAGGTTATCCCATGCGGATATTACCCTCTTGTTTCCTCTGCCTGCGGTGAAAAAGGAGGAGGAAAAAGGAAAATTCAGGGAAGAGTTCAAAAATGAAAAGATAGAAGAGCCCTATTCTATTATGTGTTTTGACAAGCCGAGCAACATAGCAGTTGAAGAGATAAGAGAGATGCAAAGGGAGTTGAGCCTAAAGCCCTATGAAGCCAAGAGAAGAGTGGTGATAGTCTATCAGGCGGAGAAAATGGCAGTGGCTGGAGGAAATTCCCTTCTGAAAAGTCTGGAGGAACCACCTTTGGATGCGGTCTTGATTCTGACTTCTTCCGAGCCGAGCAAACTGTTGCCCACCATACTGTCGCGTTGTCAAAAGATAAGGTTTTCGCCTTTAGCGGATGCCTTGATAGAGGATTACTTGATTACCAACTATAAGCTCAGTAGCCAGCAGGCACGTTTTTGCTCCAAGCTCTCCAGGGGAAGCTTGGGTAAAGCCCTGAGTCTTATGGATAGTGAGCGTAGCGAGATCAGGGAAGATGGCGTGAATTTGCTGCGTTGCGCTCTAAAGGAGGAGCTGGTTTCTTCAGTAGAATTAGTTGGTGGGCTTCTAAGGAAATGGGATAGGGATTCGATCTTAGAGATGTTTGATTTTTTGTTCACCTTTTTGAGAGACATTTACTTATATTTAGAAGAGGAGGGAGATGATGATTTGCTCAACCTGGATCTCAAGGAGGAGATAATCAAGCTGGCAGGTATCTTAAAAGAAGGAGAGTTGGTTGAGGAGGGGATGGGTTTGATAAACCGGACCAAAGAAGATTGCATAAAAAGGAACGCCAATTTAGAGCTTTCCCTTTTGGCTTTGGTTTTGAGTTGGAGGAGCTACATAAGGAGGTAGTTGTGTCGGAAGTTTACTTAGTTCAGTTTAAGGGATCACGAAAAGGATACTACTATAATCCAAACTATCTGAATCTCAAGTTAGAGGATTACGTTATTGTGCAAGTGGAAAGGGGTGAGGATATGGGGAGGGTAGTTAAGAAAAGCAGCGAAGAGCTCATATTAAATGAAGAGAAGAAGCCATCCAACATCCTGCATAAAGCCACCCCGGATGACATTGAAAGGCTAAAGGCTAATCGAGAGAAGGAAGAGGAAGCGCTGAAAGAGTGCGAGAGGATGATCGGGGCGCGCAACTTGGAGATGAAATTAGTGGACGCCGAGTTCCAGTTCGACTGCAACAAGATAACCTTCTATTTCACCGCAGACAAGAGAATCGATTTCCGTGAATTAGTCAAGGAGTTGGCTTCAGTCTACAAGACGCGCATAGAGTTAAGGCAGATTGGAGTAAGGGATGAAGCAAGGTGGATTGGGGGTTATGGATGCTGCGGTTTAAAGGTATGTTGCTCCACCTTCATAAAGGGTTTTGAGCCGATATCAACCCAATTAGCCAAAGAGCAGAATCTCTCCTTAAATCCTGCTAAGATATCCGGAAACTGCGGAAGACTTTTGTGTTGTCTTTTGTATGAGAAGGATTTTTATCATGAGGCATTCTCCTCCTACCCTAAGGTCGGCTCCAAATATCAGACGGATAAAGAAGAAGGGATAGTTGATAACGTTAACCCCCTTGGCGGGTATATCGTGGTGAGGCACCAGGATGAGACCGAAGAGAAGGTCAGTTTGTTGGATATAAGAAAAGGACAGAAGAAGAAACACCTCCCCCGCGGAACCAAACAGAAAAGCGAAGTTGGTTGAAGAATCTATTTTTCAGACCAAATTTGCCTTGGCAGTTATTATCCTGAGCTGGTTTTAAGGGTCTCAAGAGATGCTGAAACGAGTTCAGCATGACAAGAAGGAAGAGATGCTGAAACAAGCCTGTCCTGGCGTCAGGCCACGGTTCAGCATGACATATCGGGACCCTGCAGGAATAAGGGTATCTGAAAACCCGAATCAAATAAGGGTTTTTTGATTTTGTGAAAGGCACGGATTTATATAAAAAAAGGAGAGAAATTGGATAAGAGATACCTCATAACCACTCCTATTTATTATGTGAATGACCAACCACACATTGGGCATGCCTACACTACTATTGCGGCTGATGTTCTGGCTCGGTTTCACAGAATCAATCAAGAGGAGGTTTTCTTTCTAACCGGTACAGATGAGCACGGCTCAAAAGTGGCTGAGACTGCCAAACGGGCCGGCAAAACCCCTCAGGAGTTGTGCGACATTAATCATAAATTCTTTGTCCAGGCCTGGAAGAACCTTGATATTGCTTATGACTACTTCGTGAGGACCACTGACCACAGACATGAAAAGGCAGTTTGGGCCCTCCTCGAAAAAATGAAGAACTCAAAGACACCAGATAAAAAAGAGGTAATCTATCCTGGTCAATATGAGGGTTTATATTGTGTTGGCTGCGAGAAATTCATCACTGAAAAGGATTTACAAAATGGGATTTGTCCGGAGCATCCCAATATGAAGATAGAGAGATTATCCGAGAAGAATTACTTTTTCAGACTTTCCTCTTATTTAGGCAAACTTAAAGACCTTATTGGAGAGGATAAGATAAAGATACTGCCCGAGGAAAGAAAAAAGGAAACCCTGGGTTTGATAAAGCAGAAAATCGATGACTTTTCCATATCCCGTGAAAAGGTTGCCTGGGGAGTGAGCTTACCCTTTGACCCGTCTCAAAAAGCTTATGTGTGGGTGGATGCCCTGCCCAATTACATCTCCGCCATAGGATATGGGGATAACCTGGAGGAGTTTAAAAAGTGGTGGAAAGAGGCAGTTGTGCTTCATCTCATCGGCAAAGATATCTTAAAGTTTCACGCCATCTATTGGCCAGCCATGCTTTTGTCTGTTGGTGAAAGGCCACCGGATACCATCTTCGCCCATGGGTATTTTACAGTAGACAACAGAAAAATGGGAAAATCTTTGGGAAATGTAATTGACCCCAATTTCTTAGTGACAAGTTTCGGCAGCGATGCCGCGCGCTATCTTCTTTTGACCCAATTCCCCTTTGGTCAGGACGGGGATGTGCAGCTGAGCCGCTTTAATGAAAAGTACAATTCCGATTTAGCCAATGATCTGGGAAATTTGGTCAGTCGGGTTTTAAAAATGATACAGAATTATTGTGATGGCAAAATTCCTTTGGCTTCGACTTACCAGGGAATAGACCGAAAGCTCATAGACCTTGCCACAGCCATTCCTTCCACGGTGATGGAGAACGTAAATGCTATCAATCTGAATGGCGCCATTGAACAGATAATGAACTTAGTGAAGGAAGCTAACCGCTATGTGGAAAGCCAATCACCCTGGAATTTAGCCAAAAGCGGCCAAAAGGAGAGGTTGGGAACTGTGCTTTATGTTTCTTCTGAAGTTTTGAGGATAATAAGTGCATTGTTCTATCCGGTGCTGCCGCAAAAAATCACCGGTCTGAGAGCTCTTTTGGGATTTCCTAAAAATAAGCTAATTCCTAATATTAAAGAGGAAAGCAAATGGGGATTATTGAAAGCAGGCACCGAGATAAAAGAATTCGAGTCTCTTTTCCCTCGTATATTAGAGGAAAAGGCGCCAAAGGAGGAAGCTGGTGTGGAAGAGATAAATTTAGAGGAGTTCTCTAAAATAGATTTAAGGGTGGCTAATGTATTATCTGCGGAAAAAGTAAGCGGGGCGGACAAGCTTTTGAAACTGGAGATAAAGATAGGTGACCAGAAAAAGCAGATAGTAGCTGGAATCGCCCAATATTATTCACCCCAGGATTTAATAGGCCGAAAGATAGTGGTGGTAGCTAATCTTAAGCCCGCTAAAATCAGGGGGATTGAGTCGAATGGTATGCTTCTGGCTGCCAAGGATGGCGAGTCTTTGGTCCTGGTGACCACAGATAAAGATATTAAAGATGGGGCAAAGATAAATTGAAAAAATGATTGATACTCACGCCCACCTTGATTCCCCTCAATTCGACAAAGACAGAGAGAAAGTAATTCAGGAAGCTAAATCCTGCGGAGTGGAAAGAATACTCAATGTAGGAGTGGACCAAGAAAGCAGCCAGAAATCTGTTGACTTAGCTCAAAGGTATCCCCAAATATATGCCACAGTTGGATTCCATCCCCACGATGCCAAGAAATTCAATCAATCGAGTTTGGAAGAATTAAGGAGATTGGCACAACACCAGAAAGTTGTTGCCTTAGGTGAGATGGGGTTGGATTTTTATCGCAATCTCTCTCCAGCTGAAATACAAAAAAGTGTTTTTATCTCTCAATTGGAATTGGCTGGAGAGCTGGATATGCCGGTGGTGGTGCACATTCGCAATGCTTATCCACAAAGTCTGGATATTTTGGAACAAAGAAAAAGTGTCAAAGGGGTATTGCATTGTTTTGAAGGAGATATTCAAGAAGCTAAAAGAGGACTGGATTTGGGATTTTACATCTCCTTTAATGGAAGAATAACCTATCACAACCCTTCCTTGATTGATTTGGTCAAAAAACTTCCCTTAGATAGAATATTAGTTGAGACTGACAGCCCCTATCTCCCACCTCATCCTCATAAAGGGCAGAGAAACCAACCTGCCTGGGTGGAGTTGGTCATAAGAGAGATTGCCCAAATCAAGGGCAAATTGGTTTTTGAAGAACTTGAGAAAATCACTACTATAAATGCTTGTAACCTCTTTGGTTGGAAACAAGATGAGGAGTAAAACAAAGGAAAATCAAACTTCCAAGCCCAGGAAGAGTCTGGGACAGAATTTCCTCATAAATAAATGGGCGGCGTTAAGCATAGTGAAGAGTTTAAACCTCTCCGATTCAGATATTGTCCTCGAAATCGGAGCAGGCAAAGGGGCTTTGACTGGATATCTTTTGGAAAGATGCAAGAAGGTTGTAGCAGTGGAGATAGATAAGAGATGGTGTGAATATCTTGAAGATAAGTTCCGAGGTTTTGAGAATCTTATCATCCTCAACCAGGATATACTAAAGTTGGACTTGAAGAAATATGCACAAGGGAAAAAGATGAAAATAGTGGGGAATATCCCCTATCATTTGACCGCCCCCGTGATCTCTTACCTGATAGAGAATAAGAACCTGATATCTCAAGCCCTCCTCACTGTCCAAAGGGAGGTAGCCAAAAGGATCTGTGCCAAGCCGGGAAGTGGCGACTGGTCACTTCTATCAATCTTCACACAGCTTCACGCTTGTACTAAACTACTTTTTGTTTTGGAACCCAACTGGTTTTTCCCCCAACCAAAAGTGCATTCCGCAGTGGTTGAGTTGGTTTTCCTAAATGGTTTGGCAGTCGGGGTAGAGAATATCGATTATTTTTTTAAGATAGCCAAAATGATATTTCAGCAGAAGAGGAAAATGATAATCAATTCTTTGACATCCGGACTGGATTTATCCAAAAGCGAGATCAAAGAGAAATTTGAAGATATTGGCATAGATCCGAGTTTAAGACCTCAGGAGTTAGGTCTGGATAAATTAGCCATTATAAGTTCTGTAATGATAGGCTCTACCAATAAACCTTAGGAGGTAATTATGCCTAAATTAAGTGTTAATGTTGACCATGTGGCAACTTTAAGGGAGGCGCGGAAAGTGGACCAGCCCGACCCGGTGGTTGCCGCTATTATGGCAGAATTAGCTGGAGCAGATGGGATAACTGTTCATTTGCGCAAGGACAGAAGGCATATCAACGATAGAGACCTGGGGATATTAAGGGAGGTGATAAAAAGTTCTCTCAATCTGGAGATGGCCGCAACCGAGGAAATGGTGGAGCGGGCGATTGAAATTAAGCCGGATATGGTAACCCTGGTGCCGGAGAAAAAAGAGGAGCTCACCACAGAAGGGGGGTTGGATTTGCAGGCGAATTTCGAAAACCTCTCACAAAGAGTATCCAAACTGCAGATAAATGAGATGTTCGTTAGCTTATTTGTCAATCCGGACATGGAAAGCATCAAGCAGGCAGCCAAACTGCGGGCTGATTTTGTGGAAATCAATACAGATGCCTATTCACGTGCCAAAAAATTGAGCCAAAAAATAGAAGAACTGGAGAGGATTGAGAGGATAGTCGGTTTGGCCTATAAGTTGGGATTAAGAATAAATGCCGGGCATGGCTTGAACTATACCAACATCTCAGACCTGGTAATGATCGAGCATATCGAGGAGTTCTCCATCGGTCATGCTATTGTGGCACGAGCGGTTCTGGTTGGCTTCGAGAGAGCTACCAGAGAGATGCTAGACCTAGTCAAAAAGAGGGGTTGACTTTTAAGTTGAGTTTCTTATCTTATATGAAAATTTAAACTGCCTGACTGTGAATTATGAAACTTGACAAGATATTCGCCCCGGTAAAAAAGCAACTAGTTTCCTTTGATAAAACCTTAGAGGAGGCGCTTTCCTCTGATTCCTCTTTGATCTTTGAAGTGGTCAAGCACATTTTGGATGGGAAAGGGAAAAGATTGCGGCCCAGTTTGGTTTTTCTGTGTTGGGGTATGTGCGGAGGTAAGAGTAAGAATGCCACTAAGGTGGCAGTGGCTATTGACTTGATTCACAATGCCACCTTGCTGCATGATGATGTCATCGACCAGTCACCAACTCGCCGCGGTAAAGCCTCAGTCAACTGCAAATGGAATAACTTAGTCTCAATTCTGATGGGAGATTACCTTTTGTCCAAAGCCTTCAAGATAATGAACCAGACCGAGTCTTTGGAGTTGATGAATGATATGTCCAGAGCCACCGAGAATTTGACCATAGGAGAATTGAGGCAGGTTCAGGAGGCTAGAAATTATCAACTTAATGAGAAGACCTATCTTAAGATGATTGAGGATAAGACCGCCTCTTTGTTTTCAGCATCTTGTATGGGTGGAGGGATAACGGCCGGGGCAAAAGAGGAGCAAAGGAAACATCTTAGTGAGTACGGTCGCAATCTGGGCATTACTTTCCAGATCACAGATGACGTGTTAGATTTCATAGGGGAATCAAAAAAGACCGGCAAAGGATTGGGGAATGACCTCAAGGAGGGTAAAGTCACTTTGCCTTTAATCTACACCCTGAGGCAAGCTGAGGGTGCCACCAAAAGAAGGATAATCCGGCTTCTGGAAAAAGATTTCAATTATCAGGATTTCGTCAAGATCCTCTCTTTAGTCAGGGAGTATGGGGGAATAGATTATGCCAAATGGAGAGCTGAGATCTTTGGGCAAAAAGCTTTAAGCCATCTTGCTGGATTCAAAAATTCTCCCTATAAACAGTCCTTAATGGATATGGCTGATTTTGCAGTCAATCGGGATAGGTAATACTATAGCAAACGCATTAATTACTGTTATATGGTAAGCAATATGCAATTACTTTTTGAATCCCCCTTATTCCCCCTTTTTCAAAGGGGGAGGTGATTTTTCCCCTCTTTGGAAAAGAGGGGTTAGGGGAGATTTGATTGAACTCGAATAAATGCGTTTGTATTAATACAGATCCTAGTTATCATATTAACCACTGAAAACCAATCAGTGGTTTTTTGTTTTTTATGACGGTTTGTGGTTTTTTCCCTTGAAAAAAGATAGAACATAGTTTAGATTAGTCTGAAGACCAAGATCAAGAAAGGAGAAAAAGATGCCACAGATAGTTTCCTGTTTTGCGCGGGAGATACTGGATTCTAGAGGTAATCCCACAGTAGAGGTGGATGTGATTCTGGAGGGAGGGGCTTGGGGAAGAGCAGCAGTTCCTTCAGGTGCTTCCACTGGTGAGCATGAAGCTTTGGAATTAAGGGATGGCGATAAAACCAGATACTTAGGAAAGGGAGTGCTCAAGGCGGTAAATAATGTTAATCAAATCATAGCAGCGGAGCTTGTAAAACAGGGTTTGGATGCCACCCAGCAGGTGGGAATAGACAAGTTCTTAATTGCTCTGGATGGAACCGAGGATAAAAGCAAACTAGGTGCAAATGCGATTCTGGGAGTCTCCTTAGCAGTTTGCAAAGCGGCTGCATATTACCTTGGTTTGCCCTTGTATCAATATCTGGGTGGAGTTAATGCCAAGATTTTGCCCATTCCTCAGATGAATATCATAAATGGTGGGAAACACGCAGATAACAACGTAGATTTGCAGGAGTTTATGATTATGCCAATAGGGGCAAGCTCTTTTAGGGAAGCCCTAAGAATGGGAGCGGAGACTTTCCATAATTTGAAAAGCGTGCTCAAAGAGAAAAACTACAATACCGCAGTGGGAGATGAAGGAGGATTCGCTCCAGATTTGAAGTCGAATGAAGAAGCCATACAGGTCATCCTTAAAGGAATAGAAAAGGCAGGTTATAAGCCGGGCGAAGATATCTACATTGCCCTGGATCCAGCCGCTTCCGAGTTCTTCGATAGGAATTCAAAAACATACAATTTGAAAGCGGAGAATAAGAAATTCAGTTCTTCAGAAATGATAAGATATTATGAGAGTCTCATCAAGAAATATCCCATCATCTCCATTGAGGATGGACTAGCGGAAGACGATTGGGAGGGATGGGTTGAGTTCACCAAGA
The DNA here is from genome assembly GCA_036396115.1 of Candidatus Zixiibacteriota bacterium. Lineage (GTDB taxonomy): Bacteria > Zixibacteria > MSB-5A5 > MSB-5A5 > DASWLN01 > DASWLN01. The sequence continues at coordinate 125,475 of DASWLN010000168.1, forward strand.
AATTGGGTGATAAGATTCAACTGGTTGGAGATGACCTCTATGTTACCAACATCAAAAGATTAGCCAAGGGGATTGAACTGGGGGCAACCAATTCAATTTTAATAAAGCTTAATCAGATTGGGACTTTAACCGAGACTCTGGATGCAATTGCTATGGCTAAGCAGGCAGGGTTCACTGCAGTGGTATCCCATCGCTCTGGAGAGACTGAAGATACAACCATATCCGATGTGGTGGTGGGAGCCAATTGCGGGCAGATAAAAAGCGGCTCCACTTCTCGCACAGACAGGATCTGCAAATACAATCAGCTTTTGAGAATTGAAGAGGAGTTGGGAGATCAGGCCCAATTTCTGGGTAAAAAAGCATTCTATAATCTGAAATGAAAAAAGGGAAATTAATAGCTATCTTAGACAATCGATTCTTCGCTCGGGTGAAGAAAGAGGCAACCAAGAAAAAGGGAAAACTCAGAGCCATTCTTTTTTTGATGGCTCTGCTTTTATTAGGGTATCTCTACATGGCTGGAGATTACGGCTTTGTCCGCATATTTTCGTTGTGGAAGGAAAAGAAAAGTTTGGTGATGGAGATAAAGAAAATAGAAGCTAAGAGCATTGATTTGAAAGTTGAAAAACAAAAATTGACCTCTGATCATGATTATATTGAGCGAATTGCCCGCGAAAGATATGGCATGGTGAAAAAAGGGGAAAAACTTTATAAGTTCGTGCAGAAAGAGCCCAAGGACCTGTCCAGATGAGCATCTGCAAAGCTTCTGCCTTAGTTTTGAAAAGCATCAACCTGAGAGAAAGTTCCCGCATCGTTACTCTTTACTCCAAGGAATTCGGAAAGATGAAGGTGGTGGCAAAGGGGATGCTACTGCCCCAGAGCAGATTTGGTGGAAGTTTGGAGAATTTCTCAGAAATCAATATCGTTTTCTACAAAAGAGAGAATACCGAGCTTTACATTCTTTCCCAGGTTGATCTGGTTAATCCTTTTCACAAACTCTGTCTGGATTTGGATAGGTTCGCCATCGCCTCGACCGGAATGGAGCTTCTGGATAAACTGGTTTCCTGGGAGGAGTCCTCGTCAAAGATTTTTGACTTGAGCTTGGATTTCTTGAGCCAGATCGAATCCACCGGGAAAAGCAATCTCAAAAAAATCTTATTGGGTTATGTGCTCAAGCTAGTGACCATTTTAGGATACAAACCCGAGTTAGAGGATTGTGTAGCCTGTGATAAAAAAATCAAAGACAGATTCATTTTTTTTAACCCGGAAAGGGGAGGATTGGTTTGTCCCTCCTGCTTGATAGATGACGGCTTCTACATTAAGTTCACAAGAGATTCGATAGAAAAGGCAAGCCAGTTGAGGAGATTGTCCTTGAAAAGTGCTGGCAAGATCAAGATGTCTGAAAGCCAGTCAGATGAGGTTCTCTGTGGAATTCTGGACTTTTTGGATTTTCATGTTGGTCGAGGAAAGGATTTGAAGTCCATGGAGTTCTTTAAAAGTATAAATTCGGGAGGCATAAGTGAATCAGAAGGATAACGTAATGGAGAAAATAGTTTCACTCTGTAAAAGAAGGGGGTTTGTCTTTCAGTCCAGCGAGATCTATGGTGGAATAAATAGTTGCTGGGACTATGGTCCTCTGGGAGTTGAGCTTAAAAGAAACATCAAGGATTATTGGTGGAGATGTATGACTCAACTAAGAAATGATGTGGTTGGAATCGATGCCAGCATCATTATGCATCCCAGAGTTTGGGAAACATCCGGGCATGTGGCAGGCTTTGTTGACCCTTTGGTTGATTGCAGGAAATGTAAGCAAAGATTCAAGGCTGACCAGTTGAAAGAAAACAAGTGCCCTGAATGCGGAGGGGAGTTGACTTCTGCCCGTCAATTCAACTTAATGTTCAAAACTCATTTGGGACCGGTGGAGGATGATGCCTCCATCGCTTATTTAAGGCCTGAGACCGCACAAGGAATTTATGTCAATTTCTTAAACGTGCTCGGTCCTTCCCGTCAGAAAATTCCTTTTGGCATTGCCCAGATAGGTAAAGCTTTTCGCAATGAAATCTCTCCAGGAAATTTTGTCTTCCGCTCGAGGGAATTTGAGCAGATGGAGATGCAGTACTTTGTCCATCCCAAAGAGGATGTGAAATGGTTAGAATATTGGAAAAACGAAAGGATGAATTGGTATCTGGGTTTGGGTGTAAGAGAAGAGAATTTAAAACTTCATCAGCACACTAAAAAGGAATTGGCTTTTTATGCCAAGGATGCGTTTGACATAGAATACAATTTCCCTTTTGGCTGGCAGGAGATAGAAGGGATTCACAATCGAACTGACTTTGACCTTTCCCGTCATAGCCAAGCCACTGGAAAAGACCTCTCCTATTTTGATGACCAGACCAAAGAAAAATATATCCCCTACATAATTGAAACTTCAGCCGGAGTGGATAGGAGCTTGCTTGTCTTTTTAGTGGATGCTTATTACGAGGAGGAAGTAAAAGGTGAAAAAAGAGTAGCCCTGCGGCTTGACCCCAAAATCGCACCGATAAAAGCGGCAATTCTACCTTTGGTGAAAAGGGATAATATGCCAGAGATTGCTCAAGATATATATAAAAAGTTGAAACCACATTTTAATGTCTTCTATGATGAAGGTGGGGCAGTTGGCAGACGCTATCGTCGTCAGGACGAAATCGGCACACCTTTTTGCATAACCATTGATTCCCAAACCTTACAAGACAACACCGTAACCTTGCGTGAAAGGGATTCGATGGAGCAGGTGAGAGTTAAAATTGATGATTTACGAGAAGAGTTGGAGAGGAGGATTTGGGGGTAGGCTAAAAATTAAATAGAAAGGGGGTTTTATGAAGATTTGTCCGAGATGTGGGAAAGAATTAGAGGATAATGCTATTGTTTGCAAGTATTGCAGTCTCGGTTTTGGATTCGGAATTCTTTGGGCGGGTTTGGCAATTATGGTCGGAGTTTTAGGCATTTTAGGACCATTTATTGCATCCACTTTATTGCGGGCTGGTCCGGGTCTCATTGAGATAATAGCCCTGGCGGTTATCTCCGTTATTTTGATTGTGGCTGGAATCCTAGTTTTGAAAAAAAGAAAGCTCGGCTTATATATAGTATTTGTACTGATACCTATTGACATTATATCCTCTTTCATAGCTCTCTTAACAGGAGGCGATTTTGTTTGGTTTTTGATATCTTTTATTCTCGGTTCGCTGTGGCTTTGGTATTTTTATAGAAGAAGGTATATGTTTAAGTAACCGACATTTCGGAATGTCGCCTACGGGTTTGTTTTTGTAGGGACAGAACAGTGTTCTGTCCGCATCCCTTCCGCACGGACAGGTCGCGACCTGTCTCTACGTTAAATATTCAATATTGAGGAGAAAATTATGAAAAAGAAACATTCGATAATCTTTCTGGTTGTAATTTTGGCAATATTTCTTTTTATCTTTCCCGTCACCAATGGTCAAAACGAAATACCTTTGCCCAATCCCACTCTAAAAGGTCAAAAAAGTTTTGAAGAAGTTCTCTCCACTCGCCGCTCGAGAAGAAGCTTTAAAGAGGGGGCTATAGCTTTGAAAGAACTTTCCCAAATTCTTTGGGCGAGCCAAGGAATAACTTCGAAAGATGGCAAAAGAACCGCACCTTCAGCCGGGGCATTGTATCCTTTGGAAATCTATGTTGTAGTGGGTGAAGTTGAGGGCTTGGAGCCGGGGATTTATCATTATGATGCACCCAATCACAAGTTAATAAGAGTAATTGACAAAGATAAAAGAAGCGAATTGAATTTGGCTACTGGGGGAGGCAGGAGAAATATAGAAAATACTCCAGTCAGTATTATAATAACCGCCATATATGGAAGAACTACAAAGAAATACGACCAAAGAGGAATAAGATATGTTCACATAGAAGCTGGGGCGGTTTGCCAGAATATCTATCTGCAAGTGGAAAGCCTGAATCTTTCCACTTTTGTGATGGGAGCATTTGATGACGCCGAAGTCAAAAAAGTGCTGGCACTGAACCAGAACGGTTCAGTGCTGGGGGGTGAAGTTGAGCCCATTTTGATTATGCCTATCGGAAAAAGAATTTAATAACAAAACCCACCATAAGTTATCTTTCCTGCCCCTTTTTGTTTGACAAAATTTCAAATCTCCCCTATTATATAACTAATTAAGGGCTTATTGAAGAAGTAAGAGATTTGTCATTGCGAGTCCCGATTTTATCGGGGCGAAGCAATCTCGATTCGAAAAAGAGATTGCTTCGTTTCCCGCCTGTGGCAGGATCCTCGCAATGACCGAAAACGGCGTTCGGCAATAACCTCTTAATCCACCTAAAAATAGCTAACCTTATGGAAGTCAAAAACTCTTTTGTAAAAAAGGTCGAAAAGACCATCCAGCACTACAAAATGCTGCAACAGGGCGATAAAGTTCTGGCTGCGGTTTCAGGTGGACCGGACTCAGTTGCCCTCTTGCATACTCTAAATCTGCTTAAAGATATATTTAAGATTAAGCTTATAGTGGGACATATAAATCACCAGCTTAGAGCTAGCGAGTCAGATAAAGATGAAAAATTCGTCAAAGCTTTATCTGAAAAACTGAATTTAAAATGTTTTTCCAAATCAATTGAAGTTAAAAAAACAGCCCAGAAGAAGAAAATATCAATTGAGGATTGTGCCCGTCAAATGCGTTATTCTGCTTTAGAGAGCATAGCCAATAAAACCAAAGCCGACAAAGTTGCTTTAGGGCATAACTTAGATGACCAGGCTGAAACCATCCTGATTCGCTTAATCCGAGGCTCGGGACCATTGGGTTTGTGCGGCATACCGGCAGTCAGAGGAAAACTCATTCGACCTCTTATTCAAACGAAAAGAGAGGAGATAGAGAATTTCCTGAAAGATAATCTCTGGGAGTGGAGAGTTGATTGGTCTAACTTCAATATGGATTATTTAAGAAATAGGGTCAGGTTGAAACTTTTGTCCTTAATCAAAAAGGAGTTCAATCCCAACATAGTTGAGGTTTTAGCCCGGACAGCTCAACTTTTGTCAGAAGAGAAAGATTATCTTACGAATCAGATTGAAAAAGCATTCAGGGATGCAGTTTCAAGCCAAGATAGCGAGAAAATAGTGCTTGATTTAAAAAAACTGATTGGTTATGATATATATTTAAAGACAAATGTCATCCGCTTAGCTTTCAATCGCTTAAGCGGCGATCTGGATTTTCCATCCTTTTCCATAGTTCAAAGAGCGACTGGTCTCCTGGAGGAAAGAAAAGCGGGAAAGAGGGTGGAGTTGGGTAAGAACATCTGGGTTGAAGTCTCATCTGATGCCCTGATAGTGTATAAATCAAGAAAACCAGCTAAGGCGCATTGGGTCAAACTTCCGGGCAAACTCGAAATTGATAATCTAAAGTTAAAATCAGAGGTCATTCAGCGACCTAAGCTGCCCAAAAAGATAAAGTCAAACAGCCCGTGGATCGCCTATCTGGATTGGGATAAGTTATCTTCTCCGTTTGGGTTAAGGCACAGGAAAAATAAGGATTGGTTTATACCTTTGGGGCTTGGGGGCAGCAAAACCTTAGCTGATTTCTTAATTGACTTGAAAGTTCCGAGAATGGAAAGGGATGAGATTTTCCTTTTAACTTCAAAGAACAGAATCGCCTGGGTGATTGGACAGAGAATCGACGATAGATTTAAAGTCAACTCCAATACCAAAGAGGTTTTAAAAATAGAAGCGTTTCTTGAAAACTAAACTAAAAGTGATGGAAAAAATAAAAGTAAAGAAAATAATATCTAAATCCCAAATTCAAAAAAGAGTAAAGAAACTATCCCAAACGATTTCGAGAGATTATATCAAAAGAGACCTGATTTTGGTTGGCATCCTGAAAGGGAGTTTCGTATTCTTAGCGGACTTGACCAGAAACCTTAAAATTCATCATCAGGTTGATTTCATCTCGGTGACAAGTTATGGTTCTTCCACACGTGCCAGCGGCATTGTGAGGATACTTAAAGACTTAAGCGTCAATATTCAAAACAGGGATGTATTGATTGTGGAAGACATAGTTGATTCCGGTTTAACTTTGAACTATATCATAAAGAATTTCAAAACTCGTCAACCCAAGAGCCTAAAGGTGATAACTCTCCTGAATAAAAAAAAGAAAAGAGAGGTGTCTATACCTTTAAAATATATCGGCTTTGATATCCCGGATGAGTTCGTGGTGGGATACGGGCTGGATTTGAATGAGAGATTCAGAAATCTACCTTTCATAGCCAAGATAGAAAAATAGAGGGTGATGCATATGCAAAAAGATGATAAGAAGATAAGATTGGACAGAAAAGAAGATGACAGGAGAAGCCCAAGGGACCAGGAGAAGAATCAGTTCCAGTGGAAAAGATCAGGCAGAACTCTGATCTTCTGGATCGCGCTTTTGGTTTTATCTATCCTCTTGTTCCAATACTACTCCCGTGGGGGGAAAGATATAATTGATATCAGCTATAGTGAGTTTCAACAAGAGCTCCTCCAGTCCAATATCAAGAGCGTCCTGGTAATTGAGAAAAATGTTGAAGGAGAGTTTGTAAAAGAGATAAGCAAATCTGATAGGGGCCGAACCCAAAGCTATCCTCATTTCAGAACATATCTGCCCGTGGAGAGTCAGGAGCTGATCAGCCAGATGCAGCAAAAAGGTGTACAGATAGAAGCTCAGGCCGCCAGCGTGAACTGGTCTGGAATGCTTTTAACTTCCCTTCCCTGGATTTTGCTTTTAGCCTTCTTTTGGTTTTTCCTCTTTCGTCAGATGCAGGGAAGCTCCAAAGGAATTTTCAGTTTTGGGAAAAGCAGAGCCAGGCTTTTAACTGGAGATAGGCCCAAGGTGACTTTTGAGGATGTGGCAGGGGCGGACGAAGCCAAGCAGGAGTTGCAGGAGATAATAGAGTTCTTAAAAGAGCCGGGCAAATTCCAGAAGTTGGGCGGGAAGATTCCCAAAGGAGCTTTACTTTTGGGAGCGCCGGGCACAGGTAAGACCTTGTTGGCTAAGGCAGTGGCAGGAGAAGCGGAAGTGCCGTTCTTCAGCATGAGCGGTTCAGATTTTGTGGAGATGTTTGTGGGAGTGGGCGCCTCGCGGGTGAGGGACCTTTTCGAGCAGGGAAAGAAAAATGCACCCTGCATCATCTTCATTGATGAGATAGATGCAGTGGGAAGGCATAGGGGAGCGGGTTTGGGTGGAGGTCATGATGAAAGAGAGCAGACCTTAAATCAACTTCTAGTGGAGATGGATGGATTTGAATCAAATGAGGGGGTAATTCTCTTGGCTGCCACAAATCGTCCGGATGTGTTGGATCCAGCCTTACTTAGGCCCGGCAGGTTTGACAGGCAGATAATAGTTGATATTCCAGATGTCAAGGGAAGAGAGGGGATTCTTAAAGTTCATACGAAAAAGATAAAATTGGGGGAGGGGGTGGACCTTTCGATCTTAGCTCGAGGCACTCCCGGTTTATGCGGCGCGGACCTGGCTAACATGGTCAACGAGGCAGCCCTTTTAGCTGCTCGTCATAACCGGGATGGAGTCACTATACAGGACTTCGAAGATGCCAGGGACAAGGTTATGATGGGGGTTGAAAGAAGGAGCCTGGTGATAAGCGAGGAGGAGAAGAAAACCACAGCCTATCATGAATCAGGTCATGCCCTGGTAGCCAAGCTCATTCCCGGCTCAGACCCGGTGCATAAGATGACCATAATCCCTCGGGGTTTAGCTTTGGGCTTAACCCATTATCTTCCCGTAGATGAGAGGCATACCCATTCCAAGGAATATTTGGAGAATAAATTAGCCCAGCTTTTAGGTGGAAGGGTGGCTGAGAAATTGGTATTCAATCAATATACCACCGGCGCGGGTAATGATCTGGAAAGGGCAACGGAATTGGCTCGGAAGATGGTTTGCGAATGGGGGATGAGTGAGAAGTTGGGACCTCTGACCTTTGGTAAGAAAGAAGAAGAGATATTTTTAGGTAGAGAGATAGCCAAGCATCGAGATTACAGCGAGGAGACCGCCAAACAGATAGATGCTGAGGTGAGGAAGATAGTGGAGGAGGCAGAAGCTAAAGCCACTAATCTCCTTCAGGGAAATCAAGAGAAATTGCATACTTTAGCCAAGGCGCTTGTGGAAAAAGAGATCTTGGATGGTGAGCAAATTGATAGAATCCTCAAAGGAGAGAAGCTGGAACCAGGAAAATCCAATAATGAAAATGAAAACAAGAAAGATAAGCCGAAGGAAAATTGAGGAAGGGATAAGACTGGCTTTGGAGGGGGCAGGGGAAAACCCTCAAAGGGAAGGTCTAAAAGATACTCCTCGAAGAGTGGCAGATTTATACGAAGAGATTTTTGCCGGATTGGGAATCGACCCCCAAAAAGAGCTTAAAATTTATAATACTCCTAATCAGGATGAGATGATAATTGCCAGGGATATACCTTTTTATTCCATGTGCGAGCATCACCTTCTCCCCTTCTTCGGCAAAGTCCATATTGCCTATATTCCTCAGAAAAATAAAGTAACCGGCTTTTCGCACTTAGCCCAAGTAGTTGAAATTATAGCCAAAAGGCCTCAATTGCAGGAGAGGTTAAGTTCCCAGATAGCTGATGTTTTAATGCGAGGTTTAAAAGCCAAAGGGGTTCTGGTGATAATTGAGGCGGAACAGTTGTGTTTAACGATGCGGGGCTTAAAAAAGCAAGGAGTTTCAACTATCACCTCAGCCATAAGGGGTGTAATGAAGAAGTCCAATATCCGGGCTGAGGCTTTGGGTTTGATAAAGAGTGAACTTCCCCGCCCAAAGAGCGGGCATCCAAAACATCTCCTCCCCCTTGAGGGGGAGGACTAAGTTGAAAATCTCGCCAAAGGCGGAGAGAGGGTCAGAATCATCTTCGCTATCCCCCTCACCCCTTCGCTTCGCTTTAGGGCAGGCTCTAACCCTCTCCCCCAAGGGAGAGGGAACTTATAGAAATGTCATTCATCCCCCCTACGGGGGTATTCTGACTTGTCTTTCATAAATAAATAAGGAGGTCGATTTCAAGCTGAAGCTCTGCACTAAAGAAATAGACCTGTCCTCTCGCACTCATATTATGGGAATACTCAATGTTACCACGGATTCCTTTTCGGATGGGGGTAAATTTTTCAAATTTGAGGATGCCAAAAGGCAGGCTTTAAAAATGGCAGAGGAAGGGGCAGATATCATCGACATTGGTGGGGAGTCAACTCGACCTGGCTCAGAAGCTGTTCCCTTAGAAGAGGAATTGGAAAGGGTTATTCCTTTGATAGAGGATTTGGTCAAAAGCACAAGCATCCCCATTTCCATAGATACCTATAAATCGGAAGTTGCCCAAAGAGCTCTGGATGCTGGTGCGGAGATAATAAACGACATCAGCGCCTTAAGGTTCGACCAAAATATGGCAGATATGGCAGCCGGATATGATGCAGGAATAGTTTTGATGCACATTCAGGGGACTCCCAAGAATATGCAGGAGAATCCACATTATGATAATTTAATTGAGGAAATAAAAACTTATCTGAAAGAAAGCATAAAATTAGCGGAACAAGCCGGAGTAAAAAAAGATAAGATAGTAATCGACCCGGGCATCGGTTTTGGGAAAAAAGTAGAACATAACCTGAATATATTAAGAAACCTAAAAGAGTTTGGGGAATTGGGCAAGCCAATAATGGTGGGCACATCAAGGAAGTCATTTATCGGCAAATTACTTGACCTTCCGGTGGAGCAAAGATTAGAAGGGAGCTTAGCCGGTCTGGCTGTGAGCATAATGAATGGTGCAAACCTAGTCAGGGTGCATGATGTCAAAGAAAGTCTAAGAGTAGTTCGCCTGGTGGATACGATTATAAGAAATTAAAAATTAAAAAAGACAAATTAAAAAATTATGGAGCTTTTTCAGGTTGGTTTTATCAAATTCGGAATAGTGGACTTGATCGATGTGGCGATTGTCTGGTTTTTGTTCTATCGGCTTTTAATCTTGATGAAAGGGACTCGTTCGGTTCAAATCGTGATTGGCTTGTTTTTGGTCATTTTAGTCTCATTTATCGCTTTCTGGTTTCAATTGGAGGGACTGAAATGGCTCATCAGCAATATCGCCACAGTTGGAATCATAGTCTTAGTCATAGTCTTCCAGCCGGAATTAAGAGGAGCGCTCGCTCAGATAGGACACAACAAATTCATCCGCATGTTCTTCCGCTATGAAAAAGAGAAAACTCTGGATGAGGTGGTGAGGGGCGCCATCAAATTAGCGGAACTGCGCTATGGAGCCTTAATCGTTTTGGAAAGAGACATCGGCTTAAAGGACTTCGCTGAGACCGGCAAGGAACTGGGCGCTCAGGTTTCAAGTGAGCTTTTAGTCACCCTTTTCACCCCTTATACTCCTTTGCATGACGGGGCAGCCATCATTTCCGGAGAGAATATCGTAGCAGTTGCCTGCACTCTTCCTTTAAGCCAAAACCCGCAATACATCAAACTATACGGGATGAGGCATCGTGCCGCCGTGGGAATAACCGAGGAGTCAGATGCGGTAGTGGTTGCTGTTTCCGAGGAAACCGGTAACATATCAGTTGCCTTCGGAGGAAGGTTGCAGAAGAATATCGACAAGAGCGTGTTGAAGGATATGCTATTGGGACTGATGCGAGAAAGTTGAATTAGCGATGTTTATTGATTACGTTGAGATTCTGGCACAAGCGGGTGATGGCGGAAATGGTTGTGTGAGTTTCAGACGGGAAAAATATGTTCCCAAGGGTGGACCAGATGGCGGGGATGGGGGGGATGGCGGAAATGTAATAATAAAAGTCAATCCCAACCTTTCTACCCTTATAGACTTGAGATACCGAAAGGTCTATAAAGCCCAGACAGGAGGAAACGGAGAGGGAGGCAACAGGTCGGGCATCAGAGGAAAAGATATAATCATAAATGTTCCTGGGGGGACGATAATAAAAGATTTACAGGAAAATAAAATATTAGCTGATCTGACTTCAGGCGATGATAGCATAATAATTGCCCATGGAGGCAAGGGAGGTAAAGGAAATAGCCATTTCAAGTCATCTACCAATCGCACGCCCAGAAAGGCAGAGCCGGGACAAAAAGGTGAGAGAAAAAAACTATCTTTGGAGCTCAAGCTTTTGGCAGACGTAGGAATAGTAGGTCCTCCCAACTCCGGCAAATCAACCCTTTTGGCTAAAGTTTCTCAGGCTCGACCGAAAATAGCGGATTATCCTTTTACTACCCTGTCCCCCAATTTGGGGATTGTTAGAATATCAGATAGTAAGAGTTTCGTAATGGCTGATATCCCCGGCTTAATTGAGGGAGCGCATCAAGGAAAAGGATTGGGATTTGATTTTCTCAAACATATTCAGAGAACTAGAATTTTGCTTTATCTAATTGATATTACCTCACCGGACATATCCGGAGAGTTTGTCAAGATTAGAAAAGAGCTTAAACTTTTTGACAAAAAACTTTTTGACCGGCCTTCGGTTTTGGCCTTGAACAAGATCGATCTGCTCTTCCCGGAACAAAGAAAAAAGATAAAGATGGCAAAGCGCGGAATTCCAGTTTTCAAGATTTCAGCAGCTAATGGGGAAGGGGTGAAGAAATTGGCGAACTTTCTTTCTTTAAAACTGACTCTTCTTGTGGAAGGGGAAAATTGAGCCAGGACGTTCTCTCGTATTTAGCCTTATACTCCGTGCCGGAGGTAGGGACTCAAAGGATAATCTCTCTAGTAAGGAAATTCGGCTCTGCCAAAGAGGCGCTAGGTGCTTCTCTAAAAGAGCTGACCAGAGTGGAAGACATAGGAGATAAAATTGCCCATAATATCAAACACCAAGTCAACTGGAAGTTAGCACAAGAACAATTTAGTTTAGCTGAAAAGAAGAAATTCAAGATTTTGACTTTCTTTGACGAAGAATATCCTAAAAGTTTGAAAAATATATACGACCCACCACCTTTGATTTTTTTCAGGGGGGAAATAAGATCGGAAGATCAAAAAGCCATAGCAGTAGTTGGCTCAAGAAAAGCGAGCTCTTATGGAAGAATGGTTACCGAGAGTCTGGTGGAGGAATTAGCCTCTCGCGGCATAACCATAGTCAGTGGCTTAGCTCGAGGCATAGATTCAATTAGCCACCAGGCCGCGTTAAAAGCAGGTGGAAGGACACTTGCGGTTTTAGGAAGCGGTCTGGACATAATCTATCCTCCGGAAAATAGAAAATTGGCAGACGGGATAGCGGAAAACGGGGCGGTCATATCGGAGTTCTTCTTAGGGACGAAGCCGGAGGCAACCAATTTCCCCCAGAGGAATAGGGTGATAAGTGGACTTTGCTTAGGCATAGTGATTGTCGAAGCTGGTCCCAAAAGCGGAGCGCTCTTGACAGCCCGGCACGCCTTGGAGCAGAATCGGGAAGTATTTGCTGTTCCGGGAGATATACGTTCTCAGGGGAGCAAAGGGACTAATGAGTTGATCAAACAAGGAGCGAAATTAGTTAGTTCAGTGGAAGATATCTTAGTTGAGCTGAATGAATTGACTAATGCTTCAGCTAAAAAAGAAAGAATAGAGAGAGTGGAGCAGGACCTGCCCAAAGAGGAAAAAGACATATTCAAGCTCTTGTCCATTGAGCCATATCACATCGACAAAATCTCCAAAGAATTAGGGCTGCGTAGCTCCGAGGCGCTCTCTTTTCTTCTTTCCTTGGAGCTCAAGGGGTTAGTCAAACAGTTGCCCGGAAAAGTGTTTGCCCGGGCTTGAATAGGGAGAAAAATTGATAGAGAGAAACGTGGAAATAATCAATAAATTGGGATTACACGCCCGGCCAGCTGCTATCTTCGTGCAAAAAGCCAGCAAGTTTAAGTCTGAGATCACCCTTGAAAAAGAAGGGCAAAAGGTAAATGGGAAGAGCATAATGGGGGTGATGATGTTGGCGGCGGAGAAGGGGAGCACTCTTATCATAAGAGCCGAAGGAGAAGATGAGAATGAGGCGGTGGCGGCTTTGGTTGAGGTTGTCTTGAGTAAATTTGGAGAGGAGTGACCTTGGAAAAGCAGGCACAAAAAAATATCCTCTTAAAAGGAGTGTCCGCATCTCCGGGAATTGTAATCGGTGAGACTTTCCTCTTTGATAGAAAGATAGTTGAAGCCAAGGAGCAAGAGCTGAAGGAAGAGGAGATAGGCAAGGAGCTTCTCAAGTTCAAGAAGGCTCTGGCTGAGACTAAAAGGGAAATGATCAATCTAAGGGATAAGGTGGAGCGGCGAATCGATCCGGACCACGCTAAGATATTTGATGCGCAGATTATGATCTTGGAGGACCAATGGATAAATCAAAA
>DASWLN010000169.1:0-2903 GCA_036396115.1 Candidatus Zixiibacteriota bacterium
AATCTCTTGGCTCTATATATGGTTTGGCGAGCAGAGCGGTCACTCTGGGCAGTTACTGTGCAGGTATTGATAAGGTATAAGTCGGCTTTCTCTCCAAAATTGACCCTCTGAAATCCGAGCTTTTCTAATCCCTCTGATATAGCCTGGGTCTCATATTGATTGAGCTTACACCCAATAGTGAAAAAACAAACTTTTCTCATCTGAACAAAAAGGGATGGCAACCACCATCCCTTTTTCTCCATTGGCATAAAAATCTACCTAACCAGCCGTCCCCTGTTCCCCTTCAGCCGGAGGCGACTGATCTATTGGCTTCTGCTCCTGAGTTATGGGTGGTTCAACCTTGGGGATTTCGGTCACCACATCCTCGAGTTTCACCGTTTTAATGGGATGTTTTGTCAGGTATTCCTCAAACTCAGCCCTTTCTTTTCCTTCGTAATAGGCGTTCACCGAAAGGACGATCCTCTTCTCACCTTGGTCAAACTCTATCACCCTCAAAGGCAACTCTTCCTTCTCTGCAAAGGCATCCGCCGGCTTGGAAAGGTCCTCCTTGCCTAATTGACTGGTAGGAACAAAACCTTCAACTTCACCTTCCAGTTCAACTATCACTCCTCGATCCAGAAGACGCGATATCTTACCTCTGGTCTGGGTTCCTATGATGAATTTCTTTGCCAGCTCTGGCCAAGGATCAGGTTTCAGCTGCTTATATCCCAATGAAACCTTGCGATTCTCCTTATCAATGCTGAGGATGACCACCTCTGCCCGGTCTCCCTTTTTCAGGACTTCGCCCGGGTGCTGAATTCTTTTGGTCCAGGACATATCGGAAATATGAATCAGGCCGTCTATCCCCTCTTCCAGCTCCACAAACGCACCGAAAGCGGTCAGGTTCCTGACTTTTCCACCAGCTTTCGAGCCAACCGGGTATTTTTGCTCTAAACTCTGCCAGGGGTCGGGCTCCAATTGCTTTAAGCCCAGGGATACCTTCTCATTCTCTTTATCCACGGAGAGCACCATCACCTCCACGATATCACTCACTCCCACCAATTTGGAAGGATGTTTGATGTGCTGTGTCCAAGACATCTCTGAGATATGAATTAACCCTTCTACTCCCCTTTCCAACTCAACGAAAGCGCCATAATCGGTCACAGAAACTACCTTCCCTTTAACCTTGCTGCCAACTGGGTATTTCTGCTCGATATTCTCCCAAGGATAAGGAGTTAGCTGTTTTAAGCCCAAGGAGACCCGGCCGGTCTTCTTGTCGAAGTCCAATATTTTGACTTTTATCTTATCCCCTAAGGCTACCAATTCGCTCGGATGACTAATTCTTCCCCAGGACATATCCGTTATGTGCAGTAGTCCGTCTACTCCTCCCAGGTCCATGAAAACGCCGAAATCGGTGATGTTTTTCACCAGTCCTTCCCACACCTGACCGGTCTCAATTTCACCTAAGAGTTTAGCTCTCAGTTTTTCTCTCTCCTCCTCCAGAACTGACCGACGTGAGACCACGATATTGCGTCTCATCTTATTGACCTTTATGACCTTCAGCTCCATTTTCCTATTAATCAAGGCATTGAAGTCCTGAACTTGACGTAAGGCAATTTGCGAGCCGGGCAGAAAAGCCTCCACTCCATAAACGTCCACCACTATTCCACCTTTTATTCGGCGAACGAGCTTCCCCTCCACCAGAGCTCCCTTTTCATAAGCATCTTTAACTCTATCCCAAACCCGCATGAAATCTGCTTTCTGCTTGGAAAGAACCAGCTGCCCATCCTGGTCCTCAACCGCCTCCAAGAAAACTTCGACCTGCTCCCCAACCTGCACATTCGGGGTATCGCCGAATTCGTAAATGGGAATAACCCCTTCGGACTTAAAACCAACATCCACTATCACATCCTCTTTGGTCACTGCAATCACTTTGCCGGTAACCAGCTCTCCCTCCCGTATGTCATGCATAGTGGAATCATACATCTTAGCCATCTCTTCATATTCCTCAGGAGTATATCCCTCCTCCCTCTCCAATTCCTTCATTGGGAGAATCAACGTGGGCTTCTGCTCTGGCTTTTCTTTTCCTGCCTCTTTGGTAGCTTTGGTTGCCCTTTTTCTAATCGGCTTCTTTTCGAGCTCCACCGCTTTTACCTCTAAAGCAACTTTCCCTTTTAGTCCTTTCTCCTTACTTGCGGAAACCTTCTTTTTGGGGGCTTTCTTCAGCTTCCCAACCGACTTGGTCTTCTTTTCACCCCCTTTCCTTTCATCTTTACCTTTCAACTTCTTGGTCTTCTCTTGCGCCATTGCTTGTAACGCCTCCTTTATATTGAATTTGCCCCGAAGGGCATGAAAGTTCTAATTTCCCATCTCCTTGATTTTACTAACTACCTCTCGGATGATCCAGTCCGGAGTGGAAGTGCCAGCTGTCACTCCCACCTTCTTTACCCCCTTAAACCACTTTTTCTTTAACTGGTTCGCAGTCTCTATATGGTAAGTTTTTCTGCTTGCTCCTCTGCACAATTGCGTCAGACGCGAGGTATTGGCTGAATTATATCCACCCACCACTATCATCAAGTTCACTTTTTTAGCTAAATCCAAAGCATTCTTTTGGGCATCAGCTGTGGCGTTGCAGATGGTATTGAATATTTTTATCTCCTTAGCGGAGTTTAGTAATTTAGATACCGATTTGGAGAAAGCATCAAAATTGTAGGTAGTTTGTGTCACTATCCCTAACTTCTTGAACCTGGATAGATTAGGGAAATGTTCATTTTGATCTATGACTATAGTCCCCTTCCCGGCATACCCCACAATCCCCTGCACCTCTGGATGATTTTTCTCACCAATCACCACCACCTGATAACCCTGCCTTTTAAGCAAGGCTGCTTTCTCCTGGGCAGCTTTAACAAAAGGGCAAGTGGCAT
>DASWLN010000170.1:0-10095 GCA_036396115.1 Candidatus Zixiibacteriota bacterium
AGAGCCAACCACATTTTGCCCCTCTTTGAGGCTGGATATTCTTCTTATATCTATTCTGACAGAAGAGTAGAATTTCAGAGCCATCCCCCCAGTGGTGGTTTCCGGGTTGCCGAACATTATTCCAATTCTCATTCGGGTCTGGTTAACGAAAATAACGCTGGTCCTGGATTTGCTTATAGTTCCGGTCAGTTTCCTTAATGCCTGCGACATTAATCTGGCTTGCAAGCCCATATGTGAATCACCCATCTCACCCTCGATCTCCGCCCTGGGAACCAAAGCCGCAACTGAATCAATCACGATGGTATCCACCGCTCCACTTCTCACCAGAGTCTCCGTTATCTCCAAACCTTGCTCTCCAGTGTCCGGCTGGGAAATCATAAGATTATCAATATCCACGCCTAAATTTTTGGCATAAGCCGAATCCAGGGCATGCTCCGCATCTATGAAAGCAGCAGTACCACCTCTTTTTTGGGCTTCAGCAATGATATGCAAAGCCAGGGTAGTTTTACCAGAAGCTTCTGGCCCAAATATTTCAATCACTCTACCGCGGGGTATTCCACCTATTCCTAGAGCCGCATCCAGACCGATTGAGCCGGTGGGGATAATGCCGATCTCGGCACTAATTGGCTTATCCCCCAACTTCATAATCGAGCCCTTGCCAAACTGCTTTTCTATCTGGCTTACCGCCTGCTCCAATGCTTTGTTCTTTCCCTGAATGATATCCTTATCCATTTTCCCTCACCTTCTATTTTAATTTGAATTTTCTTATAGGGGTATAAGCCGCACCCTGCGGATGAAGCTGGCTTCTCATTAAAACTACCTCACCCACCTCTATATCCTCAACCACAAAGTTAACATTTTTTATCTGTTCTGTCAATCTCTCAATTCCTTCAGCGGATTTAACCCGACCTATGGTCAGATGTGGCGAAAACCCTTTTTCTTCTTGAGGAAAGCCCAATTTGGAAAGCTCCTTCTCAATCTCATTTTGTATCACTATCAAGCTCTCTTTGCCCTTTTCTATACCTATCCAGATAACTCTGGGTCTTTTAAGATTAGGGAAAGTCCCAAAATCTTTCAAATCCATTTCAAATTTTTCTTTCCCTTTTACCGCTTGCTCTAAAGCCAAAACTATATCATCTACTTTTTTCTCATCCACTTCGCCTAAAAACTTCAAGGTCAAGTGAAGGTTCTTAGACTTAACCCAGGACACAGATAAATTCAGCTTTCTAAAAGGGGAGATAGCTTCTTCTATCTTTTCCTTGGTATCTGAAGGAAGTTCAATGGCAATGAAGGTTCTCATCTATTTTACTAGATACAGTCTTAACATATTCAAGGCAGCTTGAGCAGCCCTTTGACGATTAGTTTCCCTCTCCTCCCCGAACTGGAATTTTTCCGCAAATGAACTGTCCTTGGAAGCAAGCCCAATATAAACCAAGCCCACCGGCTTTTCAGCGGTTCCGCCCGCAGGTCCGGCAATTCCGGTAATGGATATTCCAATATCAACTCCTGCCAATTTTCTCACTCCCTCTACCATAGAAACTGCCACCTCCTGACTAACCGCACCATACTTTTCTATTAATTGCTTGGGGACTCCAAGTAAGTCCGTTTTCGCCTGATTGCTGTAAGTTATAACTCCCCTTTCAAAATATTTCGAGCTTCCGGAGATATTAGTGATTTTGACTCCCAATAAGCCACCAGTGCAGGACTCGGCTGTGGCAAGAGCCATTTTCTTTTTCAAAAGCAGCTCTCCCACCACCCCTTCCAAAATCTGGTCATCTGTCCCATATATGTATTCATCCAAAATCTCCCTTAGTTTTCTTTCTCTTTCCGCTATTTTCTCCTGAGCCTCTTTTATATTCGGGGAAGTGATGGTCAATCTAATATCCACCCCCAAAAAACTCGGCAAGAAAGCAAACTTTATTGGGCTTTTTGATTTAACAATCCTTTTTATTTTCTCGTAGATGGCGGATTCAGCTATGCCGGTGGTTCTGAGAGTTCTATGCAGAGTAGTAATCTGTGGAATCGTCTCCCTTAAGATTGGCAGTATTCCCTCATCCAACATAGTCTTCATCTCCAAGGGAACTCCAGGCAAGGCAAAAAACAACAATTTATCCTCCTGAATGAATATGCCCGGGGCTGAACCCCAATGGTTATCTATAGTCTTGCTTCCCTGTGGAATCAGTGCCTGGTTTTGATTTATCTTGGGCATCTTCATTCCACGCTTAACAAAACCCTCCTCCACTTTCTTGAGTATCTCTTCGTGAAATATCAGATTTCTCTTAAAAACCTTGACAATGGCTTTTTTAGTCAAATCATCATCTGTTGGGCCCAAGCCACCAGTGGTTATTATCAGGTCCGCCCGGGACCGGGCATTATTTATGGCCTGGCCTATCTTTTCAATATCATCGCCTACGCTGGTGCGTAAGGCTACCTCAATTCCTAGTTGAGTCAACCTTTGTCCGATAAAGGTGGCGTTGGTATCAACTGTTTGACCATATAGAATTTCGTCTCCGATAGTTATGATTTCTGCCCTCATTTTCTTAAATTCTCCTTAAGTTTTTAAAATGTTCCTTAAATAAAGTAAAAGAAGTAGAGTTATGTTAGCGTATACCCCAGCTGCTATATCATCTGTGGTTACTCCCCAGCCGGATTTTAACTTCTCCAATTTTCTTATAGGAAAGGGTTTAAGCACATCAAAAAATCTGAACAAAAGGAATGCGGCTAAATACAATCTGATGCTTCTGCTCACCAGAAATATCGAAACCAGCATCCCAGCCACCTCATCGATTACTATTCTCCTATTGTCCTCTCCCCAAAACTCTTCTGCCTTAGTGCCTGACCATACAGCCACAAGGATAATGGCTAAACAGACAAATAGATTTATTATAGTTTCTTGTGGCAACAAGAACCAGGCAAGAACCAATGTCACTAAACTGGCTAAGGTTCCCGGAGCTATTGGAAAATATCCAACCGAGAAGAAAGTGGCTAAGATTTTGATTATAGATTTGGGCAATCTATTTCAATACTCCCTTTAAAAGGGGGGCGTTCTTGACTAAATAATCAATTCCGGTGCCAACGCTCATAAGCATAAGCACAAAGACCATGATATTAAATAACCTGATACTTAGGGCTTGGTCAAATATCCTCCAATGGTATCCCAGAGGGACCAGGGTAGATTTCAGATTAATAAACAATAAAATGATTATGATAGTTATCATCTGCAAGGCGGTTTTCCACTGAGCCGGGATGCTGGGCATTATCACCAATCCCTTATAAGCAGCCAAACTTCTCAAACCGGTTACCAAAAACTCCCTCACTATGATTACCGAAACTATCCAAGTCTCGACATAACCCAACGCTACAAAAGAGATAAGGGCAACCGAGGTGAGTATCTTATCTGCCAGCGGATCCATAAATTTGCCGAATCCGGTGATGACCCCGGTCTTTCTGGCTAAATATCCGTCATACAGGTCAGTTGCCGCTGCCAAACAAAAGACCAGCGTGGCAAGATACCCTAAATAGACATCCTTGATTAAGAAGAAGACCATGAAAATGGGAGCAAGAAATATGCGAGCTATGGTCAGTTTGTTAGGGAAGTTCATCCGGGAATGAAATTTAAACTAATTGTTCTGGTAAATCTAATATTCCTTGTCAGTCAAGTCAACACATTTCTCCGAATCAAATCTTCAATATCAGACCCGAGTGAGCCCAAAGAGACGGCTGAAAAAGTCCAGCAAAGTGGTTGGGTCTCAAGATGCAGAATTCACGCAGGGTGCCTGGCCTACGAAAAATCAATGACTTATCTCGAGATACAGAACTCGTGCAAGAATCCATTTTGTTTTTATAACTAAAAGCCATCAAGCTGGATTCCTCCCGCCTTTGGCGGGACGGGAATGACAAACAAACGCGATAGTTTCATAGATACCCACGCCTTTATAGGCGTGGTTCTTGTTGTTTGTAGGGGCAATTCATGAATTGCCCCTACTACGCTTTGTCATCCCCGAGGGTTTAATCGGGGATCCATACTTACTTCTTCTCTTCTGGATTCCTGCTGGAGTTTATCCCTGCGGAAGCAGGGGCAGGAATGACAAACAGACATACACCAGCCTTCTTTTTTAAAAAGATAAGCTTCCCTAAAATCAAAAGTCCTTGACAGTTGATTAAAAGAGCTTTTTATTAGAAAGCGGATGCAAACCACACTCAAATCTATAAAAAAGTCGATTCCTCTGAAACTGGATAGCCCGGCCCAATATCTTAAAGGCATAGGGCCCAAAAGAGCAAAGGTCTTGGCTTCACAAGAAATTAGGACAGTAGAGGATTTGCTTTACTATATTCCCCGAAAATATCTTGACCGCAGCACCATTACCCCAATTGACCAACTTAAGGCGAACTCTGTTGCCACAGTGGTAGGGAGGGTAGTTGGGTACGAGACGAAGAAAGGGAGAATTGCTCGATTCCAGGCGGTAATAGAGGATAAGACCGGCAGTCTTACTTTGGTCTGGTTCAGAGGGATGAACTATATTACAAATATGTTTGAGCCGGGAGATGTGATAATCGCTTCAGGTGAAGTTAGGTTCTATTATGGTTTACAAATGGCGCATCCGGAATTCGAACGGATATCTGAAGGAGACGAGGAGCTGATTCATACTGGCAGAGTTATTCCGGTTTATCCTTCGAGTGCCGATTTCAAGCACTTCGGTTTGGATAGCCGGGGCTTAAGGAGGATATTAAACCCACTCTTGAGCAAAACCGAATCCCTAATATCCGAGAAATTACCTGACCAGATCATAACTGAGCTTGGGCTTATGCCGTTGCCGGAAACTATAAGAAATATCCATTTTCCAGACAACTTGGAGATGGCAAGTAAAGCCCGGCAGAGGTTAGCTTTTGATGAATTTTTCTTTTTTGAGCTTATGATG
The DNA here is from genome assembly GCA_036396115.1 of Candidatus Zixiibacteriota bacterium. Classification (GTDB taxonomy): domain Bacteria; phylum Zixibacteria; class MSB-5A5; order MSB-5A5; family DASWLN01; genus DASWLN01. Next base: position 4,920 of record DASWLN010000170.1, read on the forward strand.
GCATTGCGTAAGAAAAAGCTAAATCAAAAACAGGGTGGGATTGTTTTTAAACCTTCAGACAGCTTAGTGAGAAAACTTTTAGATCGACTCTCCTTTGAACTTACCCCTTCACAGGAGAAAGTCCTGCGTGAGATATCAGAAGATATGACCTCCACCAAGGTCATGAATCGCCTATTGCAGGGAGATGTCGGCTCAGGCAAGACCATAGTAGCTTTGATAGCTATGCTTATTGCAGTGGAAAGCGGTTATCAGGCTGCTCTCATGGCTCCTACTGAAATCTTAGCAGAACAACATTTTATAAACATCCGTTCTCTATTAGAGAAGCTCGGTTTGGGGGTTGTGTTTTTGACCAGTTCAGTTAAGAAAAATCAAAAAGAGAACATACTTCAAAAAATAGAAAACGGAACAGTGCAGATTATTGTGGGCACTCATGCTTTGATTCAGGAATCAGTCGTTTTCCATAAGTTAGGGCTGGTGGTGATTGACGAACAGCATCGCTTTGGAGTAGTGCAGAGAGCAAAACTTAGAAAAAAGGGAATCCTGCCTGATGTTTTGGTTATGACCGCTACCCCGATCCCCCGAACTTTAGCCCTAACCTTGTATGGCGATTTAGATGTCTCAGTTATAGACCAGATGCCACCTGGAAGAAAAAGCATCCGCACTGTTTGGTGGAAGAAAAGTTCACCGGAGGAATTATATAAGTTTCTGATGGAGGAGATAAATAAGGGCAGGCAGGCTTATATCGTTTATCCTTTAGTGGAGGAATCTGAAAAGGCGGACCTGAAAGCCGCCACTGAAAGTTTTCATCTTTTGCAGGAGAAGATATTCCCTCAGCTGAAATTGGCCTTAATTCATGGCCGCATAAAAAGCGAGGAGAGGGAGAAAATAATGCGTGATTTTCGTTGCGGAAAGTACGATATTCTGGTTACCACCACAGTCATCGAGGTGGGGTTGGATGTGTCCAATGCTACCTTAATGTTAATCGAACATGCAGACAGATTTGGCTTGTCCCAGTTGCACCAGCTGAGGGGAAGAATTGGTCGGGGAGAAGAGCAATCTTATTGTTTCCTTCTAACTGAGGGAAATTCGTCCATGGAAGCACACCAAAGACTGAATACTATGGTCAGCACCACGGACGGTTTTAAAATAGCGGAAGTGGATTTGAAACTAAGAGGTCCGGGAGAATTCTTCGGCACCCGACAACATGGTCTGCCGGATTTCAAGATAGCGGACTTGGTGGGTGATATGGACCTTTTATATCAGGCCCGCAAGCAAGCTTTCAAGTTAGTTGAAGAAGACCCATATCTTAGAAGTGAAAGGAATTGGATGGTCAAAAATAACCTGACCGCCAAATACAAAAACAAGTTTAGCTTAATCGAAGTAGGATAAACTTCAAAAAAGGAAAAGCATATGAAATTTCTTTTTATTCAGGAGAAGATTAAGTTCACTGGTGAGCAGCTTCTTTCGCAATGGGCCTATAAAAACCATGATCTGTTAGGAGATAGCTTCGTGGCTTTCATCGGTCCCTGTGAAATCCCCGAAAAATATATGGTAGCCTTGGACCACTTAAAAAAGAAAAGCACAATCTACAGCGAAAATATGCTTCATTTTGTAATTGAGCATTTTGATTTGGACCTGGAGAAAGCGATTTTAAGGCAGAAGCTTTTACTAGCCATTTTGAAGGACAAGTTGAATCACCGTCTGGGAGGAGATGTCTTACAACGCTGGGGAGATGACCTTTATGATGGAGATGCCAAATTGACTGTTTCCACCACAGTTAGGACTCCTGTTTCCACCAAGATACATATGGGAATAAATATCTCTTCCAAGAATGTTCCGGTGAAAGCTAAGGGATTGGAGGATTATTCAATTGATCCATTTGATATTGCGCAGGTGGTGATGAATCAGTATATTTTGGATATGCGTCGAATATCGGAAAGGATCGCTAAGTCCCGTTATGTCGAATAAATTAACTTTTAAATTTAGAAGGGGGTAATATGCAGGATGGAAAGAAGTTAGATAAAATAATTCTGGATGTTGAGAAATGCGAGATCTCGATCAAGAAGTTCATCGAGCAGGTTCAGGATTATGATATGGAGAGGATTTTAAAGAAAGTGGATGCGGAGCTGATGGATGCCCTGCATAACCTGAACCTGGCTAAAAAACAGATGCAGCCGAAAAAAGCAGAGTGACTCTGCGAAATGCCGTGTAAGAACATAAGTGGGGAGAGAATATCTGTATGCTTAGTGTAGTGGTACCAGTGCTTAACGAAGAGAGGACAATTGGCAAGGTTGTTCGCTTTGCTAAGCAAGCCCAATCTGTGGACGAGGTTGTAGTTGTGGATGATAAATCCATAGATAATACAGTTGAAGAAGCCAAAAATGCTGGCGCAAAGGTCGTAATTAGCACCAAGATCGGTAAGGGAGCGTCTATGCGCGATGGTCTTCTTGTTTCGAAGAATGAAATAATTGTTTTCTTAGATGGGGATATCGAAAACTACGCACCAGATACTATAGAGAAGATGGTGTTTCCTATCATTGGGGGCGAAGCTGATTTTGTCAAGGCGACATTTGAGCGTGAAGCGGGAAGGGTAACGGAGTTAGTGGCAAAACCACTTTTAAACTTACTGTTTCCTCAACTCAGCCATTTCTCACAACCTTTGAGCGGTATGATTGCAGGCAGGCGGGAACATTTTGAGAAGATAACATTTGACAACGGCTATGGTGTGGATATTGGCATATTAATTGATATGCACCTGCTTGGGGCAAAGATAGTAGAGGTCAATATCGGAGCAATAAAACACAAGATGAAGCTCTGGCGAGAGTTAGGTCGTATGTCCAGAGAGGTTGCAGAGGCCATTCTGAAAAAGGCAGTCAATAACCCGAATATCAGTCTCGATTCCTTAGGCACAATTAACATCATCCGAGACCAAATGGAATTCGCTTTAAAAGAAACTCTCTCAACTCTCAAGAAGATGGTCATATTCGATATGGATAACACAGTCCTAGATGGTCGGTTTATCGATAAAGTTGCCCTCACCTTCGGTTTCCAAGAACAGCTCCTCGATATCATAACGAAGAACCAAGAGCCATATCTACGTACAAAACTAATAGCCAAACTTTTTAAGGGCTTAAACATCTCTCAGCTGCTCAGCGTGACGGACGATATTCCTATCGTTTCCGATACGATAGAGGTAGTTAAAGAGTTAAAAAAACGTAGTTACATTGTTGGCATCATCAGCGATAGTTATGATTGCATTGCCGCCCACATCAAAAATAAGGTTGGAGCAGATTTTTCTTTAGCCAACGAACTCGAATTCTCTCAAGGTATTGCCACAGGCGAAGTCAAGATTCCATCTTTTTTTATGAAACAAGATAAAAGCATCTGTAATCATAGTTTTTGTAAAAGCAATGCACTTTTTCAAGTTGCTGAACAATATGGGATTGAGCTTTCCAATATAATTGCAGTTGGAGATAGCGAATCCGATATATGCGTGGTCAAATATGCTGGCATAGGAGTTGCCTTCTGTTCGAGCAACAGCATCTTAAATGCCATTGCAGACCAGCGGATTGAAACTCGGTCTTTTAAACAGATACTCGATTTTGCCATATAGATCTTTTATCTAACGATAAGCCCATAGTGCTTTGTCAACTATAGCAAACGCATTAAATGTTGTTACATATTAGAGCAATATGCAATCTATCTTGAAATCCCCCTCCCTTCGACTTTGCTCAGGATGGTGAGTATATCGAACCATCAAATCCCCCTTTTTCAAAGGGGGAGACGTCTTTTTTACCCCTCTTTGGAAAAGAGGCCCGCTTCGCCCGTCTCGCCGATGGCTCGCCGAGGCGGGCCGAATCGAGGCGAGGGCGAGGGGAGATTTGTTGAACGCAAATTAATGCGTTTGTATTAACTTGAGGATTTGATGTTTGTTATATATTTTATAGTTTCCATCGGTATTCCCGCCTTGCCCACGGCTTCGCCGTGAGGCGAGCCCTAAAAGAGCGGGAATCACCTTGGCCCATCTTGAGGGCAAGATGGGTTTACCGTTCAATTATATTATGCAACTTTTATTTAGCAGACAAGGCACCATAGGAACTAAATATGGAGCAGGAAAAGAAGATATCAGAGGATGAAGCTCTTTTCGTTCAGCTGGTGCTTATGTTTCAGGCAGCAGCCATGCAACAATTGGGGAAATTGATTAATCCTCTAAATGGAAAGACGGAGCGCAATCTGGAGCAAGCTAAATTTTCCATAGATATCTTAGATATGCTTAAGAGCAAAACCGAGGGGAATCTTTCCGAAGAGGAAAAAAGGCTTTTAGAGCATGTAGTTTATGAGCTACAGATGAATTACTTGGATGAGCTGAAAAACAAGGAAAAACAACCAGAGAAAGATACCCCTAAAGATAAGCCCACTTCAAATTGAGCCATTTTTCGCTTGATTTTAAAATATTAAGCTTTATAATTATATAAGAGACATCTTAGTGAAAGAGCATAAAAAATACAGGGATTTTGTCGGATTGACTGGTCCAGAAGTGAGGTTTGGCGAGGATTTAGCCAATTGGACCACACTGGGGATTGGAGGAAGGTGCGACCTCTTTTACGCAGCCAAGAAGCCAGAAGATTTAATAAGGGTGGTTTTGGCTAGCAAAAGATTTTCCATCCCTTATTTTGTTTTGGGTGGTGGAAGTAACTTATTGGTAAGCGATAAGGAATTTCGGGGATTGGTAATAAAAAATAAATGTAATCGAATAAGGGTTGAAAAGAATAGGATTATCTGCCAATCAGGCGCTCTTTTAAAAGATATAGTCTCAATTGCCAAAACACATTCTCTTGCCGGTTTGGAGTTTGCAGTTGGCATCTGGGGAACAGTGGGTGGAGCGGTGTATGGGAATGCAGGAGCTTTCGCTCAAAGCATAGGAGATATATTAGAGCAGGGGGTGGTCTTAACTTCTTCGGGCAGGATTGAAAACGTAAAAAAAGATTTCTTTGAATTTGGCTACAGGGATAGCAAGCTGAAGTCCAGTCGAGATATTTTGCTTTCTGTGGTTTTTAAGTTAAAAAAAGGAAATAGTAAGAGCATAGAAGACAAAATGAGAAAGAACCTGGCCCAAAGAAGCATAAGGGTTCCTAATAGGATGAAGACCGCCGGGTGTTATTTTAAAAATCCACAG
>DASWLN010000171.1:0-13259 GCA_036396115.1 Candidatus Zixiibacteriota bacterium
CCAAAGTGATGATCGATTGGGCGCAGCTGTGGATATCCACGGGGTAAATCCTATCGTGGTAATACTTGGGAGTGCCATCGGATAAGAAAAAGTTCTCACAATAGAATTTAAGTCCTCTCACAAGATTTGATCTCAGTTCACGTTTAGAGGCGAAATTGATATAGTCGAACAAACTTTCCAAAACAAAACCGGTATGAAAATTGTCGATCCATTTATGATGAGCTTGGGTGCCGTAATACCAGGACCCATCACTATTTTGATGATCGATTACAAATTGTATTGAATCACCAGCTGTTTTTTTGAGTGCATCATCACCGGTGAATGAAGCTGTTCGGGCAAGAAGATGCGCCCCTAAAATGTTGGCATTGTGAATGGTTGTTTTATCCAAAGGTGAATAGCTGAAACAGAAGTTTTCTCCTTCAAGAGTTCTATTCAGATCATTGCAAACGAAATCGCAAGAGCTTCGCGCGATCTTTAAAAACTGTTCTTCTTTGAAAACTTCGTAGGCATCCAGGAATGCGTTAGCTATAAAAGAGGTTGCCACTACCGTGGGAGTATACTTGGGTAGAAAGAAAGCCTTAGATTGCCAATCAAAATTGTATCCCCAGCATATGCCGGAGTGGCCTGTGCTTTTCTTCTCCAAGAGCAGATCAATGAACCGATAAGCTAACTTTTTGTATCTTTCTTCGCCGCAATGGTCGTATAATCTTGCGACTGCTGATAGAAAAAGCCCCAAACCCTTTGGGTTATGATCTTCTTTGACAAAAAGTAGCTTTCTTAGATTAAGGGGAGATCGCTTGAAAAACTGAATAAGCAAAATGCCAAAGATCTTTCCCTTTAAGGGCAAAACCTTTCGCCAGGCTGTATTTAGCCCATCATAAGGATCATAGCCCTTCCAGTTTTTCTCCTCACAATAGTTAAGAAGTCTTCCTAAAGAATTATTTAAGATCTGAGTATCGATGACTCCACCTTTTTTTGAATCTTTTCTCAATCTGGAGTGCAAAAACTTAGTTTTTTGCGTTTTCTAAAACCGCCCAGATGGGCACTCCACTTTCTTCATTCTTATTTCATTAGAGTTGAGTAATTGTATCTCAGCCGGGCTGTTCCTCTGTAAAGACTCGATCATTTTAAATGTAGCCTGAGTTGTGTTAATTATTTCCTCTGGTGAGATAGGCATCGGTTTGTCTTGTTTAACTGCCTGGATGAACGCCTCTAATTCTTCTTTATGTCCTTTGTCTGATCCGGAATGTTTGAGTCTTAACTCCTTTCCATTTCTTACTATAGAGGTCCTTTGGAAATTGTCTATCACGCCTACTGAATTTTCCCCAAAAATCTCTACTCTCTCCTTAGAATAAGATGTGTCACCCAACGATGTATAGAGGACGGAGCCAACTGAACCATCCGTAAATTTAAGGGAGATGACCAGATTATCATTAGTAAGTGGAGTTTTTCTGGGGTCATTGGTTGACAAAGCAAAGATAGATGAAACTTCTGAATTGGAAAAGAAGCTCAGAAGATCAACAAAATGACAAACCTCGCCAATTATCCTCCCACCTCCCTCTTCTGGATCGTGTATCCAGTGACTTGCCGGTATGAAGCCAGCATTTACCCGATAAGTCATGACCAGAGGTGTGGTCCTATCCTGGAAATGCTTTTTTAACAATTGACACGCTGGTGAGAAACGACGATTGAATCCCACTAATATTCTTCCCCGTGTCTGCTCCAGAGTTCTTTTTATTTCTTCCAACTCGACTTCGCTTGTGGCTAAGGGCTTCTCCACAAATACCGCTTTCCCGGCTTTCAAAGCTTGGCAGACCAGTGGAGAATGCAAGTTATGCCTGGTGGCGATGAAGATGCAGTTAATCTCTTCATCTTCCAGAATCTGACCTACATCTGAGGAACAATACTCGAAACCGAACTTCCTTGCCACATCCTTTGCCGAAATTCCGGTGGAGGTAACCACCCCTTTTAATTTTACTTCTTTCATTTTTTTCAAATGGGGCAGAAGATTGTTGTTGGCAAAATTTCCTGCCCCGATAAATCCTATGTTCACCGCGGAGATTCCCTTGCCTGCATGGGGAGAGACATCTTTTAAATAGATTCTGGGTTTGGTTTCAGAAAAAGGCTCATACTTTAAAAGCACTGCCAGGGATTTCTCATCACCCTTCATTATCAAGTCATAGGCTTTTTCTGCGTCCTGGACTTTGAATTCATGAGTAACCAACTTTTCTGTGTTTACCTTTCCTTGCTGGAGCAGATTCAAAAATTCTTCCATGTTCCTTTTTTCGGTCCAGCGAACATATCCGAAGGGATAATCTATGCCCATCTCTTCATAAAGATGATCATATCTGCCCGGACCATAGGATCGAGAAAATCGGAGGTCCAGCTCCTTATCATAGAAATTCTTTCGGGGCACATCCGTATTTACGGCACCTACAATGACGACCCTACCTTTGTCACGACAGATATCTCCTGCCAGCTCGATAGGCTCGTTGCTTGTGGTTCCTGCCGTTATAATTACCACATCCACACCGTGACCACAAGTTAAGTTAATTACTTTAGATGCTACATCTTCCTTTCCAATGACCAAACCAGAATCAGCATCTGAATTTTTTGCTAAATTGACCATTTCTTCATCTATATCCATTCCAAAGACCTGACAGCCTGAAGCTTTGAGCATCTGGACAGTTAACTGCCCCAATATTCCTAACCCAATAACTGCAACATTTTCACCCAAATTGACTTGGGCTTGTCTTATCCCCTGTAGGGCTATAGCACCCAAGGTGGTAAAGCAGGCTTGACGACAACTCACATTTTCCGGAATTTTCGCACACAAGTTCACGGGAACTGAGATGATCTCAGCATGATTGGCATAACCAGCACCAGCGCAGGCGACCTTATCCCCTACCTTTATTCCTTCCACCAAATCTCCCACTACCATTACCTCACCGGCTGAACTGTAGCCCAAAGGTGATGAGGATTCTAATTTATTCATCACTTTTTTGAAAGTTGTCGCCCAACCCTCTTTTTTTGCATTTTTCAAAACCTGCTTAACCAGATCCGGTCGGCTCTTAGCTTTAGCCACCGTGCTCTTTCTGGCAAAATCCACCTTCGTCCTTTCAGTCCCCTTGGAGATCAAAGAATATTCGTTTCTCGCCAAGACCCCTCTGCGCATAAGGATCGGATGTGGCACCTCTTCAACTTTCAACTCTCCAGTTTTGTTATTCTGTAAGACCTGTTTCATCCAGAGCTCCTTTCACTAATTGCTTAAGATTTTCGATAGGTATCTTTTGGGCTACGAATCTGTGTTTTCCAGATGGACTCAAAGGTAAACTCTCCACAAAGCTGATTCGGATTTCCAGATTATCTTTGAGTTTTTGTTCCAGTCGGCTAAGTAACCTTTGGGTATCCTTCTGAGAATATTTCTTTCCTCGGATTATTTTCAACGTGGTAATGCCGGGTCGATCCTGATAGAATTGAAATTGTCTCACGTTTTCATAGGTGTCATCATGCATGTTTATGGCAGTCATGGAGATCGGATTTCCTTGTCTCCCCACAAGGAATTCTGTTAACCTCCTCCCTGCAATTTTGTTTATAAGAGGATATTTCCGTCCGCATTCACAATATCCTTGCTCAAAACTCGCCCAGTCTCCGGTCTTATATCTGATGAATGGCATAGCGTAGTTTATAAAGCCCGTACCAACCAACTCTCCAACTCGATTAGGTTCTGTGATTTGGTTTTCATTTTCATCCACCAGTTCTGTGATTCCGTATTCGGGAAAGATATGATAGCTGAAGTTTGTCTCGCATTCGCTGGCTAATATGACTTTCTCACTTTGACCGTACCAGGAAAACAATCTGGTTTTGAAAGCTTTTTCAACTAACTTTCTCTGGTGATCTAAGACAGCTTCGGATCCACATAAAACTCCTTTGAGGGGAGGTAAGTTATGGATTTCATTATCTAATATAAATCGAGCAAAGATAGCCACTGCAGAGGGATAGCCGTGTATAAAATCTGGAGAGAATCTTTTCATTACTTCGACATACTTGAATAGGTTCTTTTCGGTTAAGTGATAAACCGATAATCGACACTCTCGGGTAAGGGGATCATATTCCCACAGACCATCATTTGTAGAAGAATCGACGGGGGTCCCTCTCAGAACTAATCTTTTGTCATTTAATCTGAAGTTTATTCTTTCCCATTGAGTGGTCATAAAAGCCCATTCTTTAAGCGAAGACTCTTCTTCTATATGGAACTTCAATTGATTATTGGAAGTACCTCCCGTCGTTACCAATTTCATTTTTTTCCGAGGAATATTTTTTGCAATCATATCTTCAAAGTGCTCCTGGATGATCTCCTTGGTCAAGAAAGGGAGCTTTTTTAAATCTGCGAAACTCGAAAATTCGACAGGTTTCAGGCCTCTCTCAGTCAACAGCTTTCGATAATAAGGTACATTTTGATATGCGTGGTCGATCAACCTTCTGAGGGAGGTAATCTGGTATTGGGCAAGTTGATCTTTGCTCCACCATTGGGATTTTTTCAACAGGGTTTTATGAGAAACGAATTCCCTACCATAGATGAAAAGAGAAGGAAGGTGAGGGCACACAAACCCGCTTAGCTCCTTGACCCAAGATGGACTTCTCTTATATATGGTTTTTAATTCAAGAGAAAAAGTGGTCATTTCCAATGCCCTTACTAATAAGTTTTGAGCGAATCGAGCTCAATATGGTCCTTCCAGCCGAAATGTGGCTTAAAAGGAAGGATGTCCTGATGGTCGATTTCAAACAATCTTCGGTTTGAGTTTCCATTACTAGTGATTAATTCTATCTTTTCCGGTTGGAAAGGCACCAGCTTAAAGTTTTTAATCTGGAAAGCATTTTTCAGTTGCGGGATTTTATTGAAATCAAATCCCATAAGGGTGGCACCCACTATATCCACCGCCACCGGATTGAATCCCGTCAATAAAATTCCGCATGCTTTAGGATCGGGAGCCATGGGTCCATCCCCCTCTCCGGCAATGATTCCATCCACAATAGAAAGATACCTTTTGGGAGACAGAAGTCGCATATGGCCAGAGGCATCGGAGTAAAAAAGAATCTTGTTGAGGTCAAGAATGGTTCTCCAAATGGTGTCATTTCCATACCAGTTTCCACTTCTTATGGTCTTTTTCGTGCTACCGAAAATCAACTCTCCGGCTCTTCTGGTCCCTCTCGCCAAGACTTTTCCCCTACCGCCAGCGCATTCTAAGAATCGATAGAGGATTTTTCTGTACTTTCCTTCCAATTTATTCTTTAAAGCAGAACTATCAAACTGATCTCCTTCTTCAGAGGGAGTTCCTTCAGTGAAATGGGGCAAATAGTTTTTGTCGCCGTTTATTCCCACCATATTTTTCAAACTCAATGTTACGCCTGCTTTTTTATGAGTTTTGAGTTTGGGAAGATTTATGACCACGTCTGCATCCAGAAGTGTGGATGAAACCAAGTATTCATGTCTTCCATTAGAGTGATGCCAGATGGTTTGCTCGGAGAAATAATCTGCCCCATAGAATTTTCCGCTTAAACCATATCCGGCAAACTCGCTTTCTTCGGCTAAATTTATTTTGGTGTATCCCTTGGGGTCCCCTTTCAATTTAATTCTCTCTTCTATGATATTGCCTTTTTGAATCCACCTCTCTTGCCTAAGATCCAGCAGTTCAATTTTGAAGCCAGCCTCCTTCCTATAAAAGTCGATTATGGGATGGATGCCTGTCTTTAAACAGATAGAGGAAAAATCCGAATCAGTTTGGGGTCCATCCGCTACGATTATTTTCCCCTCACCTTCTAAAGCCAGATAAACATAGTCTAAAACCGCCCTTATGACGGAGCCATGGGTAATAACATATTCCCAGTCTTCGTTTAACAGATGAGACTGCCTGATAAAATTCGGCTTTATTATCACATTGTCCCCTTTTCGGACGATTTCCCCTAACGGATTCCAAGCTCGTTTACCATAGTTCCTTCGATCTAACCCTAAAAGTCTAAGGTTTTCCCTGAGTGCGGCGTAAACATAATTTTTCTCAGTCGAAAGCTGAATGGGAAAGGAGGATTCAGGATAGTGCTCTGAAGGGTGAAAGGGGGGGTGGGAAGGATAGATAGCCTTTTGAGTTTTGCTCATCGCAACCTGTGAATTGTTCAGATCAAATCTTGACATTTTCTTAAATCCCTTTGCTAAATTATCGACATAGACGCAGATCGTAGATTCTTTATAGTCTTTTGCCATTGGCTGATTTATCTATTACCTGCATCACACCATCCACATAACCATCCAGAGTGAATCTCTCCTTTACTTTTTTGTGGTTTAGCTCACCCATCTTCTCTTTCAAGCTTTTATCCTCAATTAACAGAGCAACCTTTTCTGCAATCTCGCCAGGAGAACGAGGGGAAATAAGAAAGCCATTCTCTCGATCAGTGATCATCTCTTTAATGCTTCCCCGGTTCGTGGTTATGACCGGCAATTTTGCGGCCATCGCCTCTAAAATGACCACCGGTTGCCCCTCCAAATGATAGTAAGTCGGCAAAACAAACACATCCGAGCTTTTGAACAAATTCATCTTTTCTTCCCCAGTTACAACTCCAACAAATCTAACATATTTTTCCAAATCATTCTTCCGAACATAAGATTCAACTATGTTTTTCAGTCCATTTGCCTGCCAGCGTCCGGCGACGAGAACCTCTATATCCGGATAATGTCTTGCAAGCGTTGGCACCGCTTTGATCAGATCAAAAAATCCTTTGGATTCTTCTAAAACTCCGGCAAAAAGTATCTTGAACTTCCTCTTTTCTTGCCTCTGGCTTTCAACCGAATCAAAGGGCTGTACATCCACACCATTACACACCACATCGATTTTATCTTTGGGTAACACATCTTCTAAAAGATATTTCAAGCAATAGCCCAAAACTATGCCTCTATCCACATATTTAAACACAAACTTAATGTACTTCTTTCTCAACCAGGTGCCTTGGTTGAAGAAAGTTTTGAAATATCCACCATGCAGATGAATGACCACCTTTCGTCCAAAGACAAGTCCCGAAATCAAAACGAAGAGGCTATCTCTGGCAAACCCCCAGAAATTCTGGGAGACGGGTATGTAAACCACTTCGATTTCTTCTCTCAAGAGAAGCTTGAAAAGGACAAAAATATCCTTTAGGGCAAACCAACTGTTTCGGAGACTGAATTTCCCGAAACCTTTGTTCTTTTGAGGATCCTGGGTATTTAAGTGGACGAAGCTGAGTCTATTTCTTTTCGTCAATCCCTCAATTAACCATTGTATCATCACTGCCACCCCATGATAGGGGGGAGGCAAAGGACCTATTATGAGTGTCTTTCTTTGCATAACCTTCCTCTGAATGCAAAACCGCCTTAGATCTTATTTTCTTGCTTTTATCACAATTCCGGGCGACAAAAACTCTTTGATAGAGCTTATATTCAAACCTTTTCTCAATAACCTTTTGAGGGTGGCAAATCTGCCGTCCAGGGTCATAAGTCCGGTTGTTTTCACTTCCCTGAAGCCGGTCCTTTGGAACAACTCTTTGATATCACAATGGGTGAAATAATGCAGATGCTCTCCGTCGTATCCGATCCTCTCGTTGGAGGTTTTAGGAAATTTCCCTTTGAATATTAACGCGAAGAGATGTTTTAAAGACCTCACGTTTGGAGTAGTGTAGATGACTTGCCCATCCTCTTTTAGCACGCGATAAGTTTCTTCAAGTAAAACTACCGGATCGAAAACATGTTCTATAACGTCCAATGCTGAGATGGTATCAAAGAAACCATCCTCAAAGGGAAGTCCATGTTTATCTATATCCACTTCCAAGAGTTTGAATTGGCTATTTTGGCTTTTAAGCTCTTTTGAGATGGTTATGTCTAACCCATAAACATCAGAATAATATCTCTTGGCTTGATACAAAAGGGTCCCCGTGCCACAACCAATATCCAGAAAATTCTCACCCTCTTTTAACATCTTGCTTGCTTCCCACACCCGAGACCCAAATTGAATGCTCTCAAAGGTTCTACTTTCTTGCAGGAGCTTATAATATTCTTTCTTTTGCATCTTTCCTCCCGACGGATCCAGAATTCCGACTTGAAGCTACAGATTCTATGGCTCGGATGAACCCTCCGGTCGTCCTCTCGGTGGTGAAATCCTTAATGATCTCCCGCGATCTCCTGCCAAAACGGGAAAGATTTCCGTCTTTCGACAAAAGTTGAGAAATAGCTTCGGATAATTCCTTTGGGTTCTCGGGATCGACGATCAGACCGTTTTCTCCTTGTTTTATCAGATCTTGACAGCATCCGGCATATTTGGAACAGATAACTGGCAGCCCACACATCATGGCTTCATTCACCACTAAACCCCATATATCTTTTAAGGTGGGCAAAACGAAAAGGTCCGAATTAAGATAATAGGGGAGAAGTTCCCCATACTGCTTATGACCTTCAAAGAAGATATCTTTGGTTTCCTGAGATAATTTCTTTAGCTTTTCCTCCTCTTCTCCTTCACCTACTAGCCAAAGTTCGCTATTGGGCAACCTTTTTTTGACTTGCCTAAAAGCCGAAATTAAAAGATCCACTCGTTTGCGCTCGGTGAATTTCCCCACGTAGAGAATCCTCTTAGGTTCTTCTGAATGCTTTTTCGTTTCGGCCACGCTATTGGTGTCCAGTCCCAAAAGCTCTGGATCGATGGAGAAATATGACAAAAAGATTTTCTCTTCCGGAGCTTTCAGAGAGACAAGATATTCCTTCGCTTGAGTCCCTGTGGCTATGAACCCTTGGGCATTTCTTACCATAAGCTTTCTTAGAAGGTAGCGAAACCTGCTATAGGATTCGGCAACATGTTGGGTCTCGGCAGAAAACAGTATAAGTTTCCTATCAAATATGCTTGCGTAAAGAAAACTAAATATTGTAGGGAAACCAAATCCTTCCGTAATCACAAGGAAGGGCTTTTCTCTGATAAGTTCCGATAAAAGACCATTTGCCAAATGTATTTCCCAATTCTTGAGTTTTATGCTAAAATCGTTCAATACACAAAAATCAAATTTCAGCTGATCTCTCTCGGATAGCTTCCATTTTCTGTAATGATCGTTTTGTTTACAGAAAACTACCTTGAAAGCTTTCCCATATTTTGATGCCAGTTGATTGAAAGTAGCAATCCTATATGGTGACATTATGTTGGTTACTAATATTGTCTTTCTGTTGTTTATCATACTATCCTCTCGTAAAATTTTATAAGTTGATTGCCATATCTTTCCCATGTAAATTGCTCGGCACGTTCTCTGGCAGATTTTCCCATTTCTTTTCTCTTCTCTTCATTTTCATAAAAAAACAGAATTTTTTCTTTCAAGCTTTCGATGTCCCTAATGGGTATTACAAAGCCATCCACTTTGTCTCTTACCACACTCCCCGAATTTTCAGTTACAATGGAGGGAATCCCGCAAGCCATAGCTTCGTAGGTCACCATGGCGCTTCCTTCGGTCAAGGAGGGAAAAACGAAAGCGGATGAACCCCCATACCAGTTTAAAAGTTGACCGTTCGGAACGTGGGGTAAATGCCTGAATAAACCGTTATATTTGGTAATTATATTTTTGAACTCCGGCTGCAGGTGACCGATCAAAACCAGCTCTGACTTTGGCAGATGAAGTTGTTTGTATGCTTCTAAAAGATAATAAACTCCTTTGTTAATAGATATCATCCCCACAAAGAGTAGTCTGAAAAGACTATCAGATTTTTTCACAGGTTTAAATCTCTGTAAGTCAACGCCGAAAGGAATCACCTTTATTTTCTCTTCTGGAACTCCTTCTGAGGTGCAACTATTATATACATACTCAGAGGGAGCCAGTAGATAATCCGCTAATTCCATTTCCTTTACGTATTTCTTCCACAAGGGCTCATCAGGTATTCTACAGTTCAGATTAAACTTCTCATATTCCTCGCTGAGTAGTTTCCTTCTGTGCTCCGGATGAGCCGTATAAACATCTATCAATATTTTGGTTCTGGATTCTCCAAATTTACTTAGTGTATTTAAGGAATAACCCAACCATCCATGAAAGATGTCGCAATCCTTTATTTCTCGAGAGACCAGCAGGTCAAATAGATTGTCTTTTAATTTGTTCCAGGGGAATAGGTTTCTCAACAATGGGATATGTCGCCAAGCCCTTCCCAGAAGCTCTGGAGTAGTGATGGAAACCACGTTTCGTGACTCCAATCCTTTCAGGTATCGGTTGCTTTTAAGCCGATTGAGTAAACTTTTTAGGGAGCCGAATCTGTCCGAAAAAGAGACTAAAAACGATCCCCACAAACTTTCGGGCTTAAAATACAGTGTGGTATAATATTTCTCCAGTAGTCCCGCATTCTGTGTCGCCAAGGCGGTTTTATATGAATGGTCTGCTCTTGCCGCTGAAATGGTTACTTTCATTTCTTGTGGTCCTGCTTTTGTTGCAGTTTGTTATTCAAAAACTTTCTCCCAATAACTACCCCTGCAAATCCCCATAAGTACCAGGCAATACTTGGATTTAAAGCTGGAGCTGCCACGTTGCTCAAAAGCAAAAATCCTATAAATATGAGAAAGATCGCCTGCCCAAAAGCTCGAAAGGATGGGTCCTCTTCCCGTTTGATACTGGATAACAGCTCTTTTCCCAATAAAATAAGAACCAAAAGATAAAGACCCAGCCCGGCTATTCCGATTTCACTTAGATTTCGGATGAAGTCACTGTGACTGGTTTCCCGGTTAGAAGAGAGCACATCACTCATCTCGTGATAGATAGCGATTTCTGAACCCAGGCCGTGACCAAAAAGCTGCGCAAGCCTTGAACTCTCGGCGAATTTGGCTAAATGAAAGCTCCAGATAACGAATCTACCGCTGAAAGCAGTCATTACGTCTTCACCCGATGGAGACAAGAGAACTAAAAGGGTGTCGTAAAAGCTGGTAAAAAAGGTGAGATTCATTAAGACCACGCATACACAGATTAAGATCACAGCTAACATAGCCTTATGGCTTTTTCTCATTTTGAGCCAAAAAACCAACTGCAGAGCAAAGATTATCCATCCGGTTCGGTAAAAGGTTCTCCACATAGCAAAAGAGAGAAAGAGAAAAGTGATATTGTAAAAGAGTTTTTTAAAAGGATTTGCTTCGGTAGACATCATCCACAAAGCCAAAGGAAAAGCTACAACCAAGTAGCGCACCACATCAAAGGGATGAGAATAAAGCCCTACCAGACGAGCGGCATAAACTCCACCCGAAGAAGAATAGACATATTGTGCGTTTTGGATAAAGGAGCTAAAGGATACCAAGCCGAAAGTTTCCAAAAATGCAATTACCAACGGAATCCACAGAAAGACTAAGAGATAATGGAGTAATGCTCTTAAGTCTTTCTCAGTAAAAGCTGTTACTCCCAGAACGAAAAACAAAATGAAGCTTCCTATTAGTTGGGAGAACTGAACTAGGGCTCGGGGTGCGCTCGACGCAAGGAATATCGCCAGGGCATTAAAAGCTATGTACAGAAGGATAATTTTGCCTAAAGTAGTACTGAATGCCTTAAAGAAATTCCTCTCTTTAAGAACAAAAATACCCAAAATCGCCAGAGGGAAAAGAATTCCTATGGCTCTTTGCACATTCAAATCGATTAAGACGGTAACTGGAATCCTGATAAACCAGAACATATCGAAGATGCATTTGGTGGAAAGAAAGAGCAAGACCCCTTTTACCGGGTCATTCAAAAGATAAAGGAGCATGACCAAGAGAATAAAAAAACCCAAAGCAAAGAACAAGTACTTCGAGAACAACACCAAAAGCAAACTTCCGGTTATTCCTAAGACTATGGCTAGAAGATAGCTTGTACCTGAGTTATGTGGGGCTAAGGCTATCGTCTTCATTTCGTACTCCTCATTTTATTACCAAATTATTAAAGCGTTCTTGAAACTCTCCGGTCATCCAGGATGAATCATATTTTCAGTTTCTAAAAACCTCAAAGCTATCCTGGCAATCGCTATGGTTATGATGATTTCACCGATCAAGGTAGCAACAGCTGCTCCGGCAATTCCATAATGAGGGATCAATAAGAAGTTCAAGGTTACATTAATCCCGCAGCCGATACCTACTCCCCAAAGACTCTCTCTGATTTTATTAAAAGCCACTAATACGCTGATGTAAATCAGTCGTATAATTCCGGTCACTATGGTCAAGGATAATATTTGAAAAGTTAAAACACTTCCCCGGTAACTATCCCCATAAGCTAAAACTATTATCTGTCTGGCGAAAATAAAAAGTAAGATCCATAAACCGACTCCGCCAACCGCAATGAGGATTGTACTCCTATGGATAAATCGTTTCAATTTGAGCTTGGAGTCTTGAGCATATCTAGATATCACGGGAAAGATAGAGTTATTATAATAAGCTCCGATAGCTATAATGAATAAAATGATTTTAGAGGCCGCGCTGTAAAGTCCCACATCATGATTGGTTTTCATAAAACCAAGCATGACCAGGTTAAAATTCGAATATATCTGCAGCAAAATGGTTGATATCCCAATCCAGACCGACTCCTTGATAAATAATTTCCATTCTGCAAGATGAACATCAAGTTTTATGCTGCCGAATTTTCGGTAAGAAAAAATCAGAAAAAGGCCCTCCACCACTGCCGAAGTAAACCAGAGATAGGGAACCAAGGTCACATTACCGACATCTTTTATTAAGATCAAAACGGTGGCTAAAAATGCGAGCCGAGAAACAATCGCCGCTATCCCGATATATTCCATCCGCTCGATCCCACAAAAGACCCATCCCAGATAGAAAACAAAAGGGAAAAGATAAAGCCCGTAGGCAAATATGACCTCTTTTTCTAAGGTTGGTTTATCTATGGTTAATATAAAAATTCCCAAACCCAGAAGAGATATTAAAGCTAAACCCATCCTCAAAGCGAGCAGATTCCCAATGAAGCTCTCTTTTTTGATTTTATGATTAGCGGCAATTTCCCTGGTTCCAAATGTATCCAATCCTAAAGTGCAGAAAACCATAAGATAAGCCAAAATCGCCTGAGCAAAGTTGATCATCCCGAAACCATCACTCCCAAGTGCCCTGGCAAGATAGGCGATCGCCAAAAAGTTCAGTCCCCGGGCGACAACTTGTCCAAAGAACAAGGAAAAAAAATTTTTTAGGATAGTTGCCCTGTCAGCCAATCAAAACTCCATTCGGTTTTCGTTAAAAGTGGCTAAGTTTCTTCCGCTTTTT
>DASWLN010000172.1:0-18245 GCA_036396115.1 Candidatus Zixiibacteriota bacterium
GTGGATAACCTTCTTTCCAGAAGCGTTTAGCTTGAAGTTCTCCTCAGAGGCATTGGCTCCCAGAAAGACTAAGGCTTGTTCCTTGGTCTTTTTCTTCCAGGCAGAGGATATATTCTCTAGCTCTCTTTTGGTTCCAGGTAAAGGTAGGACTGTGATACTATTCAGCTCCTCACATCCAGAGCGGATGTTACGCAGAGTGTAGAGAGAGATAGTAGAGTCTTGGGTTTGGGCGTAAAGGGGGGTGGAGGAAAGACGGACTTGAGCAGAAGCGTCAAAGTCCGGGTCGCCTAAGGCAAAAAGGCCTTTGTTAGGCTGAACTTTATCTATTAGTCTTACCAGGTCTCGGGCTGAAGCCAGATACTGCAAAGGATAGTCTTCAATCAGGTACTTACCATCTTTGTCTACCAGACCAGCGAAGGAGACCAAGTTAAGCTCTCCATCTGGGGCCACAAAGACAAGGCCACTGTTGCCTAATTTATCCTGAACTGGCTTCCAGATCTTTTCATATAGTTTTGTGGCTATAGCTTTGTAATCCTCCAAGTCTTTGGAGAAAACAAATCCTCCCCGCTTAGAGATCTCCTGAAAATGGGCTCGATAAGAAGCTACCAAGGAATCGATCCCTTGAGAGGGCCCAAGGTCTCTGATGTAAACCCTGCCTTCTCTGTCTAGGACAATAACCAGATAATGAGGTTCGGTTTGGTCTTTTACTTTCAGGCGGTCATACTTGAGGTATTCAACCAGAATAGAGTTAGAGGGAAGAGAGTTGGATGCCTTAGTTACATCTATATCCCATAGTTCAAGCTCTTTTCTGAACTCCACACTCCTTCGGGCTAACTCCCCTTCCAGACGTTCCTTATTTTGGCTTGCCTCTTGTAGCTTTTTCTTGTAACCTTCCACATCCTCCTGGTCCGGACCTTTGACATAGAGATTGGCCAACTTAAAACGAGCATATCTTAAAGAATCAGCCAGGGCTTTTAAGCTGGTGTCAGAAAAGGAAGCTTCGGTCTTGTGTCTGGCGAAGATGCCATCTGAGACTTGACCTTTGGTACAGAAGACTACACTAGCTATCTCCTTCTGACAATCTAAAGATGTATCCTTAGAGTCAAGTAGTATGGAGATATACTGATTGGCTTCATCTCGCATGAACTTAGAGTAAGTTAGAGCATCTCTTTCCGAGAGGACTGAGGAGTTGTCACGGAAGTTCTGGCGACGGATAGTGTAGGCTCTTTTTTCTTTTGCCTCTGAATCAGTGAACCGACCTGCCTCTCTTAACAATAAAGCCCAATCACTCAAATCGTATGCCATATAAGGATCGTAAGGAGTCAAAGTTTTCTCATCCATAGCTAATGTCTGTTCGTAAAGTGACTCAGCTTCCGCATATCTACCCTGATCACGGTAGAGATTTGCCAGTCCGACTAAACCAGACGTTACATTAAAGTGCTCAGGTCCAAAAACCTTCTCTATAATTGATAGTACTTCTTTGTAAAGAGATTCGGCTTCAGCGTATTTCCCTTCTTTTCTATAAAGATACGCAAGATTTTCCAGATCCCCAGCCACAATAGGGTGGTCAGGACCCAGGACTTTCTCGCTCATAGCCAAGGCTCTTTTGATGAGAGGCTCGACTTCAGCATATTTGCCCTGGCTATTATAGAGATATCCCAGCATAGCCAGGTCTCCTGCTACGGCGGGATGTTCAGGACCAAAAGCTTCCTCGTCTATCGCCAGAGCTCGCTTAATAAGAGGTTCTGCTTCTGTATATTTGCCTTGATCACAGTAGAGACCTCCTAGACCTCTTAAGTCTATCGCTAACTCTGGATCATCGGGACCCAAGACTTTCTCCCAAATAGCCAGAGACCGTTTATATAGAGGTTCAGCCTCAGCATATCTAGCTTGACCGCAGTAGAGATCCGCTAGATCGCCAAGGGTTGTTGCTACATTAGGATGCTCAGGGCCCAGAGCTTTCTCGTTTATAGCCAGTGCACGCCTATATAGAGGTTCAGCCTCGGCATATTTGGCTTGCCAACAATAGACAGTTGCTAAAACCTCCAGGTTCATCGCTACGGTGGGATGCTCAGGACCAAAAGCTCTCTCCCTTATAGCCAAAGCTCGTTTATATAGAGACTCTGCTTCGGCGTATTTGCCTTGAATTTTGCGCAGAAGGCCCATATTAAACAGGTATGTTGCTACGTCCGGATGACCAGGACCCAAGGCTTTCTCACTTATAACGAGTGCTCGTTCTAACAGGGGTTCAATCTCGGCATATTTGCCTTGACGGCCGTAAAGAGTTGCTAGACTTCCTAAGTTTGCCGCTACGTCGGGATGCTCAGGACCAAAAGCTTTCTCCCTTATGGCCAAAGCTCGCTTATATAGAGACTCTGCTTCCGCGTACTTGCCTTCGCGGGAATATATGTTGGCTAGATTATGGAAAACTCTTGCTACATCCGGATGCTCTGGACCCAAGGTTTTCTCCCAAATAGTCAAAGCTCGCTTGTATAGAGGTTCAGCCTCGGTATATTTAGCTTGGTCGTAGTAGATATTCGCAAGATTGTTTAGGCTTTTTCCTACACTTGGGTGTTCAGGTCCGAGTACCTTCTCTCTTATAGTAAGCGCTTGCTTTAAGATGTTCTCAGCTTCTATGTAGTCTGCCTTTTGCAGGTAGCATGCGCCAATTCTATTCAGCACTGAAGCGACGGTGGTATCCTCCTCTCCAAATTCTTCTTTGGCTTTTTCTAAAGCCAGCTTTCCCACCACAATAGCAGAATCATAACTAGCTGCCCTGAAAAGCGAATCTGCCTGATCAAGCAGCTCTTTCCAGGTCTGAGCCTGGGCAGAAAAGCACAACACTGATCCTAAAAAGATAAATCCAAGCGAAAACAAGCCAAGTCCCCTTTTCATCTTATCCTCCATCAATATTTTCACTTATTGCACCAGATTAACTAATAAGCCAATGAGGTTCTATTGTCAAACAAAAAATCTAAGAAAACATAAAATTGGCAAATTTCTTTAAAGATTTTTGGGAACCTTAAGAGGGTTCATACGACTAATAGGGTGAGATGAAACAAAACCACAAAAAACTCGTAAAGGAGGTGAGAAAAGATGAAGAAGAAGATCCTAGTGGTGCTTCTAATAGTATTTGCTTTGACATCTGTGGTTCAGTTGGCTATGATTAGTCATCCCCAGACGGCAGATGCGATGGGACTACCATCGAAGTGTTGCACAGAATGTTACTGGGCGTGTACTAATGATCATATCTGTACCCGTTACTGTTTCACATATTGTGGAGCTACTGTGTGTGATCATCTTGACCAGAATAGTTATTATTGATCCAATACAATAACCATTCTGGATAGTTATAAGACAAGATGTAAACATCCAAAAGGTGTAGAGCATGAAAAAAGTGTTGGTTTTAGTAATCTTAATTTGTTTGAATTCTGTTGCGATGGCTTTTGCATTAAGCTTGCAGCATAAAGACCTTCTAAAAGTATTGAAGAAGGCTGGTGCCTCACAAGCAGAACTCGATACACTGGTGACTTTACTTAAGACCAATGCTCCAGAAAGCCAGATTCAAAATAGAGTAAATCTGTTTTGGAGCAATAAGATTAAATCCCTTACCGATGAAGAGAAGGTTATTTATGGAGGTTTAGCAGATTCCACGGAAAGGATTGGTTATCTATCCTGTAAAACTAAATGGGACAGATTCTGGTTTCTAAGAAAGCTTAATAAAATTCAGAAAGAGAAACTCTGGCAGACTGAGAAAGATAGGATATTCTATTTCTCTTTTAAGTTGGTATTAACAAATGGAGAATTCAAAGAATATCTTAATTTACCAGATTCCTTAAAGGAAGCATGGCTCTACACCTTTTGGAAGAAAAAAGACCCAAATCCCACTACTGAAGAGAATGAGTTCAAGGTTGAGTTTGATAGAAGAGTGGAATATGTTCTGTATAACTATTGGGTTCCTTTTGGACAATTACGACCTTGGGATGATAGAGGAGATGTGTATATCTTATATGGGGAGTCAAATGAGAAGGAAGTACCAGTTGTTTATTTTGACCGAGGTGAATACAAATTCAGACCAGTGGGTGATGTTGAATTCGATAGCAGAGGGCGATCCATCCCAGACCGTCTTTCCACAGAAGTCTGGCACTATTACGGAATTTGTTCTTTCCAATTTGAGGATAGGAATAAGATAGGTATTTGGGAGTTAAATGTTTATAGAGAATGTGATATCCAAACACCCATCGAAGCATTATCTGAATTTATGAAGAATACAGCCGAGAAAGTTGGACTCGCTAAGGTCGAATACATCCCCGACCTCGGCTCTCCTTTAGACTTCCCCTGGAACTGGTGGAAGTTCTGGAATAGTGGGGATTATTATGATGTGAGGATAAATCTTGGTATTCCCATTGAGAAGTTAGGACTTATGGTTGATTCTAGTGTTTCTTTAGATACTGGCTGGCTTTGTTTCCAGGAGAGGATAGTGATATCAGACAAAGACAGGAAAACGATTTCTTCTGATTCTTTGTGGATTAGAAAGAAAGTATCCAAGTATCTGGATAGAAAGGAGTTACTCTTAGTTGACCAATACAGCTGTGATAGTCTTGTTCCTGGATTCTATAACATTGCCATAAGCATAAAGGATAGCGCTTCTAACAGAATGGGAATCTATCAGGATACCTCGGTTATATTGGTATCTCATGTTAAGCTTAAAGCCAGTGAGAAGATAAGCCAGCTTATTATGGCTGATTCTGTGTGGGAAGCAGATTCCTCTTACATAGAAAGAAATGGAACTAAGTTTATCAGGAACAATCTGGTGATTAAACCCCGACCTGGGAATGTGTATCTTTCAGATCAATCTCCCAGCTTCTACTGTGAGATCTATGAACTTAAAGAAGGAGAAGATGACAGCTGCAGGTGTAAGATCTACTATTACTTCTTAAAGAAAGATGACAAAACAGGAAACTTTGACCTCTTTCAAGGACCTTTCACAGAAGTTGCATCCTACCCCTCCAAGTCCCAACCCTATATCAAAGGAAGCTTATCCAAAGATAAGTTCCCTTCTGGTGAATACATCATAAGAATCGATGTGTATGACCTAAATGACAAAATCACCCAACCAGACCAGATAAGAAAAACGGTGGTGGGGTTTAAGAAGGGGTGAGGAAAAGAAAATGTAGGGGTCGCATTTATGCGACCCGGCGGGCTTAATAAATCCCTGGCCGGGCAGGCAAGCCCCTACAAATACAAAACTATATTGTGCCTGCCAAGCTCCCCCGACTCGGCAGAAGGCGACATTCCGGAATGTCGCCTGCGTTATTGTAGGGGTCGCATTTATGCGACCCGGCGGACTCTTTTAACCCCTCCTAACCTCCCCTTATCAGGGGAGGAACATTCTATGTCTACCTCAAGGCCGTGTCATAATGTCATTCTGAGGCGTTAGCCGAAGAATCTCGATTTTGTAACTTATTGAAACTATTAGATTCTTCGCTTTGCTCAGAATGACAATTGTGTGTCTTTAACGTACGACAAGTCCCCCTGATAAGGGGGATAAAGGGGGTTAGGTTCAGGAAAAACCAACCTAAAACAATAAAAACTGGATTCCCGCCTTCGCGGGAATGACAGACGGAATTCTATATCTTGTGGTAATCTAAACTAATTCAACAAGATATGGAATTATGGTGAATTTTCTTACAAAAAACCAAGAAAACCCTTGACAAAGTACCCTTGCATTTTGCAAATTACACACAGAAGAATTATGTCTTCGTCTAGAAGCATTGGTAAGCATCAGCTTATCTTCACGTTTTATTCGTATTACAAAGCGTTTTAAAACAGAATAGAAAACAAAAAACCCTAAGGGGATTCTATATCTTTCAAATTCCCTTGGGAAACACAGGAGGCGCTATGGAACTGAAAGACCTGAAGTTGGAGGTCGAGGAGCTCGAGGAAAAGATCGCACCATTAGCCGCTTCTATCAAAGGCGGATTAGCGTAAGACTCGACCGCACCTCCTTTTCAGGGGTGCACCTTAACGGGTGCACCCCTTTTTATTTTTGTAGGGGTCGGATTCATCCCCCCTTTGGCGGGATTCATCCGACCCGCGTTATTTGAAGGCGACATTCCCTGGCCGGGCAGGCCGGAATGTCGCCTGCGTTATACAGGGCTATTCTGTCAGGTCAGCCCGCCCGTTTCTCCCTACTCGACCCAACGGCCAGGGGGAATCCGACAGACACAATAATCCGCACAGGGATGAATTCCCTGTGCTACGAATATAACATATCGTAGGTGTGGGAATTTATCCCACACCGATTAGTTGATTTGAAGGCGAACCCGTACGGGTCGCCTGCGTTATTGTAGGGGTCAATATTTTGCCACCCGCCCGGACTCTCTTAACCCCTCCTGACCTCCCCTTATCAGGGGAGGAACGTTTCGTGTCCACCTCAAGGCCATGTCATAATGTCATTCTGAGGCGTAGCCGAAGAATCTCTCTTGCCTCCCATTCCGCCCAGATTCTTCACTCCGCTAGCGCTCCATTCAGACTTGTCCTGAGCGAAGCCGAAGGAATGACAGAAGCGGAGCCTGTCCTAAAGTCGAAACGAATGGGTTCAGAATGACAATTGTCTCTTTAGTGCGTGACAAGTCCCCCTGATAAGGGGGATAAAGGGGGTTCTTTTTATACGACTCGGCTCATTCGCAGGCGACATTCGCGAATGTCGCCTTCAAAATACCCCGTACATTAATCATTGTTCTACCCCACCCTCACCATAACCCCAGCTACTTTCTTTAAATCCTCCATCAACTCTTTCTTGTCTTTCATATAACTCTGCCTTGATTTTTCATTTTTTATTTTCTGCGCAATATCTTTAACAATCACAAAAGCTTTTTCAAACTCCTTATACCCCGCCTCATAATCTTTGTTTTGGATATGTAATTTCCCCCAAAGATGATGAATTCTCCAGATAAGTTCTGGTTTTCCTATCGCTTGGGCAATTTCTAACGCTTTTTTTAAATCCGAAAAGCTTTTGTCTGAATTACCATTATTCATTTCGTTTCCAGCAGACTTCAAATAAAACTCTCCCTTTAGGGCTTTGCTTTGAGTGATTTCAGCCAGCTTGCGAGCTTCTTCTAAATACTTTTTTGCCTTTTTGGGTTGATTCAATTTAGAATAGTTTTCATAGAAGCTCAAATTCAAAGATAGTCTCCTATTCTTTAATTTCAATTTATTAACAACTTCTTCTGCCTTCTTGAAATATTCGATACTTTCTTCTGCTTTACCTTCTTTCAAATCCATAATCCCGAAGATCTCATAAAGCTCCAAAAAGAGCTTATCATCCTTTAGCTCTTTTGCAATTTTGTTGGAATCTTTTAACAATTCTTTTTCTTTTTCCCTATCATTCAATATTATGCGAAGCTTGGTCCAATTCAAGAGAATTGAAGCAATCAGAGTCTTGTCACTAATCTGCTTTGCAAATCTCAATGATTCCTGAAAGCTTTGTTCAGATTTTTCATAGTCCCCAATCTCTAAGTAAGCTCTGGCAATGTTAAGCAAAATATCCCCTGAACGAGGCGCTCCTATTTGTTGGGCTAAATTCAATCCCTTTTCGCTGTAGCCTAAAGATGTTTCATAATCCCCACATTCTAAAAAGTTCTGTCCCAGATTTTCGTAGTTATAACATATCTCGTTCTCATTCCCTATCTGCTTGTTTAGTTCCAAAGAGTCCAGAAGGTAAGTAATGCCTCTGTTGAATTCTCCTAGCGAATAATAGACAAGGCTTAAATTGTTTAACCCTGCAGTAATCTCTTCTTTCAGGCCTAACTTTTTGACTAAGTCAAGATACTGCCCAAAATAATCTTCTGCTCTCTTGCAGTCGTTTTTGAAGAAATGAGCTGTCCCGATATTGACCAAAGTAAAAGCAATACTCCTTTGGTCATCAAATGCCTTTTTTATTTTCAATGTCTCATTGAATACCTTCAACGCCTCATCATATTGTGAATCGACAAGATAAATGCCACCAATAATGTTTAGAGTGTTAGCTCTTTCTAAATCATCCTTCAATTCTGCGAAAAGGTCCAATGCCTTGTTTGAGTAAACTAAGGTGTTTTTGTAATTGGACTTCAGTCTATACGCATTACTCATATTCTTGTATAGCTGTGCCATAAACCTTTCATCCTTCACTCCCTTAGCTTTTTTCAGAATTTCTTTATAATCCTTTAGCGCTTTGTCCAATTCCCCAATTGAATTATAAAAATCCCCCCTTTTCATCAAAGCATCCAGGAATTTGTTTTGGTCGCCTAACTTCTGTGCAGATTTTATGGCGTTGTTTATATGTGCTAAGGTCTGGGTGTGGGCGAATCTTTTCTGGGTTTCGCTTGCGGCTTCTAAGGAGTATTTATGGGCTTTTTCGTAGTCCGAAGAGTTTACATAATGAAAAGCGAGTTTTTCCTTTGGCTGTGGGATTCCCTCTTTTTCCTTTTGCTCCAAAAGATCGCCTAATTTCAAATGAAGCGCTCTTCTTTGGCTTGTAAGGAATTTTTCATAAAGCAATTTCTGTAAGCTCTGGCTGGAAAACTCATAAGTCAATTCTGCCTGTTCGGTTATCTTGTGGATGACTTCGTCTTTTAAGAGCACGAAAAGTATCTCAAAAATCTGGTCATCCGAAAGCTCGGAAAGGATTTTCGTGCTCTCCAAATCAAATCTCTCTCCGACCAAACTGGCAATTCCCAGAAATTTCTTTGTCTTCTGATCATAGCGGAGGAGGTTATCCAAAAGGATGCTTCCGATTTGCTTGGGAATTTCTTGCTTCTCCAGATTCTCTAAATCGAAGAGCCACTGGCCTTTTCTTAAAGCTATTATCCCCTTTTGTATAAGAAATTTTAGAATCTCAATCAAAAACAAAGGATTACCCGAAGTATGGCTGAAAAGGTATTTAACTGCCTCTTCCGGGGGGTGGCTGCCGGCTAATTTCGAAATTACAAAGCGTTCCGTCCCTTTGAGGTCAAATCTATCCAGTTTGATTTCCTCAAACCAGTCCTTGCCAGCTGAACTGTTTATCAGCTGCTTTAGCTCTTTTTTCTCCTGGAGTTTTTCAGACCGGAGTGAAGCGCACAGGAATATCCTGCTCTCGTTTATGTGTTCGCTTAGTTCTTTTAGGAAACTCAAAGTGCCGGCATCAGCCCACAGCAAATCCTCAAAACAAAGGGCAAAGGGAAAAACAACTGACGCTTCGATTAGGAAATCAGCTAAGCCGGAAATCAAGCTGTCCCGGTCATCCGCCGAAAAGCTCACCCCCGGCTGCGGAACCCCTTCGTTCAACCCATCCCCGTCTGCAGTCTGTTCCTCGCCCCCTTCTCTTGTCATTGCGAGCGACCTCGATTTATCAGGGGAGCGTGGCAATCTCTTTGTTTTCAGTGCCTTCTCTGAGATTGCTTCGTCTCCCGCCTCTGGGGCGGGATCCTCGCAATGACATTCTTGAGACACGCTCGTGGCGGGTCGGATCGCCCCGCCGTTTGGCGGGGGATTTTCAATAAATCCGACCCCTACATTTTCTTCCTTCACCTGAGATTCATCCTGTCCGAAATCTCGCAGGTCAGGAGACCTGCGACTACCCGCTTGTCTCCACCCGTTTTTTTGGGCGGAGGTACGGTTCGACAGGCTCACCGTCCTGAGCAAAGTCGAAGGAAACTCCGCCCCTACGAATTCATCATCTAACTTCAGCTGCGGGATCAAAAGCTTCAAGGGCTGGTCATATTTGGCGATCAGAAGCGGACATCTGGTTTTTAAGTATGGGAAAATATGGGTAAGGGCCTCAATTATCGGAACATAAGTCTCGCTCTCCTTTTCCAAGCATCTGACTTTGAGAAAGGCAATCCCTTCCAATTGAGATTTCAGCTTCAACTCATCCAGAAGTTCGGTCTTTCCAACTCCGGCCTCCCCTTCAATTAAAAAGAACTTTCCCTCGCTCTGGCGAGCAGTTAGAACTCCCTTCCACAATCTGGATAGCTGCTCTTCTCTATTAACCAAGCCTCCGCTAAAAAGATGCTGTAACACGAATTCCCCGAATTCCCCGAATTCTGGGTCTTGAGATGGGTCTTGAGATGTGTCTTGAGATGGGAAGCCCCTTTGACTGGTATCTATTTTCTCTTTTTCTTTTAAAAACTCTTTTAACTCTGTAGCGTTCCCAAACCTTTGCTTTGGGTCTTTGGCTAAAAGTTTCAATATTAAATCATTTAAGCTTTCCGGAAGTTGGGGATTCAATTCTCTGGGCGGTTTTGGCTCTTCTTCCAGATGGGCTGAAACCACCTGCACCGGATCAGAATAAGAAAAAGGTAACTGCAAGGTGGTTGCCTGATAGAGTATCACTCCCAGGGAATACAGGTCGGAACGTTCATCCAGCGGTTTCTTCTGAAAAACTTCGGGCGACATATAGAACAAAGTTCCCTTGGGCTCTTGGTTTATTTTGGAGCCTTTCTTTTCAGCTAAGCCGAAGTCTAAGAGCTTTATCCTGAAAGGCGAGGAGGTGACTTTGATGTTATCCGGTTTCAGGTCGCAATGAATTATGCCTCTTTGATGAATAAATCCTAAAACCTCACACAGTTCTACCATCAAGATGTTCAACAGCTTCGGTCCACCTTCCCTGAAGGCTTCTTCTAAGCTCTTTCCTGGTACGTACTCCATAGAGAAGTAAGGGCAATCGCCGGAGTAATTGAAATCATATGCTTCCACCAATCCAGGATGCTTAAGCTGTTTTAGAAGTCTATATTCTTCTTTGAAATTCTCTATTTCTTCTTTTGACAACGTTTCCTGGTTAGCTAACTTTATGGCTACATCTCGCTCCTCCCAGGTGTCAAATGCATGATAGACCTCGCCCAGCCCACCTTTTCCCAGACTCTCTAGTAATTTGTAACGAATAGAGAAAATATCTTCCATATTATTTTATCATAGTACCCACGCTCTACATGCGTGGTCCTTGTTGTTTGTAGGGGCAATTCCCCGCTTTTAACGGGATGTGCCACATGAATTGCCCCTACTATGTTTTGTCATCCCCGAGGGTTTAATCGGGGATCCATACTTGCTTTCCTTTTCTGGATTTCCCGTATCCAGTACGGGACAAGCTCTGCGCGAATTCTGCGTCTTGAGACTGGAGCTTATCCCGCAGAAATGCGGGACAGGAATGACATAAAAACAGTGAACTGCTCTCACTCTTGCCTTAACAGCTGGGGAGTTCCCGCTGGCTTAAACTGCGGCGGCGGTGTGAGTTGCAGTTTTTTCCAAGAGTCTCATGTCATCCAGAAGCCCTTCTTTGTCCTCATCTTCAAGATAACTTTCCCTAAGTGACACATCTTTTATATGACTGGCCAACCAAACCAACTTCTCTCTTGCCTTGTCAAAAAAGAAATAGGATTTCTCCACGTTGTTCAAAGCGAGATTGAATTTACCCAAAAGATGATGAATCCTCCAAAGTAGTTCCGGTTTTCCCATCTTCTCGGCTCTGTCCAAAGCTGTCTCTAAATGCTCCAAAGATTTGCTTATATGCCCCTTTTCCCATTCTCTTTTGCCTGAAAATAGATGATACTCTGGTTCGTAAAGCTGTTCCTCCCTTTTCTTCATCAATTTCCTTAGCTCTTTTAGTAAATAATCCAATTTTTCTTTTTTGTCCAATTTATCATACAATTCGCAATAAGCCATCTTTATGGGCACTTCCCTTTCCTTTATTCCCAGGTGGCTGGTTAATTTTTGTGCTCTGTCCAGGAAACTCAATCCTTGCTCAGGATGACTATTTTTCAATTTTACTAAAGCGGCATCACAGTAAAAAGAAGCCAAAAGACCCTTGTCTTCTATCTTCTTCCATAGCTTAGTGCTTCTGAGTAGATACTGCTCGCTGTATCCATCTTGTTTCAACAGACTATGTAGCTTGCTTAAGTTTAGCAAGATTTCTGCCTGCAAAGCCCTGTCTTTAGTCCGCTCAGCTTCTTCCAGCGCCTTTTCCAAATATTCCTTTCCTTCAGAATACTTTCCTATTTCTAAGTTAACTACTCCGATGCTTCGGAGTTCACCACCAATTGGCAGGTCGTTTTTCTTGGTTAAGCCCAGAGTTTGAACATAATAGTCCAACGCTTTAGTGAATTCCGCTTTTTTCTGGGCTACGTCCCCAAGATTATGCAGGCGATAATAGATTGACCTTTCATCTCCGATTTTTCTATCTAATTTCAATGCCTCAAGATAGTGGTTTTCTGCTAAGTTGTACTTGCCCAAATCAGTATAAGCTACGCCTAAGTTATTCAGCGCTTTAGTCATGACCTTGTCTTCCCCTAATCTTTTAGCGATAGACAAACATTGTTTGAAATGATCTAAACACTTCCCATATTTCCCCTGATCTAAGTATATAACTCCTATATTGTTAAGGATACCTGTCATCTCCTCGATATCACGAATAGCGTTCATTATACGCAATGCCCTCCTATAATTATGGAGGGCCTTTCGATGTTCAAGTTTCATACGATAGATAGCACCAACTCTTTTCAAAGTATCCGCCTCTTCCTGGGGATTCTTCAAACTCCGATATATTCTCAACGCCTCTTTGAGACAAACTATTCCCCGTTTGAAGTCCTTCTTTTGCTCATAGACCATACCGATGCTCTTGCACAGATGAGCCACCCATCTAATGTCTTTCCGCGCCTTGGCTATCTTGAGGGCAGCGGTTGAATCTTTCAGAGCCCTGCCCAACTTCCCTCTAGCTCTATGTAGATCCCCCCGCTCTGCAAGAGCTTCAAGCTTTCTATACTCGCTTTCCTTTTTATCCTTGATCATCTTGCTGAATCGCAAGGCATTATTTAGATACACTAAAGCCTGACGATTGGCAAACTTCCCTCGCATTTTCTTGGCAGCCACCAGAGAAAAATTGTAAGCTTTCAAGTAATCTCGGGTGCGGCTGTAGTGATAGGCTATCTCTTCGACTAGCTCCTCCTGACCTCTACTGTAATCACTCTCTAAGAGGACCGCCATTCTATGATGCAATTCCGCCTTTCTTCTCCTACCAAGTCTATCATAGAGTAATCTCTCGAGACTTCTACTAGAGAATTCGTAGCACGTTTCCCCTCTAAATTTTCCCACTGTCTTACGCAATACCTGATCCTTTAGAAGAACAAACAGGACAAGAAGGATCGCCTCCTCGTCATACCCGCTCAAATACTCAATCGATCTTAAGTTAAACCTCTCACCTACAATTGAAGCCACACTAAGGAATCTAATGACATTATTGTCATATCTCCTTATGTTGTCCCAAATGACTGTCTCCACTTTCCTGGGAATATCCAATTTGTCCAAGTTTTTTAGATCGAGAATCCACTTACTATCCCGGGAAGTAATAATCCTGGTTTTCACCAAATACTTAGTCAGCTCAGTCAAAAAGAAGGGGTTGCCTGAGGTATAATAATAAGCATAGGAAATTAGTTCCTTGGGCAAACTTGTACCAAAAAACTTAGTCGCGAAGTATTCTTTAGTTTGCTCAAAAGAAAGCCTCCCAAGTTGAATTTGTTGGAAAGCCGAATTCTCTCCGAACCTATTGATCAGTATCTTGAGTTTACTGTTTGTTCTAAGCGCCTCCGTCCTGAAACAGATACAAAAGAATATTCTACTTCTCTCGATTCTTTTGCTCAAAAGCTCCACCAACTTCAGAGTCCCACTCCCTGCTAAATGCAGATCATCAATCGAGAGGGCAAAGGGGGAAACAGCTGAACCCTCCACCAAGAAAGTAACCAGCTCGTTGAAGAACCTATTTCTTTGTTCAATGTGAGGGGCTCCAGAAATGGACGAAACCCCCTCTTTGTTCTTTGTTCCATCTTCAAGAAAATTCAAAAGATCCCTGAATCTCTCTGTGAAAAAAGGGAAGTTCCTGTCTAAGTATTTGGCTAAATTGGAGGCTATCCCTACCCAGGGTTGGTAGGGATTGGATTCATTTTCAAAACACCTACCCTCTAAGAAAAGAGTACCCTCCAGCTGACTTTTCAGTTTAACTTGCTTCAAGAGGACGCTTTTCCCCACACCCAACTCCCCTTCCAATAGAACCATCTGCCCTTTTAGCCCTACTGCTCGCTTGAGGATACTATCTATCTCTTTGAGCTCTTTTTCTCTTCCTACAATTCCGCCGCTGTAAATATGATTATACAATAGTTCGGGTCGGGTTATATCTGTCTTCAGTCTGGTTCTCTCTTCTATGGCCCTCTTAAGCTGATTCACACTTTGATACCGTTTATCCGGTGATTTCTTCAATAGTTTAAGGACAAGGCGATCGAGGATTAGAGGAATTTTAGGATTCAACTTGCGAGGAGGAATGACTTCCCCTTCCAAGTGCCCCGCCACCACCCTAACTGGATCTTTGGAGGGGAAAGGTAGTTGTGAGGTGGTCACCTGATAGAGGATAACTCCCAGGGAGTAGAGGTCAGTTCGGCCATCTAAGCTTCCACCGCTGAAGATCTCTGGAGCCATGTAGTCTAAGGTCCCTTTAAGCTGCCTGCCTACCCGACTTCCTATCTTTTCGGATAGTCCGAAATCCAACAGTTTGACGCCAAATAGGCCCTCCACCACCTTAAGATTATCCAGCTTCAGGTCGCAGTGAACTATACCCCGAGAGTGCAGATAACCTAAAATCTCGCATAGTTCCCAGATGAAACGATAGAGAAAATCATATCCTTTCTCCTTGAAGGCTTCCTCCACCCCCTTGCCCTTAATGTACTCCATAGAGAAATAAGGGCGACCGTCCTCGCCATACCCAAAATCGTATACTTCCACTATACCTGGATGAACTAATTCCTTAAGGAGCACAAATTCGGTCTTGAAATTTTCTCCCCCATCTTCAGCCAACTCCTCCGGGGTAGCTATCTTCAAGGCCAGCTCTCTCTCTGTCCATAGGTCAATAACCTTATAGACTTCCCCTAATCCCCCTATTCCCAAATTCTCTAATATCTGATAGCGACCAGAGAACGTCCCCGAATCCATATCTCATCCTAAGCTGTGAACTACTTTCTCCCCCATCATCAACTCTACCACACTTCTTATATCAGAAAGCAGTTCAATTTTCTCTTTATCCTCGAAATACCTCTTCTTCATATTTTCGTTCCCTACTTTCGTGCTCAATTCCTTTATGATGTTCTGCGCGGCCCTAAACTCCTTGTAAGCGCGTTCCAGATTATTCATAGAAAGACTTAACTTACCCAGTTGATGGTGAATCCTCCAAATCGTTTCAGGGGTTTCCTGTTTTTCGGCTTTGGTCAGGGAAATTTCCAAATATCTCAGGGCTTGGTCCAGTCTGCCATCCCACCATTCCTTCTTTGCCAGATTTAAGTAATATTGCGGTTCGTATCTCTTGTTTTCACTCTTTCCCAAAAGAGATTGGGTCTGGCTTAAGGTCTGGCTCACTTTTTTCAGCTCTCCCGACTCAAAGTAAGCATCACAAAGAAGAAGGTTCACAAGAATGTTCTCATCTCTTATACCTACTTGTTGAACCAGCTGCTTAGCTTTATTCAGATATTCTTCTGCCTGTTCCGATTTCTCTTTCTTGAGATTTAACCAACCCATCTTTTCGTAGAAGAAAATCAGGTCGTGCTTGTCCTGAACATCTTTTAATATTTCTTCAGCCGAGGCGAGCAACTCTTCCGTCTTCTCCAGTTGGTTCATATTTAAATAAAATCCAGCCAATTCCATGGATATCTTTAACCTCAGATGTTTGTCATCGGCTTGCTCTGCGCTCTCCAAAGATTCCTCTAGATATCTTATGGCTTGATCATAGTTTCCCAATTCAAAATTGCTCAGCCCTAAACTCAAGAGCGCTGTTCCTTTTCTGAATTTAGGTGAGTTTACCTGACGGGCTAAGTCCAGGCACCTTAAGCTGTAACTTATTGCCTGCTTGAATTTCCCAACCCGACAAAATTTATCCCCCAGATTTGCCAGATTGAAAAGTATCCCTTCCTTTCTATCTATCTCCTCGTTTATTCTTAAGGCGGCTAACAGATATTCTATGCCTTCGCTATATTTGTCAGTGCAGAAACAGATGATAGCCAGATTGTTCAATCCTTGGGAGCACATCTCCTTATCACCAATCTTCTCAGCTATTTCTAAGAATTGCTTCAGACATTCCTTTGATTTAGAGAATTCGCCTTGGTAGGTATAAGTCACTCCCAGTTTGTTCAGACATCTGGCTTCCCCCTTATGGTCGCTCAGCAGGCGATACAGCCTTAAAGATTTTCTATAGTATTCGAGTGACTTTCCATATTGAAACTCCTTTATGCAAACCAAATATGCAACCGATTCATAGATCTCTGCCATCTTGAGTTTGTTATTCAGGCTCTGATATATCTTTAGACCTTTTCTTAAGCAAAATAGTGCTTTAGGGATGTTGTTCTGTGACTCATAAATTACGCTGATCTTCGAATAAACTTCCGCTATCCTCTCCTTGTCTTGTAAGGATTGGGAAAGCTTTAAAGCCTTCCGGTAATTTTCCAGGGACTTGTCATTTTCTTTCATATCCCTGTAAGAATCCCCGCGCTTCATCGCCAAGAGTTGCTCTCTTTTCAATCTTTCTTTTCTGCCGGTGAATTTCTTCGCCAATCTCTGGGCGTTCTCTAACCAATAGAGCGTTTTCTCAAAAGCGTAAAGCCTCTGCATCTTATCAGCGGTTTTTATGCAATACTCGAAGCCTTTTTGATGGTCCCCGCCTTGAAAGTAATGATAAGCCATATTCTCTATTGGAGGGTAGGATTCCCTTGAACTGCTTTTATCCAGATACAAAGCTATTCTTTGATGTAGGGCTTTTCTGTCTTGGTGACTGAAGACGTCCGGCAGAAAGCGCTCAATGAATGGATGAACCAACCTGTAGCAAAAACCCCTCTCGCCAGATTTGACCGCCCTTCTCATCAAGTGATCTTCTGACAGAATAAAGAGAGGGTATTCTAGTTCCTCTTTGGATCGTCCGGCCAACAGAGACAACTGTTCCATATTCGCCCCCCCACCTGAGAGTATGCACAGATGCAAGAGCTCTAATGCCTCCCTGCCATGTCTATCCAGATTCTTAAGGATGATATCCTTCTCGGAACAAGGTGGTTTGATTTCCTTTAAGCTCTCCAGGTCATATTTGGCGTTATCAGGTCTCAATTGGATGACCTTGTTTTCCAGCAAAAATTTAAGCCATTCTGTCAGGGCAAATGGACTCCCCTTGGTATGGTCATGAAGCAGGGAGGTCACCTCTCCGCTCGGTGCTCTCAAGAGTCTTGAACTTATGAATTCCTTTATATCTTTGGCTGAGAATGGATTGAGCTCGAGGTGTGCTCCTTCTCCACAAGAACACTTGATCTTCTTTAACAGGTGACCTATATCTTTTCTTTTACATCCAATTGGGAACGAGCAACACAAGAAGATTTTACTCCGGTGAATGCTGTTAGCCAGATTCTCCAAAACCACGAAGCTCTCCTCTCCGCACATATCTAAATCATCAATGCATATCGTCAATGGAACCACCAGGGAGGCTTCTATTAGAAAATCGACTATCTCCCTACAGAAATCCTCTCTTCCTTTTTTGCCCAAATCCACCGACTCCTTCACCGGGCTAAGCAGCTCAGGCACCAGAAGGCTGAGAGGATGGGAGTACTTCTGTAGTAAGAAATCATGCTTATTTTTGAGGTAGGGAAAGAACTCGTACAATATTTGTCTGATTGGTTGATAAGGTGCTAAATCTTTATGGCTGCATCCTGCCATAAGAAAAGGTATCCCCTCAAATTGAACGCTCATCTTTAGCCTACGCAACAGAGTGCTTTTACCGATACCTGCTTCTCCTTGCAGCAGAACTACTTTCCCTTGGGCATGGATGCTTTCTCTTGCGCTCTGCTCTAATCTCGCCAATTCTTTCTCCCGACCAATCAATTCTCCGCTGTAAATGTAGCTTGAATAGAGTCCATCTTCCTTTGTGCCCAGGTTTCTCTGGCTCAACTTGGAGATTCTTTCTTTTACTTCTAAGGCGTTCCTTGGTCGCCCCTCCGGCAGCTTATCCAGGAGGTCGAGTATTAGATCATCCAGCTCGTAGGGAATGGTTGGATTAAGATCTCTCGGAGGAGTTGGTTCTTCGCCCAAGTGCCCGGCCACCACCCTGACTGGATCTTTGGAGGGGAAAGGTAGTTGTGAGGTGGTCACCTGATAGAGGATAACTCCCAGGGAGTAGAGGTCAGTTCGGCCATCTAAGCTTCCACCGCTGAAGATCTCTG
>DASWLN010000173.1:0-6104 GCA_036396115.1 Candidatus Zixiibacteriota bacterium
CCATCCGGCATAGATTGTGCCGCATTGTATAATAAATTCAAGACAACTTGACGAAATTGTTCGGTGTCTAAACGACAAACCAACCTGCGGTCAGGATAATTTCGCTGGATGGTGATATTCTTCATTTTCTGTGAGATGTCCATATTAAAATGAGCTACCACCTCGTCCGCGAACTTCACTAAGTCCACCTCAGTCGGGTTCAACTTCACAACCCGGGTGTAATTGAGTAGATTGATGACTGTGCGATTTAAGATTTCCACCCCTTGAATTATCTTTTTCACCAGTCTTTTGCGCTCATCCTCTTCAGGTATATCTCTATCCAAAAGCGCAGCAAAACCAGCTATTCCACCTAAGGGATTTCTCACCTCATGGGCCACCGTAGCCGCCATCTCACCCAAAGCAGCTAAGGTCTTGACCCGGCTGACTTCCTCTTCTAACTGTCTAAGTTTGGTCAAATCAAAGAAAATCTCCACCGCACCGATAAGTTCCCCTTCACTGTCGGATAAAAGCGTAATGGAATATCCCACCGGAATCTTTCTGCCATCTCTGGCATAAATCTCCTTTTCTTGATTGACCACTGAACCCTTCGACTTCAAGAGATAGGTTGCGGCACACTCTTCTTTAATATTTTTTCCCATTATCTCCAGGTAAGGTCTGCCCAGGACTTCATCTGATTTGTATCCCAGCATCTCTTCAGCCGCGCGGTTGAATAAAGTGATCTTTCCATACAGATTTATCGCCAGGACTCCTGAGGTCAGGCTCTCCAGGATGTTATTTAGATAATTCGAGATTCTATCTTTCTCCGCCAGGCTTTGCCTCAACTCCCGGTTGGCCTGTTCCAGCTTCTGATTCAGATTCTCGAATTTCTCCTCTAAACTTCGATAGGCGCTCTGCAGGCTCTGAGTGATCTTGTTAAAGGAGGCAAAAGAATTGGTAAAAGAGTTAAGCTCTTCTGCGGAGAGCTTTTCTTTGGAGTTTTTCCTCTTCATAACCTTTAAATGTAGTTTTTTTATCAATTATAAATATAATCCAAAATCAACCTTTGGCAATTAAAATTGTTACGAGTGGTAAGATTTGGTGTTGAAAATATGAACAGAGCTCTATTTGATCTTAAGACCCTTGGCTCTTAGGGCTTCCTCAATTCTGTTCTCGGATTTAAGCAAAAGCTCTGCCCTGTTCTTGATTTGAGCTATTATGCTTTTGCCCTGCCGAGCAATTTCCACCTGAACCGGACTGTCTCCGGAAAGCTCTATCTGAGATATCTGCTTGGATGCTTTGGAGATCCTATCAGCTATCTTCAGCTTTTCCTCCAATAGAGGCATAAGGGTGTCCTCGTTGAACCTTTTGGTGATCTCATCCAAAACCTTAGTGGAAATTTTGAGAATTTCGTTGTAGTCTTCAAGCAGCTCCTCATACTCAGCCAGGATGTCCAGATTTGGCTTTCTCTTCTGACTGCTATTATGCTCTTCACTCATCTTGTCTTCAATCTGAAAAGATGCTCAAGGATTAACGCTCACAACCTACGCAAAAGTTCCGACTTCTTGCTTTCGAACTCTTCCTGGCTTAAAAAACCTTTCTCTTTCAACTCCCCTAATCTTCTTATTTGCTCCAAGACTGAATTTTCTTTGTCGTTGACCTTTGGCTTCACGCCGTAAAGAGCTCCGCCTGCAATATGGCTAAGGTCGGAGCCGGCTTGTGGTTTTGAAACATCACTTCTTCGTCCAGAGATTTGATAAACCTTAAGATTTCTTTCCAGATTTTTTATCCTTTCCTTAAGCTCATCTATCTCCAATCTCAAGTGATGCTCATTCAGAGCTCTATCGATGGCGTTCTTGAGCTCGTTCAACTTGAAGGGCTTGACCACATAATCATAAGCTCCCCCGCGCAGAGCCTCGATCGAGGTTTCAATGGTAGGATAACCAGTCATAATGATGGCTAAGGTGTGGGGAGAAATTCTCTTGACCTCTTGCATTGTCTTCAAGCCATCCATGCCCGGCATCTTCAGATCTATCAAGGCCACTTGGGCTGGATTGGACTTGATTGTCTCAATTGCCTTCTCGCCCGACTCAGCTAAGATAACTTCGAAGTCTTGCTTGCTCAAAAACTCCATCAAAAGCTCCCGCACAAAGATCTCGTCATCCACTACCAGGATCTTCTCTTTAGCCATAACTTCCCTCTTTGATTGAATCTCCCCGGGGGTAAACTTCTTAGTGTCCCGTGAATCGAAAAGCTCACCTTAGCCGGCCCATGTCCCCGGACTTAAGAAGAAAACCATCCAGAGCCGCTTCCTCGTTATCGTAGATGTCAAACACGTTAACCAGCTGAGTGATTTCGAATATCTCGTGCACGTAGGGAGAAAGATTGGTTATAGCTAATCTGCTATTAGCTAAACGAATATCCTTGAGCACCGAGATCAAAACTCCCAAACCGGAACTGTTGATGAAATCAACTCGGGTTAAGTTGAGGATGATCTTCCTGGAACGTTTGTCCAGAAGCTCCTTGATTCTGTTTTTTGCCTCAGCTGAGCTATTCAGATTCAAGCGCCCATTGAGGTGAAGCACAGCTGTGTCCCCCAGGGTGTTCCTCACGATCTCCATACTATCCTTTTTATTATAAGCATTAAGAGTTGCCTAAGCAAGATTTTTTCTTAAGCTTACCTTCATCCCTTTTCTCTTCATGTACTTAAATCTGACTTCGTCCACATATGCTTTCATTATAGGTATCCCGCGCCCCCTCTCCTCTAGCTTCTTGGCGCTCTCTATTAAACTAGTGATTTGCGGCGCAAATCCCTTGCCCTGGTCATCTACGTCAATCTGTAGATATCCATCATTCTGCTGAAAAGTCAGCCTGACGGTTTTGTCGGAATTTTCTTTGTTGCCATGAACTAAACTGTTAGTTACCGCCTCGCTGACTGCGGTCAGTATCCTTCTTTTCGCCATTAAATCTATCGGCATATCTTGCAATATCTTTGACGTGATATCGTACACTCGGTCCAGGTATTTGAGATTGCTTGGAAAACAAAACCTGTAAACCTCCATCTTCCCCTCTATTGTATTTTAACCAACACCATGGTTAAATCATTCATTTCCGGGGAATCATTAGAGAATTTTCTTACTCTTTTTTCCAGGGTCTTAAGGAAATCATCATAACCACTTTTTTTCTCTTCCTTGACCAGCTGGATTAACCTCTCCTTGCCAAACATCTCCCCTTGAGCATTGGCACACTCGGTCACTCCATTCGTATAAAAAAAGAAAGTGTCATTGTTATCGAAGTGGATTTCTCCCTCTTTATATTTAGAATCCTCAAATTGACCTAAGATCACCCCTCCACCGGTCAATTGCTCCAGGGAGTTGGCTTTGGATTTAACCCAAATAGGAGGAAGATGGCCTGCATTGGAATAAACTAATCTTTTGGTTTTCAGATCAAAGCACCCGTAGAAAAGGGTAACGAACATATCCTTATATTTGATTACATCCTCGCACACCAGACGATTGATTCTGGTAATGATTTCCTTGACCGGACTTTCGCTTTGAGCTTCAGCCCGAACCAGACTGCGAACCGCTGTCATAAGCAGGGCAGCCGGAATCCCCTTGTCCGAAACATCTCCAACCACCACAATGAACTTATCTTCCGATTTGGGAATGATATCAAAATAATCCCCTCCAATATGGTAAGCTGGAACATAAAGGGAATCGACCCTTGCTCCTTTCAAGGAAATCTCTTGGCTGGGCAGCAAGGTTTTTTGAACCTCCTCCGCAATCTTAAGCTGGCTTTCCAATTTCTGCCTTTCCAGAGATTCCTTCAAAAGGCGTGAATTCTCAATGGCCACTGCAGCGAAATTAACGAGCATCTCCAAGCTGAAACAATCCTCTGGGGAGAAACCTTCTTCCTCCCTTTTGTTCACCACTACTAAGGCGCCGATAGTTTGCTCCTTACAGCTGATAGGCATTGAGACCAGACACTTGATATGCGATTGAGGCAAAACAGATGCAGTTGTCTGATTGTGGTGAACATCATTTATGAGAAGGGTTCGGCCTGTCTCCAAAGTCCACTCAACGATCCCTTTTCCCTCTTGCGTCTTGATAGAATCCAGTGTATTCTCTCCTACACCCCAGAAAACTTTAGTAACCAACTTGCCATTCTCAGAGAGAATGATTGCTCCCACCTCGGCATTGACCATCTCGATGCTCATCTCCATCAAGGCGGACAGAACTTGATTTAGATCCAAAATGGAAGTTAGCACCGCTCCCAGGGTGGCAATATCTTTAATTCTGCTTTTTTCTATCTCTAACTTCTCTTCTAACCTTTGAGCTCTCTCTTCGGGGGGATATTTTCTGATTTCGGTTAGTTCTGACACACTCCTCCCTTTATTTGACTTATCTAATAAGTTTATCGTCTCATGAAATCTTATTCTTGAATTCAATAGGAGATTTGTTTTTTTATAATTTATAACTGCTTAATTTATCATAACGAGTTGGAATAGGTTGGATAACTACAAAGTGGATAGGCGGGTAGCCCAGCGGTATGAATCGAGATGGTTCGTACCAGTGGTATTCGCCATTGGGCAAGAATGAACTTCCCCGCTCAAAGGGCGGGGCCTCCAAAACATCCCCTTCCCCTTGAGGGGGGGGACTAACTTGAAAATCTCGCCAAGGGCGGAGAGAGGGTGAGAATCATGTTCGCTATCCCCCCTCACCCTAACCCTCTCCCCCAAGGGAGAGGGAACTTATAGAAATGCAATTCGTTATGGACAGACCTACATAACATAATAGGAAGGGGTGGGTAACAGTGGCCGCCATTACCTACCCTTCTCCTATTAAATCAAAATGCCCTCCGGGAAGATGTGGAGGGCATTTTTCATCTATATATCATATAATCAAAGCGAGTTAGCTTTTCAACACCTTTTCATATTCTTTTTTATCTTTCAATACTTCAATCCCTTTCTTTACATAGGGGTCGGCCTTGAGGAGAACCTGCTCGTAATATGCCTTTTCTCCATAGAGGTTAAAGAGGATATCTCTTCTGATTGAGTATTTAATATCATCCAGACTTCTCTCAAAATCTTTTTCCTTTTCTTTTTTGACCAGATTCTCCAGATTAGCTAAAACTAACCCAAAGCTCGTGTCAACGCTTTCTTCCTGAATTGATTTCTTCAAGTTCTTCAACTCCACCTCCAGGGGACTCTGGTAAGTAAAGTTGATTTCCTTTAGGAATTCCGTGAAATCATCAAGCATTTTCTGGTCCACTTCGAAGTTAGGTGGCAGATCAGGATGTTTGCCTGCATAGCGTACCGCAAAATCAAAAAATACTGCTTCCCTCTCCAGGTTTATCTGGATCGGAGAAAGATTTTCCTCTTTTACTTGAATATCAGGAGCGATACCTCCTTCACCGAAAACTAATCGTCCGCCCTTGGTGTAGAACTTTTCCTCTTGTTCCAGCTTCTGTATTTGCTCTTGTTCATTTCCCGCAACATTCGCTCCGTTTCTCGTTTCCGGCTTCTGGATACATCTTCCGCTGGGAATGTAGTATTTAGCCACGGTCAGCTTAATATAAGCATTCATGGGTAAGTCGAAAATCTGCTGCACCAACCCTTTGCCATAAGTGTTGTTCCCGATAATCACCCCTCTATCCCAATCCTGAACAGCACCGGCAACTATCTCCGAGGCAGAAGCAGTGCCTTCATCCACCAGTACGACCAGAGGTTTATCTGGAAAAATAGGTGCGGCTTGCGCAAGATATTTTATAGTCTGTTTTTCATCTCTTCCTTTGGTATAGACAACCAGCTTTCCTTTATCTAAGAGCATCTCAGATGTTTCAACTGCCTGACTTAAAAGCCCACCTCCATTGTTTCTCAAATCCAGAATCAGCCCTTTTATTTTTCTTTGATTCAAGTTACCTATCGCCTCCCTCAGCTCTTTACCGGAATCTTCAGAAAAACGGGAAAGCCTTATATATCCAATGCTATCTTCCACCACACCGTAATAAGGCACATTCTTCAACTCAATGATAGCCCGTTCAATCTCATACTCCAAAGGCGTTTCTAATCCTTCCCTTTTG
This sequence comes from Candidatus Zixiibacteriota bacterium, assembly GCA_036396115.1. GTDB lineage: Bacteria > Zixibacteria > MSB-5A5 > MSB-5A5 > DASWLN01 > DASWLN01. The sequence goes on from DASWLN010000173.1 coordinate 6,058, forward strand.
ATTTGAAGTTTGACTGTGGTTCCGCTGGCGCCGCGCATAAGCTGGGA
>DASWLN010000174.1:0-4076 GCA_036396115.1 Candidatus Zixiibacteriota bacterium
AAAGGATGTGGTTGGGTATGTGGGGAGCAGCGGATATTCCACCGGACCCCATTTGGATTATCGAGTGAGAGTTGAGAATAAATATCTTAATCCTCTCAAGATGTCCTTACCTTCAGCTGCCCCGATTGCTCGAAGCTCTTGGGAAGATTTCTGCGAAAATAGAAACAGGTTGATTTCCGCCATGGAGACGATGAGCCAGGTTCACGCGGTGGCATCATCTTCTTGAAGAAACAGATGGCACTTAAGTTCCCTTGATATAGATAACCAAAAAAGATAATTATGTAGGATGTTATGGATACTTTGCATCAACGTAAGTTCATAATTGCCTTGCGGGAGAAGGCAAAAATCGGTCCCAAGGCCTTTCAACGGTTGCTTTTATCCTTCGGCTCGGTGGAGAATATTTTTGGGGCAAGTAAGAATGAATTGTGCAATGTGCCTCGTATCAGTGCGGAAAAAGCAGAGCAGATTATAGAGTCAGGCGAAGAGATAGATGAAATTGAAAGTTATATCCAGAGATTAGAAAAAGAAGGCACAAGCATATGCACTATTTTGGAGGAGGATTATCCCCATATTCTAACACAGATAAATGACCCGCCACTCTTGTTGTATTCCAAGGGGGAGTTTCCTCTAAGAAACAAGAAGTTCGTAGCAGTGGTGGGGACTCACCACGCCACCGAAGAGGGAATAAAAAATGCAGTCCAAATAGGAAAAGACTTAGCAAGAAAGGAAGTTGTGGTGGTGAGCGGCTTGGCAAGAGGGGTCGATTCATCAGCGCATTTGGGCGCTATCACCAATGGTGGAAAAACCTATGCTGTTTTGGGAAACGGGTTCAACTTGATCTATCCACCGGAAAATCTTTCGCTCTCCGAGGAGATAACCAAAAACGGCGCCATAATCAGCGAATACGGCCCAGATGTGCGGGTTAACATTGGTCAACTTATGGCCAGGAATCGCATAGTGGTTGGTCTTTCCCAGGCAGTGATAATGGTGGAGATGGAAGAGGGAAGCATTGGAACGGAGGATGCCATATTGCGGGCAGTGGAGCAGGGGAAGCCGCTCTTTGTGTGCCAAAAGGATGGAAATCCAAATGCAGATTTTCTGATTAAGGAAGGGGCTATTCCCATATCAGGCGAAGAGGATTTGGATTTGGTTTTAAACTATATGTTTTAGAGGAATACTCAGATGAATTTGGAAAGAGCGGATAAGATAGAGGCGCTTAAGGGCTCAGTGGATGAGCTTTGCCACAAAATAATAAATCAAGAGGTAACTTCGGAACAGGCCACGCTTGAGATGGATAGAGTCAGGGTAGAAGCTGAAAACTTAGTTCCAGATGAGATGGATAAATTCGATATGATTTACGAGAATAGATTCAAAAGATTAATCCAGCAATTCCTTTCCAATGCCTGACATTGCGGATAGCTTCTCAAGTATAAGACGGTTCAACCAAAGCCAGCTTAGAGTCAAGGGCTCCAAATTCATCGCCTCTGCCTTTCCAGTAGAAAATGAAAAAGAAGTGCAAGATTCGATTGGAAAGATAAGAAAAGAATTCTATGATGCCACCCATCACAGTTTTGCTTATCGAATAAAACTAAAAGAAAAGGATATATTCAGGGCCAGCGATGCTGGGGAGCCGAAGGGAACTGCGGGAGAGCCAATTCTTTTGACTATAAGGTCAAGGAATCTATATAACATTCTAGTTGTGGTTACGCGTTATTTTGGTGGCACGAAATTGGGAAAGGGAGGGCTTTCGAGGGCTTATCAGCAAGCGGCAAGCGAAGTTCTGGAAACCTCTAAAATAGTTGAAAGATTAATAACGAGAGAGCTTGAATTTATTTTTCCTTTGAATATGATTGGAAAAGTCACCCAGGTTTTAAATAAATATGGCGCGAGAATTTTAGAGAAAGATTTTCAAACAGAAGGGAAACTAAACATAGAAGTTAGAACAAGCCAAAAAGAAAACCTGGTCAAGGCGTTAATTGGGGTTACGGCTGGGCAAGTCAAATTCCAAAAATGAGCTATGGAAACTATAACCAATCTTGATACACAGCTTTTCTATTTTTTGAACCTAAAGTTTGAAAATCATATCTTTGATTTGGTAATGCCCATATTGACCAATCTGGCTTATTGGAGAATACCTTTGCTTTTGGCTTGGATTGGTTTGATGATATTTGGCAAGAGAAAGGGAAGAATTGTTGGAATCTTGGTGATATTAGTTGTCACTATCGGAGATCAGGTATGTAATCAGATAATCAAGCCCTGGGTGGGAAGAATTCGTCCCTGCAATGTCTTGGAGGGGGTGCATCTATTGATTAATTGCACAAAATCTTTTTCTTTTCCCTCCTCTCATGCTACCAATCTGTTCTCCAGCTCTTTTCTTTTTAGTTATTTCTATAGAAGGTGGACTAGCATCTTTTTGATGATTGCCCTTTTAGTATCTTATTCCCGCATCTATGTTGGAGTTCATTATCCTTTGGATGTTTTGGGAGGAATGGTTTTGGGATTTTTGGTTACTCTCTTGGTCTTAATAGCGTATAAGAGTTTAGAGAAATATTTTTTAGAAAAAAGATAAAAGTACAAAACAAATTGTTTTTTTAATACGTAGGGGAAACCTTCAAATTTGTGCGACGGACAGGTCGCGACCTGTCCCTACGTTAAAAATTAAATCCAAAAATCAAAAATCTAGGAGGAATTATGTCAAAATCCAAAAAAATCAAAGATGTGGTGAAGAAAAAATATGGTTCAATTGCCAAATCCACAGGCAAATGCTGCTGTTCAACTGCTAATTTGGAAACTTGCACCCCAAAGGTAACCGATATCTCCCATGGTTACAATAAAGAAGAGTTAGAGGCTCTGCCCGAAGGGGCAAATTTGGGTCTGGGTTGTGGAAATCCATTGGCTTTAACAGAAATAAAATCCGGGGAGACAGTTTTGGATTTGGGAAGTGGAGCTGGCATTGACGTTTTTTTAGCTGCCAAAAAGGTTGGTCCCAAAGGAAAAATTATCGGTTTAGATATGACCGATGAGATGCTAATCAAAGCAAGACAAAATGCCAAAAAAGTCGGAATAAAAAATGTCGAGTTCAAGAAGGGTGAAATTGAAGATATGCCCATCCCGTCAAACTCAATTGATTTAGTCATTTCAAACTGCGTTATAAATTTAGTGCCGGATAAGAAAAAAGCTTATCAGGAGATTTATCGGGTATTAAAACCAAAGGGAAGATTTTCCGTGTCTGATATGGTAACTCGGGGGAATATACCTGAAGAAATCAAGGAAGATATGGAGGCTTGGGCGGGTTGTGTGGCTGGAGCATTGGATAAGGATGAATATCTAAGTATAGTGAAGGAATGCGGTTTTAAAGATTTGAAAGTCAAATCCGAAGTTGAATATGATTACAAAAGGACAGATGAGTTCGGACTGGTCAGCATGGGACTGGTTGGATTTAAAAAATAGGAACTTGTAATGATAGATGACGCGTATACTTCAAGATTCTTTGTATTTTCAGTTTGCAGGCGAGATAGACAAGAAAGTTTATAGCGATATTTTAGTCAGCCCGGATAGAAATGCAGTTGTGTTCAGAAGCATAGTCAAGAAGATGACGTGATGATATGTTCTTGATGATTAAGTCTTGACACCGTCATCTAAACCTTTATATTTATATTTTAGAAAACAGAAAAAACCTCATACTCCCGCGTAGCTCAGTCGGCAGAGCAGGTGGCTGTTAACCACCGTGTCGCTGGTTCGATTCCGGCCGCGGGAGCTTTTTTGAGCTGCTTTTGAAAGAGCTTGCCCGTAAACCAGAACATTCGTACTTAATTTTGTCATTTCTCTTGATAAAGAAACTGCTTTGGATTATCTTCCACATAATATCATAATCAATTTAGCGTCATCAATTCAAAACCTCAAAAAACGGAGTTAAAATGAAAAGGCAGAACCGAACCATTTCTGTTTTGTTGGCAGGGATAATCATATTTTTCTCTTTTTCAGCTATTTTCGCCCAAACCCCAAACAAGGGAATTCCGCAAAGAAGTGATATTCCGGAAAAGTATAAATGGAAATTAGAAGACATTTACGCTACT
>DASWLN010000175.1:0-11031 GCA_036396115.1 Candidatus Zixiibacteriota bacterium
TGAGTTGACTAAAAGGTTGAAGTGGCCCCCAGGCCCACCGCCACATCCACCAGGGGAGAGGTAATTAGTTAGCAATTGAAACTCTGAATAGAGCGACTCACGCGCTAACAAATGTTTCATTAGAGAAGAAATAAGTATGGATTCCCGATTAGACCCTCGGGAATGACAAAACATAGTAGGGGCGTAAGGCAATACGCCCCTACACACAGCAAGAACGACGCCTGTCCTTCGACAGGCTCAGGATGGTGAGCAAAGTCGAACCATAAAGGCATGGAAATCTATTGATAATGTAAAAAGGTGGATTTTTGCTTTTGCTCTTTTGGATAAAAAAATCATCTATAAAACTTAAACCTACGTATTATAATTAAACCTTTAAATAATAAAATATGCTGCTTTGTCAAGGAAATATTACTTCCATTCTCTGTCATTCTGACCCGTATGGGGAAGAATCTCGCTTGCCTCCCATTGTGCCCAGATTCTTCACTCCGCTAGCGCTCCATTCAGACTTGTCCTGAGTGAAGTCGAAGGAATGACAAGAACGGAGCCTGCCCTGAGTGAAACGAATGGGTTCAGGGTGACAATATTATCACATCATTAATTAGTTGACAAAGCAATATGCCAGATAAAGATAGAACTTTTTGCTTTTTAGTTTGTATTTAATGTAATCAATTAATATTTTATCTGAGCTTATGAGTAGAAAGGAAATTCTATGAGAAAGATTTTCATTATAATTGTCGCGGTTCCGGTTTTGACATTGTTGCTCTTTTTCATTCTCAAGGAAAAAAATAAGAAATCCGAGGCGAAGTATATCACCGCTGAAGTACAAAAAGGGGATATCTCTATTATGGTAACTGCCACTGGGAGCTTGGAGGCGGTAACCACAGTTCAGGTAGGAAGCCAGGTCTCCGGCACCATACTAGCCCTTTATGCGGATTTCAATGACCTTGTAAAAAAAGGGCAGATTATTGCCCAGCTGGACCCGACTTTCTTGAAAGCCCAGGTGGCACAGGCTCAGGCAGATTTAGAAAAAGCTGTGGCTTCAGCCGAGCTTTCTAAAAAGGACTATGAGCGAACCTTATCGCTGTTTGAGAAAAACATGGTATCCGAATCTAATAAAGAGATCTCTTTAACCAATTACGAACTGGCAAAAGCCCAGGAAAAATCAGCCCAGGCTAGTTTAGACCGGGTTAAGACTAATCTTGATTATGCCACCATAGTCTCTCCCATAAATGGAGTTGTCATCTCCAGAAATGTGGATGTAGGACAGACTGTAGCAGCGAGTTTATCGGCGCCCACTCTTTTTACTATTGCCCAAGACCTAACCAGAATGCAGGTCAAGACCAGCGTAGATGAGGCAGATATCGGAAGCGTAAGGGAGGGTCAAGAAGTGATTTTCACTGTAGATGCTTATCCAGAACAATCCTTTAAAGGAACCGTAAAGCAGGTAAGGCTTTCTCCTGAAGTTGTGCAGAATGTGGTATCCTATGATGTAATCATTGAACTCTCAAACCCCGATCTGCTGTTAAAACCCGGAATGACCGCCAACGTAACTATACTAATAGACCAAAGACTTGATGTGCTCAAAGTCGCTTCAGGGGCTCTGCGTTTTCGTCCAGCAGTGGAGAGGAAAAAAACTTCTTCAGGAACAAAAGAGGCAAACCCGATGGCTCGTAATCTGTCTTCACCTGATACCAGCGCAGTTAAATCAAATCCCATTGGTCTTACAGGAGCAGGTCAAAAAGCGCTCTGGATTCTTGATCCTCAAGGTAAACCTAAGCCGGTTCCGGTTCAGATTGGAATATCCGATGGCACCTTCACCCAGATTATATCGGATAATCTTAAAGAGGGAGATAAGGTAATCACCGGACAAAAAGGCGTAGAGTCTCCTTCTAATAATAACCAGCAGGTTAACCCCTTTACTCCCAGATTTGGCCATTGATAGGAGTTAAAATTGAATCAGCTCATACTTACAGAGGATTTGGTCAAAATCTACAAGCTCGGAGATTACGAGATTCATGCCCTCCGGGGCATAAACCTATCCATTGAAAAGGGTGAATTCGTAGCCATAATGGGTCCTTCGGGCTCAGGGAAATCAACCTTGATGCATATCTTGGGTTGCTTAGATCGACCCACCAAAGGTAGTTACCTACTTGAAGGTAAAGATATATCCTCTTTGGACCGAGATAACTTGGCCCAGATAAGAAACCAGAAGGTTGGTTTTGTTTTTCAGTCCTTCAACCTTCTTTCCCGAACAACCGCCTTGGAAAATGTAGAACTACCTCTGCTTTACAACGGCACCACCTCAAAGCAAAACATGCAAAAAGCTAAGAAAGCTTTGGCCACGGTGGGCTTGGAAGGAAGGGAAAATTCTTTTCCTAACCAGCTCTCCGGGGGTCAGCAGCAAAGAGTGGCTTTGGCTAGAGCATTGATCAATGATCCAGCCATAATCTTGGCAGACGAACCTACTGGAAATCTGGATACCAGGACTTCCATCGAGGTGATGGAGATATTTCAATCCCTTAATGAGAATGGGATTACTATTATACTTATAACCCATGAAAAAGATATTGCCGCCTATGCTAAGAGGAACATCGCCTTCCGGGATGGCAAAATCGTCAAAGATGAAATAGTCTCCACTCCCAGAAAAGCCAAAGATGAGCTTTTGATTTTGCCTCAAGAAGAGGAAGGAATATGAGATATTTACAGATTCTGAAAGTTGCCTACAAGGCATTGGGTAGGAACAAGATGCGTTCCAGCTTGACGATGCTGGGTATAATAATCGGGGTGGGGGCGGTTATCGCTATGATGGGAATAGGGCAGGGTGCAAAAAAAATGATCAATGATCAGATAGCTTCCTTAGGAGATAATCTTTTAACCATATTCCCGGGAAGTCATATGAGCGGAGGTATGAGAGCTGGCGCTGGAACGAGAACCTCTTTAACAGATGAAGATGCTAAGGCGATCAAGGACAACTGCTCTGCAGTTCTGAGGGTTTCACCGGAGGTAAGAACCGGAGCACAGGTCGTAGCAGGAAATCTCAACTGGGGAACATCTATTGAAGGGTATTCAACAGATTTTCCTCTTATCCGCTCCTGGCCCTTATTCTCAGGCTCTTTTTTCACAGAACAAGATGTAAAAGGAGCCACTAAGGTCTGTATTTTAGGGAAAACTGTAGTTGATAACCTTTTCAGTGGGCAGGACCCTGTCGGGGAGATCATAAGAATCAAAAAACTACCTTTCAGGGTAATAGGGGTTTTATCCCCAAAAGGACAGAATGCCTTTGGCCATGATCAGGATGATATGATTATTGTCCCTTATACCACTGCCCAAAAAAAAATTGCTGGGATTACCCACGTTAATTCTATTATCGCCTCAGCCCTGGACCGGACTGAAATAGATTTAGCTCAACAGCAGATAACCCAGCTGCTTCGTCAGAGACACAAGATTCTTCCAGGACAGGATGATGACTTCACTGTCAGAAGTCAGTTGGATATTGCCTCTGCGGCTGGTTCGACCTCTAGTGTAATGACCATCCTTTTAGCTGCTATCGCCTCCATCTCCTTGATAGTCGGTGGTATCGGAATAATGAACATCATGCTGGTTTCCGTGACTGAGAGAACCAGGGAGATAGGAATCAGGATGGCAGTTGGAGCCAAAGGCAAAGATATATTGATTCAATTTTTGATAGAATCCATTGTTTTAAGTCTGATTGGAGGTTTGATTGGAATAATTTTAGGAGTTGTATGCTCTCAATTAATCTCCGTGATTTTGCACTGGTCAATTTATACCTCAGTTCCTGCAGTAGTTTTATCCTTCCTCTTTGCCGCTTTTGTGGGGATTTTCTTTGGTTTCTATCCTGCCAGAAAAGCCTCCCTTTTGGATCCGATAGAGGCGTTAAGATACGAGTAAATATTTTTGAGGTATTTGTAGGGACAGAACACTGTTCTGTCCTCTTTTCTTATTGGAAACCATCAAGTGTCCAATAGTAGGGACGGGGTCACCCTACCCAATAAATTACACAGCGAGCCCGCCCTTTGGCGGGTCGCCCCTACGAACAAACGCCAAACTTACAAACTCCAAACTGTATTTCAGAGGTGGAACTGGTTGACAACCCTTTTTGATTTATCAAGCAGTAGGTTAGGAGTAGCTTCTGACAGGAATTCCCACGCGGCCTCAAATGCACCCATAGGGCCATACGACAACACCATTTTCGTCGACATAGACAAGGCGACGAAGAACCCGTTTGTTGAGGCTGGGCGAATACGCCTCATGATCGACCTGCCAGTAGAAACGATCCTTCCAGGTGTGAAAAGGACGTGACGTAAGATATGTCCAATCTTCTTCTTTGGGGAACTCAGCGGCTGTGGTGTCAACAAAAACTATGTAGGACTCAAAGGCTACCCGAACGTCTGAGGTGTCGTGGACGGAGACCCCGCTCGTGTAGAGAGTGTCTACGCCCATCCAACACAAATCTGGTTGAGTCGGATTATCACAGTTGAATATCATAACAAGGCAGATAAATATAGAAAAGAGAATAACGGCTAGATAAGGGAATCGGCTCAATACTCTGGTCAATGCGTTACTCCAATCAATATAACTTCAGAAAGAGTGTATATCCTATCGTGTTTTGTCGGCCCATTCATTCAATATATTGTAAGCATTTATTCAATCCTGTCAACTACATTCTAAATTGGAATAATCTCAAGTGTATAGTGCTTTCTGTCTCTTACTGTCGACATTGGTTCTCTTACTGACCCTTTCCGACCGCTATTTTATCAATCTTCTTTTCATCAACTTAATTCCAATGTAAAAAGCAACGGCTTCCAAGAGAATGATGTACAAAAAGTCCAGTGCCAAACCCGGAGAAGGTACGCCGGAAAAAGCGGAGCGCGAAATATTGACCGCATGCGTAAGAGGAAGGAACTTGGCAAATACCTTCATCCATCCCGGGAATCTGTCAAGCGGGAAAAAGACTCCTGAGAAAAACAGCATCGGGGTAATGATCAACTCGGTATAGTAATTGAAGAAGTCGAAGTTCGGCGCGAACGATGTTACAATCATAGCCAGCGAGCCGAACAAAATGCCGATGAATATCATCAAGACCAAAAGAAGCAGCACGTTGACTATCGAGACCGGAAACACGTGCATGAACGTAGCTACGACCAGCATAAGGGAACCGCTGACTAGTCCCCGAAAAGCTCCCCAGGCTATTTCTCCGGCTATCGCATCCTCAGCCGACACGGGTGTGGCTATCAGAGAATCAAACAGCTTTTGGTAGGATACCTTGACGAAGGTGCCGTATAAACACTCAAAGGTTGACGAGAGCATCACCGAAGATACTAGAACGCCGGGCACGAGAAAATTCAGATACGGCTTCCCGCCAAAATATCCCATATACGCGCCCATGCCTATACCGAAGGTGATAAGATAGAAGAGCGGCTGCCCCAGGCTGACTACGAACGTGGGCAGAATGAACCTTTTATACGAAACAAGGTTTCTAAAAAAGACGTAATATATCCGGTACGAAAGATTCATTTTATGCTTCCTTGACATGCTACACGCCGTACTTTATTCTATCAAAGTTCTGCCGGTTAATTTGAGAAACACATCCTCCAAAGTGGCTGGCCGGTTCAACACATTCGGAAGATTGAAATCTACGATTTTTTTCATTACCTCATGTCCGTCACGGCAATAAAAATAGAGAGTATCTCCCACCCGCTCATGTCCGCAAGAAACATCCGCCATCTGGGCGATAAGCTTTTCATCCTCTTCTTTGGCTATCCTTATTTCAACTACTTCCCTGCCTATCTCATCAGAAACCAGCTGCCTGGGGGATCCTTGTTTCAGGATGCGCCCCTGATACATAACCATCAGGCGATCACAGAGTTGCTCTGCCTCTTCCATGTATTGGGTGGTAAGTATTAGTGTCGTGCCCCGGCTTTTCAGCGATCTCAATCTTTCCCAGATTAGATGTCTGGCTTGCGGGTCAAGTCCGGTGGTGGGCTCATCCGCAATGATGAGTCTCGGCTGGTTTAGAAGCGCCCGTGCCACCAAAAGCCTCCGCTTCATTCCGGTGGAGAGCTCATCTATCTTGCTGTTCCGCTTGCTTTCCAGCTCAACGAACCCAATGAGCTCGGCAACCCTTTTTTTAATCTCAGCCCGGGGAATATCAAAGAACTTGGCGAAAATCACGAGGTTCTCATAAACCGTCAGGTCGGGGTCAAGGTTGATCTCCTGGGGTATCACTCCGGTCATCAACTTGACCTCTCTATTATCGATGTGCGACTTCTTCCCCAAAACGGTTACCGTGCCGGAAGTGACGGGGGATACGCAGTGGATCATCCTTATGGTGGTGGTTTTTCCAGCTCCATTAGGTCCCAAAAAACCAAAACACTCCCCTTCCTTGATTTCAAACGATATGCCATCGACGGCAGTGAAATCGCCATATTTCTTAGTAAGGTCTTTTGCGACTATCATTGTGTTCATCCATAGATCCTTTTTAGAAGAAACTTAATTGTCGTGTCTGGGACCCGTACAGTTTCGTGGGTCACCTGCCCTGCGCACCTGACAAATAAACTGTGTTAGGGGCTTGGTGCTCCTGACCTATTATCTCTACTCCTTCACCTCATCTCCAAAAATTTCCCTAAGGTATCCTTCTCTTTAATTATAATCGGCTTGGTATCCAAGAAGGGCTTTATGTTTTCAGGGACGAATTCTCTTTTCACCACTGAGACTATAACATATTCATCGAACCACGAATCATACATATGCAAATAACCATCTTTGCCCACCTTCTCGCCCCAGCTGTTCTCCACTAACCATTTAGTTGGCTTTTCATTCACAACATCAACCCCTATAAAGACCATAACGTGGTTAGTCGTCACGTTTCTGTAAAGTATGCTCCTCTCCTTGGGAAGCTTGATATCTATTCCATAGATATCTTTATAAAGGTAAATCTGCGGATGCATAATGCCGGACGTAAAATCAATTTGGTGGCTTACATCTGAGACAAACCAGACCGGCTCATCCCCTAAAACAGAATTCAAAGTGACTTTTTTCAAATCCTCAAGCCGCACATTAAGGAACTTAAAATCTTCGATATCATAGATGTTGCGCGCATTTTCCAGACTATACATCTGGTTATAATCTCTGGAAGGGATATTTGCCAAAACCACATATCCTTCCAGATTCTCTGTCACGAACTTACCCGCAAACTCCTGCGGAGTGTAAGTTACAAATTCGGTTAAAGTCGATTTTTCCTTATCCTCTTTTTTCTCTTTATCTTTTTTATCTTTGTCCTTTTTATCTTTTTCCTCTTCGGTCGATTTTGGCTTATAGCGGAACTGGAACTTTTCTGGAGGGGTGCCAAAATGAAAGCAAAGCATATGATAGATCTCAGAAAGAAACTTCTCTTTGGTTTTTTCCATATCATCCAGGGTTTTTCCTTCCTGGTTCATCTGTCTTAATTGAAAAGCATAATCCATCAGTTTCTGCTCCAATAAACGGTCCATTGTTTCTGAATTTTTGGTGCTTTCTGTTTCCGGCATCACTGATTTTGGAACAAGTCCATATTTTTTCACCAAATAGACAAAGTAATTCCACCATCCGCCATCATCCAGGGGCTTTTCTAAAATCCTCTGGAAATCCTCATCCCGTATGTCCATATTTCTTCTTTTTATGACCTCTTCCAAAAACGTATTTGATTTCTCCAGCTTGTCCCAGAAAAACAGATAAGCTTGGGAGAATTCAAAATCATCGATATTCAACTTCTTTAAGATATATGGTCTAAGCACGTTCAGCCCACCAAAAAGCCAACATCTGCCGGATTGTTCCTGGTTGGTTATCTTGGCGGTTTTGATTTCGTGACTAAAATAAGGGTCGTGTTGTTTGATTATAGCTTGATTTAAAGCTACGTTTTTGATGCCGTTTTTGGACACCGCATCAATTAGACGCAAGGTTACACTATCCGGAGCATTTTCCTTTTGCATTTGCTGGATAAGTTCAGGTGTTATTCCCGGAGCAGCATAACTCAGATTATAGAATGTAAATAAAATCACTAAACCAGCTAAAAGACTTAACCACTTCATTCGTACCTCCTTTATTAGTTTCACCTGTTTAAAGAATATAGGATTATTTATCGAATTTTCAATCAATTTTCACTAAAAAATTATGAAACGTGGCTCTTCTGGAGTGTCAAGCTTCAGCTTGACTATTGAATTGTCACGGGTCTTATGTTTTATTCGTCCCGCCAGAGGCGGGACACTCCAAAAATCCTATCTCAATTTTCTTCTTGACGCCTGCTCATTTGAGCAGTATCTTGTGCTAAGTTCATGGAAAAATTATGAACCTAAGTCTTTAATCCCCTCTCCCTCGAGGGGAGAGGGTCAGGGTGAGGTTGAATATTTATTGAGGAGAACGAAATGGCAGATAAATTGACCAACCGCCAGAGACAAATTCTGGAATACATCTCCGAGATGATAAACAGAAAAGGATTCCCTCCAACCATAAGGGAGATTGGTGAAAAGTTCGCCTTCAAATCCACCAACGCCACCCGCTCGGTCTTGGCTGCTTTGTCTAAAAAAGGTTATATCAAAAGAAAACCTTTGGTCTCAAGGGGAATTGAGCTTTTAAGACAAACCAAAGCATCATGTTCTGTTGTACCTCTTTTGGGAAGAATCTCCGCCGGCATTCCCATCTTAGCAATTGAGAATATTGAAGGAAACTTTGCAATTGATAAGTCTTTCTTGCCGGACAGGGAATCTTTTTTCTTAAAAGTGGTGGGGGATAGTATGAAAGATGCCGGGATATTTCATGGAGATTATGTCTTGGCTCAATCCCAAGAGATAGCCAACAAAGGTGATATCGTGGTTGCCATAATCGGAGATGAAGCCACAGTGAAAAAATATTTTCCCGAAAAAAACAAAATCCGCTTAGAGCCCGCCAATCAAGAGTACGGACCAATTATCGTTGAAAAAAACAGTCCGGATTTCAGGATTGCCGGGAAGGTGGTGGGGTTGTTGAGGAGGATGTGAGAGAAATAAACGTAGGGGCGGTCAAATGACCGCCCGTTTCGGACAGACCTAAAGGTCTGTCCCTACATCTTTTTATTTGTCATTCCTGTTTTATTTGTCATTCCTGCGCAGGCAGGAATCCATTGGTTCTTGTTAACACGAACCCGCTTTGCTTTACACTGTCATTGCGAGCAACCCCGATCTATCAGGGGGCGAAGCAATCTCGCTCTCTACTTCAAGATTGCTTCGTCGCTTCACTCCTCGCAATGACAATCTTGTGTGCCTATTAGGCCCCATAACCTAAATAGAATATCCTGTTGGGTTGGGGAACAAAGGCAGGCACAGAGAAATACAGTATATTTTTAGTTACACCTCCCCCTCATAAATCCTATATTTCTTATATAACCTCGTATTCATAAGCCCTATTGCCTTGTTCATCAAGACATTATCCTCTAAAACCCAGCTCAGCTCTCCCCCGTTGTATCCTTTTTTGACTCCGTTATCAAAAGTCTCAGTATAGAATACAGTATCGATTCCCCTTTTCTGATATTTCTGTATTACGCCCATAGTTATCAGTCTTACGTTTTTTATCCTTTTGACATAGTACAAAAGCTTAAAAAGCCCAAAGGGAAATAACCTTCCATTTATCCTTATCAAAGCTTCATTCAGATCCGGTAGAGCAAGAGAAAATCCAGCTGGCTGGCCATCCACTTCTGCGATGAAAACCAAATCCCTATCAACGAATTGTTTCATATCCTTTGCCATATGGGAGAACTCCTCATCTGTCATTGGAATTGCCCCCCAGTTTCTGCTCCAGGCCTGATTGTAAATCTCTTTTATCTTTTTAACTTCATTCTCAAAGTCATCTAAATCTACTTTTCTTATTACCAGATTCTCCTTCTTTCTTATCCTTTCCGCCACTTTATAAATTCTTTGGGGTGGTCTTTCATCAGTATCCATGCGGTAAGCATAGAGATCCTTTGCCTTTTTCAAACCATATTTCTCCATAAACTCCAAATAATATTTCGGACTATAAGGCATCAAAAAAGCCGGCGGGGAATCGAAGCCCTCCAGAAGAAATCCCCACTGGTCATTGGAGGAAAAATCAGCCGTACCTCTCATTTTCTCCATGCCTTTGGATTTGAGCCAAGCTTTGACAGTATCTAACAGGGCTTTTGCTACTTCGTAATTTTCTATGCATTCAAAAAGCCCAAAGAACCCACATCTTTCATTGTGGGTTTGAATGTGCAGGTGATTTATAATACCTGCAATCCTGCCCACAACTTCATTTCCTTTTTTGGCTAAGAATAATTTGACTTCAGCGTGTTTAAAGAATGGGTTCTTTTGTGGATTTAGAAAATCTTTCCTTTCGGAAACCAGTGGCGGCACCCAGTTTTTGTCATTTCGATAGATTTTCCAGGGGAGGAGGATAAATTGTCTTAACTCTTTTTTGGTCTGGACGGGAATTATGAAAAGCTTTTCAGTTTGCATAATTTTCCTTATTTGTTGTTATTTTCTTTATTTGTCATTGCGAGGAGGCCTTCGACATAGCTCAGGACGACGAAGCAATCTTTCTTTTATCTTGAGATTGTCATTCCTGCGTAGGCAGGAATCCATTTATTTTTAAAACCAGATTCCCGCTGGAGTTTATCCCGTCTTTGGCGGGACGGGAATGACATGCAAGAAAACAAGACGGCGTATCCTTTATAGCGCCTATTTGTTATTCGTATTCCCGCCTTGCCCTCAAGGCGGGGATTTTCACCCACGTTGCCTGCCCGGCCAGGGAGGGCAACGTGGGTTTACTGGTTATTTATATAAGTGTAGGTAACATCAAGCGAAAAACTAAATTATCCCCATTTTCTTCCCCACCTTCTCAAAAATCTCCAATGCTTTATTCAGCTGTTCATCCGTGTGGGTGGCGGTGTAGCTGGTGCGAAGTAAGGCGCTTCCGGGTGGGACTGCGGGGCTTATGATTGGGTTGGTGAATACCCCCTCTTCCAAAAGGGCTTTCCAGACTTTG
>DASWLN010000176.1:0-5232 GCA_036396115.1 Candidatus Zixiibacteriota bacterium
TGCCGACTTGAAATTAAAAACCAAAGGATTATTTATGCCCAAAAGAAAAGTAATTATAATGGGGGCAGCTGGAAGAGATTTTCACAACTTCAATACTGTTCATCGCCATAATCGAACTTACCAGGTAGTAGCTTTCACTGCCACTCAGATACCCAATATATATGGCAGAAAATATCCTGCGAAACTGGCTGGCAAGTTATATCCTAAGGGAATTCCCATTTTTCCTGAAGAGGACTTGATCAAATCGATAGAGAAAGACAAGGTGGATGAGGTGGTTTTTTCTTACAGCGATGTTTCCTACGATTATGTTATGCATCGGGCAGCTTTGGTAAATTCAGCTGGAGCTGATTTCAAACTTCTGGGCGCCAAAGAAACTATGCTTGAGTCCAAGGTTCCAGTTGTGGCAGTCTGTGCCACCAGAACAGGTAGCGGGAAAAGCCAAACTACCAGAAGAGTATGCCAAATCCTGAAAGAATTAGGGAAGAAGATAGTCGTGGTGAGACATCCTATGCCCTATGGGGACCTGGCGAAACAAGCCTGTCAACGCTTTGCTCAGCTTTCTGATTTAGACAAGCATAATTGCACCATTGAGGAAAGAGAAGAATACGAGCCGCATATAGCTCAAGGCAATATCGTTTATGCCGGGGTGGATTACCACCTCATACTGAAAAAAGCTGAAAAGGAAGCCCAGGTTATAGTTTGGGATGGTGGGAATAATGACACCTCTTTCTTTAAGCCTGATTTATATATCGTAGTAGCTGACCCCCATCGTCCTGGAGATGAGTTGCATTATTATCCCGGCAGCACAAATCTGATATTGGCTGACATAGTGGTGATAAACAAGGTTGGAACAGCCAAAAAGGAAGATGTAGCTCAGGTGAGGTCCAATGTTGGAATGGTTAATCCCAAGGCGATCATAATAGAAGCCGAGTCACCGATCTTCGTAGATAACCCCGCTCTAATCAAGGATAAGAATGTTTTGGTAGTGGAAGACGGGCCAACTCTAACCCATGGTGGTATGAAGTATGGAGCCGGGGTCATAGCCGCACAAAGATATGGAGCGAAAACCCTGATTGACCCTCGTCCCTTTGCCATCGGTAGTATTAAAGAAGCTTTCAAGAAATTCCCTCATATGGGTTCTCTCCTTCCAGCAATGGGGTATGGAGATGGTCAGATAGAGGAATTGGAGAGAACCATAAATTCCGCCAAAGCAGAGGTTGTGGTCATCGCCACTCCAATTGACTTGAGGAGGGTATTGAAGATAGAGAAGCCCTCGGTTAGAGTAACCTACGAATTGCAGGAGATAAGTAAGCCGGATTTAAAAGATATTCTGACTGATTTTGTAATGAAGCTCGCTTAAAGTTTTCAAACGACCTTGCTTGAGGAAACCTCCAGCCTTATTTCCTTTAAGTTATGAAAAAGAGAAGTAAGACCGCAGTGGTAGCCCTGGGCGGGAATGCCATTACCCGACAGGATGAGGAAGATACCATTGCTCATCAATTCGCCAATACACGGCAGAGCTTAGGTGGCGTCGTGGAGCTAGTTCGCGATGGATACAACTTGGCTATCACTCACGGCAATGGACCACAAGTCGGAAATGCTATATTGAGAGTGGAATTAGCTCGCGATAAAGCCCCCATTTTGCCTTTAGGCATATGCGTGGCTGATACTGAGGGTGGAATGGGATATATGATTGAGCAATCTCTGCAAAATCGCTTGCTTCGGGAAAAGATACAAAGAAAAGTAACCGCTATCATAACCCAAGTCATAGTTGACAAGAATGACCCTTCAATGCAGAATCCGACTAAATTCATCGGTCAGTTCTATACCAATATAGAGGCAAAAAAGTCTGCCAGAGAAAGAGGATGGGTAGTCAAAAAGGATGCGAATCGTGGCTGGAGAAGGGTTGTTCCATCACCTTTACCGTTGGAGATAGTAGAAAAAGATACTATAAAATCTTTAGTGGGGAGTGGGGTTATCGTTATCACCGCAGGTGGTGGTGGGATTCCGGTTTATGTAGAAGAAGATGGTAGTTTTGAGGGAGTGGATGCGGTAATTGATAAAGATAGAGCTTCGGCTGTCTTGGCTCGGGATATAGGAGCTGAACTGTTGCTTATTCTGACTGGTGTGGAAAAGGTTGCTCTGAATTATGGTACAGTCCTGCAAAGGGATTTGGATAAGATAACCTTAACCGAAACTAAGAAATATCTTTCCGAAGGCCATTTCCCTTCAGGCAGTATGGGACCAAAAATAGAGGCGGCCATCAGTTTTTTGGAGTCCGGAGGTAAAGAGGTAATAATCACCTCCATCGAGAAAGCATATCTTTCAGTAAAAAGAAAAGCTGGGACAAGAATCGTGGCGGAGTAAATAAAATCAAAATGCAAAAAGAAAATTGAAAAGTAAGGTTTTGTTATTCTTTCCTCTCCCTTGAGGGGAGAGGATAAAAGAAAGGGTGAAGATATGTTCCGCGTGCACAGGGATGAATTCCCTGTGCTACGAGGTTATTCTTTTTCGTAGGTGTGGGAATTTCCTTCGACCTTGCTCAGGATGGTGAACTTGTTGAACCATATCCCACACCGTCCATGAATAAGGTTTGGGTTTTTTTGGGCAGGCGCAGGGACCTGTCCCTACAAAAAAACGAGACACAACAAATGTAGGGCAAACCTTTAGGTTTGCAGATGGAATCCGCAGGGCTAAAGCCTTGCCCTACATAATATGCATTTTGTAAGGGTTTGGAATCTTGAAGACGCCCAATAAATTGGGCAACTACAGAAAAACAACAATAAAAATGCAAAGCCGTTCGCAGGTTAGACAATATGCAAGGTTTAGATAATAACATCATCGAGAAAATATTAGAGAAGGGGAAAATCTACGAGGTGGGTGGAGGGGTGAGGGACAAATCTATTTCTCCTATTCTGCCAGATGTGGATAAGGATTATCTGGTAACTGGAATCCCTTTAGAAGAGTTATGTCAGATCCTGTCCAAGTTCGGAAAGGTGGATTTGGTTGGAAAATCATTTGGCATAATAAAATTTGTTCCTCGAAAGAAAAAAGAGGAGACTATCCAAACTTACGATATCGCCTTGCCTCGAAAAGAATATAGCACCGGTGTGGGGCATAAAGATTTCGAAGTGGATTTCGATGAAAATCTGAGAGTGGAGGATGACCTAGCTCGCCGCGATTTCACCATCAACGCTATGGCATTGGAATTGCCCAATGAAAAATTGATTGACCCTCTGAATGGCAGGAAGGACATAAAAAACAGGCTTGTTCGTTTCACCTCCCCCCAATCTTTCAAAGATGACCCCTTAAGAATGCTACGGGGGATTGGTTTTGCGGCGAGATTCGAGTTCGAAATCGAAAAGAAGACCTATGATTCACTTTGCGAGAATGTGAGCTTAATTTCAACTGTTTCTATGGAGAGAATCCAGGAAGAAATAAATAAACTTCTGCTCAGAGCCAAGCGTCCCAGCACCGGCTTTAGATTGATGCAGAAAAGTGGGATGCTCGAGATTCTGTTTTCGGAATTGGAGAAGACAGTGGGAATTGACCAGCCAGGTGGTTATCATGCTTATGATGTGTTTGAGCATTCGATTTTGAGTGTGGATTATGCACCAGTTGATTTGACTATCCGTCTAGCGTCTCTTTTTCACGATATCTCCAAGCCGGAAACGAAGTTTTTAAAAGAGAACGGCTCCAAATTCTATGGGCATGACAAGAAAGGTGCAAAGGTTGCAGAGGATATTTTAAAAAGACTGAAATACTCAAATGAGATAATCTCCACGGTAAAGCTTTTGATTGATAAGCATATGTTCACCACTGGAGTTACAGATAAGGGAGTGAGAAGGTTGGTCAATCGAGTGGGCAAGGAAAATATCTTCAAGCTCCTGGACTTAAGGCGGGCGGATGTTGAGGCACAGGGAAAAGGTGGCGAGACCAGAGATGTGGATGAATTGGAGCAGAGAATAAGATTGGAGATGGACAAGAAGTCACCTTTTGGTTTGAAGGATTTGGAAATCGATGGCAACGATGTAATGGAGAAATTCAACTTAACTCCCGGACCAAAAGTCGGCAAGACATTGAAGTATCTTTTGGAAAAAGTATTAGATGAGCCAGAATTGAATCATAAGGACATACTTTTAAAAGAGGCAAAAAGTTTTCTAAAAACAATTCAAAAGGAGTAGTGGATGAAGATACACGAGTATCAAGCCAAAGGTATTTTTGCCAAGTACGGGATACCAGTGCAAAAAGGGGAAGTGGCTACCACTCCGGATAAAGTAAAGGAAATAGCGGAGAAATTCGGCAAGCCGGTAGTGATAAAAGCTCAAGTGCTGGTGGGTGGCAGAGGGAAAGCTGGAGGAATAAAGATTGCCCAAAATCCGCAAGAGGCATTCGGTCATGCCCAGAGCATCCTTGGAATGGAGATTAAGGGATTGAAGGTGAAGAAGGTCTTGGTAACGGAGTGCGCTGATATTGCAGGTGAGGCTTATGTGGGGGTGATAGTTGATAGAAGCGCCAAAAAGCCGGTGATTATGGCTTCGCCAGCTGGAGGAATAGACATCGAAGAAGTGGCAGCCAAAACGCCGGAAAAGATATTCAAGTTGTACGTTGACCCCATAACTGGATTAGCTCTTTTTCATGCTCGCGATCTGGCTTACAAGGTTTATGCTGATTTCAAATTAGCCTGCCAGGCGGCAGACATAATCTTCAAATTATACAAGATGTTCTGGGAAATCGATGCTTCCTTAACAGAGATAAATCCCTTAATAACTACAACGCAAGGAGAGCTTCTGGCTCTGGATGCCAAAATAAATATCGACGATTCCGCTTTGGAAAGGCATCCGGAAATTGAGAAGATGAGAGATCTGGATGCGGAGGAAAAGGGCGAGATAGAGGCAAGAAAGGCGGGATTGTCTTTTGTCAAATTGGAAGGAAATATCGGTTGCATCGTCAACGGCGCGGGACTGGCTATGGCAACTATGGATTTAGTGAAATACTACGGAGGAGAGCCAGCCAATTTCTTAGACATTGGAGGAAGCTCGAACCCGGACAAGGTGGTAGCCGCAATGAGCATTATCTTGAAAGACCCCAATGTCAAGGCTATTTTATTTAACATCTTCGGCGGAATCACGCGGTGTGACGATGTGGCACAGGGGATAGTGTATGCGGTCAATAAACTGAACCCGAGAGTTCCCATCGTTATCCGTTTGACCGGAACAAATGAAGACCAAG
>DASWLN010000177.1:0-1920 GCA_036396115.1 Candidatus Zixiibacteriota bacterium
TGGAGGCTCACAAACTCATCGTCTTCTCCCTTCCTCTTGATCTCAATCGAGTCTCTGCCGAAGATCTCTGTCTCATCCCCGGGGTCGGAGAATCCTTGGCCAAAGAAATTGTGACCTACCGGGAAAAGAGAAAAGGATTCCGGTCCGTCGAAGAACTGAAAAATGTGAAGGGAATTGGTGAAAACAAATACCAATCCTTTAAAACGTTTTTCATCATAAGGCCTTAATCCCCACTGAATCGGGATGTTTTTTTACAGTATTTCGGAAGTAGTAAATATTTTATGGATTAAGGTTCTAAAAGATATGGTCTACCTTTAATATATTCCAAAAAAGATTTATCAGGAGGGTAGGTAGACCCTATGAAATTTGAAATCTCTTGTGGTGTTAGTATATTAAAAGAGTTCATTTCTATCTCATATGTATTTGAATGAGTACATGGCATTGACAGAAAATGGGATTTCGTATATTTTTAATTTAATTAATTTTTTTCGTAGGTTGAGAAAACGATTTCAGTAATGGAGGACCAAGAATGGAAGAGAGCGAGGTTAAGATTAGAGAAGATGTGCTTATAGCTTTGAGCCGCGTCTCGGCAGCAATAAGTGGCCTCTGGGATCTGGAAGCTATTCTTAAGGTTGGCTTGAATAGTGTGCTTGAGATTATGCACGGGGTTACTGGGGGCGTTATGCTTTTAGATGAGCAAACAAAGACCCTATCCTACTTTGTCTACCATGGTCTTTCTGCCAAATACGCCGAGGAGATGCGTTTCAAACTCGGTGAGGGAATTGCTGGAAAGGTAGCTCAAAATGGCAGGGCCATACTGTTAGAGGACATCTCCCTTGAACCAAGTGCTGCCCGTCCTGATTTAATAAAGACGGAAGGTTTGAAAGCATTCCTAAGCGTTCCTCTTCGGGCAAAAGACAAGATCCTGGGGGTGCTGAATATCGCTAGCACTATGGTGCGGCACTTCACTAAAGATGATATGTACCTTCTGGGCTCGATCGGGGATCAGCTTGGCATAGCTATTGAGCAGGCAAACCTATATAAAAGGTTAAAAGATGCTAATAAAAGATACCAAACCCTGCTTAGACAAATGATTACTATCCAGGAAGAAGAACGAAAAAGGATTGCCAGAGAGCTACATGATGAAACCAGTCAACAGCTTACTGCCCTGACGCTTAATCTGCAAGCACTTATTGAAATGATGGAAATGGGGGATGCCAAAGATCCTGAGATCAAGGCAATGTTAAAAAAGAGTCATAATATAGCGGTTCAGGCACATACTGAAGTAGCCAGACTTATAAGAGAACTCCGCCCCACTTTATTAGATACATTAGGACTGCCTGCCGCTATTCGCAATCTTGCTGAGATTCATCTCGCTTCCAGAGGCATTAATGTTACTACAGAATTTAAAGGAATGGAGCAACGTCGTTTATCTCATGAAGCTGAACTGACTCTTTTCCGCGTCGCACAGGAAGCTTTGAGCAATATTGTGAGGCATTCTGAGGCGAAAAAAGCTATTATCCGCTTAGAATGCAACTCCAATGAGTGTATCTTATGTATCGAGGATGATGGAAAAGGATTCAATGTCAGCGAGATCACACGCATTGAGAAGGATGGGCGTGGTGCCGGTCTGTTTGGTGTGAGAGAAAGGGTAGCGGTGGTAGGTGGCGAGGCTTATATTGAGTCTCAGCCTGGAAAAGGGGTTAGAGCCACCGCTAAGGTCCCAGTTAGTCAGGAGCACGAGCTATGCCAAAAATAAGGGTGCTGGTAGTGGATGACCACACTATCGTGCGTGATGGCATTTGTGCCTTGCTGAGGTTAGCAGGGGATATAGAGGTGGTGGGTGAGGCTGCCAATGGAAGGGAAGCATTGGAGTTGGTCAGAAAATTTATACCCGATGTAATGCTTATAGACATAGCT
>DASWLN010000178.1:0-3526 GCA_036396115.1 Candidatus Zixiibacteriota bacterium
GATGTTTTGGGTGGGTTGGAGACCGCAATCGAGTTAGCTAAAAAGTCAGCCAAGATTCCACCAGAAAGGGAGGTGGAGATTGTGGAGTTGCCACAGAAGGGGCTTTTTAGGCTTGATTTCTTAAAGCCCAAACTTGCGGGATTTAAGACTAAGGAGGAGCTGGAGGAAGATAGGGATTTGATCTACATAAAGATGGTCTCCCAAAATCAGGGGAGACCACTTTTTATGGTTCCCCCGGATTTGTATCCGGAATAAAAGAGCTGGAGAGGTTTTTGGAGATGGTGAGGATAAAAAAGCAGTTTTGAGTTTCGAGTTTTGCCCTGCACCATACGGTGCAGGGTTTGAGTTTTGAGAGATACCCTCACCCTAACCCTCTCCCGTAAAGGGAGAGGGAATGTGGAAACAGAAACACAGGCGACCCTACGGGTCGCCTGTGAGAAGAAAATGTAGGGACAGGTTAGAAGACCTGTCCGTTTTTTTCGGACAAGAAAATTACAAGGAGATATAAATGCCCTTATTGATCAGGACAAGGATATCCACTAACCTCAGCCCAGATGATATCGTCAGGATAGTTATGCATCAGTATCTCAATCATTTCCTGTGGATGGTATTGTTCAGGCACCTCAATTGAATACAAATGGTAGTTTGGCTCATAATCTATTATCTGGTTGCCCGTTTCTGTCATTATCTGTTGTAATCTCTCTTGGGTGGCATAAGAGCTCAGCTCCAGAACCTGATAGACAAAGAATTGAATGTAATGTGGTTGTCCCAAATCGGTCTCCTCATAGTTTACCACCACAACGTTGGTAAGGGAGTCGATCTCGTCTTGCGGAGGGTAGATTTTTATGCTATAGCTTCCTTCAGGAAGCCGCAGGTAGAAATTCCCTGCTTGGTCAGTAAATGTTTTCTCGATAAGATTTCCTTGACTGAAAGCCGATACTTTTACTTTTGGATATGGGTTCATAATGGAACAATAAGAGATGTTTGCATCCGGACAATTCGCGAAGTAGCATCCATGTGAATTACAACAGGGGCCCGCTCCATTTAAGTAGATTCTCCCTTTAATCGCTCCAACTTGAGCACAGGCTGGCATTGTGCCGCTCTTGAAAAGATAGTTTACCAGATAGACCACATCACTTACGGTAATTCTAAAATCTCCATTAACATCCGAGGTCAAAAGTTGAGGGGTTGGACCTCCCTTGAACAAATAGTTGATAAGAAACGTTACATCTGAGACGCTTACGCTAGTATCCCCATTTGCGTCCCCGCAAACAGAGTCCGCTGACCAGGATGTGGTTGTTGACAAAAAAAATAGGACCAAGAAACAGATAAGGATATTAAATTTTCTCATATTTTTTAGCCCCTTATGGTTAGAAGTTGACGAAAGGAACTATGATAATAAATAGCTAAGATTTGGGATTTGTCAAGAAAAAAAAGAAGGCGACATTATTAGTTGGCGTCAACGTGGGTTTATCCCCACCTTGAGGGCAAGGTGGGATTACTGGTTCTGTCGAGTCGGGCGGAGATAAACTCCGCCCCTACGCAGTTTAAGTTTTGTGAGTTTAATTTCGAACAATCTGAATGAGATTTAGTAGGGACAGAACACTGTTCTGTCCCTACATTTGAGCAAATTAAATATAATCAGAATTCTGTTCTTATACAGGGATTGTTTTCAAAATAAAAAAGGCATCCACATTTGGATGCCTTTTTATGTTCGATTCTTCTGTGTACTATTTTTTCTTCTTGGTAGCTTCTTGCATTATCTTGTAACAAGCCTCGTTGGCAGCCAACTTATCCACCATCATCTTAGACACTTCCGGGCTAACGACAATCTTGTCCATCATCATCTGCATAGATGCTGTGTCCGCCGTCATCATATCCACCATCTTGATTCTCAGGTCTGGATTGGCCCACATCTTCTGCATCATAAGATTGGCTACCTCCGGATTGGCTAAGTACCTCTCAAGTGCCTTTTCCTGGTCGCAAGATAAGAAAGCCAAGGAGCCAAAAAGGAAAACACCAATAATAATCAGAGCGACTGATCTTTTCATATTTCACCTCCTTCGAATGATCTTAATTGATTTGGTTGGAATGACTTTAAGTTTAGCTTAAAAAAAACTTTTGTCAAGTGTTTTTATGGAATAAAACCGTTTAGAATATGTAACCCAGTGCGAATGAATTTATTAATTTTAGTTTTTAGAAGAAGAGGAAGGTTTTATATGCGCCGTGCTCTGCACTGGGCTGGATCCTTCGACAGGCTCAGGATGGTGACAGTTCGACCTTGTCCTTCAACAAGTTCCCTTCGGTCTGAGCTCAGGGTCGAAGACAGGACGGTGAGCGAAGTCGAACCGCTCACTGTCCCTGAGCTTATTGAAGAGTCGAAGGATCCAATCATGTGCGGGGCTGAATGCCCCGCACTACGAAGAACACAGCAGAGACGAGAATCCTGTAGGCGACCCGTCTGGGTCGCCTGTGATTTAATATAAATTGGGAGAGCTGTCAGGAGTAGCTCCTGACGGAACCTAAAAAAGTCAGTTTATTCTCCAGATGGAGAAATTGAGAAGTGCGGCAAAGCTTACCCAAAAGATATAAGGCAAAAGCAGAATCGCTGCTGCTTTTGATACCCTGGCAAAATAAATTATAGTCAAAAGTATGGCTATCCAGAGCAGGACGATATCAAAAAATCCCAAGATGGGGGATTTCAGTCCGAAGAAGAGAATCGACCATAAGGTATTAAGAAGTAGCTGGACAGCAAAAATCCCCAAAGAAATTCTGACTTTTCTGTCGCCAAATCCTTTTTGCCAGACAAGAAATGCGGCAATACCCATCAGCAAAAATAAGCTTATCCATACTGGCCCAAAGATCCAGTTCGGTGGAACAAAGGAGGGTTTGGTAAGATTTGCATACCAACTGGGAATAGCTGGCCCGGTAAAAATGGAACCAACAAAACCTGCCAATTGACAGACAATTATGCTTGCCAAGAGTTTGAGAATACGAGAAAAATTCGTTTTCGCCATCTCATACCCCCTTTGAATTGGTTTGGTTTTGGAGAGGGGCGAACAAAATTAGATTTCCTTTTTAATCTTGGCTATGTGGAGTGAAAAGTCAAGGGGAATAAAAAGTAAAATTGAAAATGACAAATTGAAAATTGAAGATGAAAAAATGAATTTGTTGCTTGTCATTCCCGTGAAAATGCGAATTCTGCATCTTGAGACAGGAATGCATTGGGAGAGGGGGTTGTAGTTGCCCAATTTATTGGGCGGTTTTTTTAATTCGCTCGATCCTTCGACAAGCTCAGGATGGGTGAGTCTGCCGAACCATGAATCGAGCAACTACAGGAAAGAAAGGGTGAGGGAGAGGATTGAGAATTTGTAGGGGCGAAGCCCTGTCTTCGCCCATGATTTAAGCAAACCGCACCTTTGTCCTCTTCTTAGGTATGAACCATCACGGTTTATACCTAAGAAACGAGAGGATTGAGGAGAGGTTGAAAGATTTGTAGGCGACCCAGGCGGGTCGCCTGCGGTCT
>DASWLN010000179.1:0-3087 GCA_036396115.1 Candidatus Zixiibacteriota bacterium
AAAGAACCCCGCCCACAGGGCGGGGCTTTAAAACCCAAACCGGGATCCCGAAACAAGTTCGGGATGACAAAGACCGAAACAAGTTCAAGATGACAGAAACCTTAAAATCAAACCCGGTTGTCATGCTGAACTCGTTTCAGCATCTCTGGCCTGACGCCAGGGCAGGCTTGTTTGAGCATCTGATCTGTTTTTTGGAGTGCGAACCTTTAAGTTTGCTATATTAAGATAATATAAAGCTAAAGCTTTATACTCCAGTTCATGGAAACCTGAAGGTTTCCGCCACATTAAACTTAACTGATTTTTAAATAAAATGTTCCATACAGTTCGAAGAATCCTGCATAGATTCTATCTTAAGGGACAGACCTAATCTTTCCTTATAATTTTTTATTTAAGATGACTCGGAAAACTTAACCTGATTATAAAAAGGAGATAGAAATGGCTATGAAGAATTATCCGAAAATCATAACCAAACTTCCCGGCCCCAAGAGCAAAAAGCTAATAAACAAAGATGAAAAGTTCGTTTCTCAATGTTATACCCGCGCCTATCCTACGGTCATAGACCACGCAAAAGGGGTTTATATCTGGGATGTGGATGGAAATTGTTTTATCGATTTCCATTCCGGCATAGGGGTTTGCTCAACTGGAAACTGCCATCCCCAGGTAGTAGAAGCAATCAAAAGGCAAGCGGAAAAAGCAGTGCATATCGCCAGTGCTGATTTTTATCACAAGCCGGTAGGCGATTTGGCTATGAAAATGGTAGAGATAACACCTGGAGGAAAAGATAAAAGAGCTTTCTTCGCCAATTCCGGCACCGAATCAGTTGAGGCAGCAATCAAGCTTGCCCGGTATAACACCAGAAAACCACGGATGATAGCTTTCATCGGCGCTTTTCATGGCAGGACCATGGGAGCGCTCTCGCTGACCTGCAGTAAAGGGACCCAGAGGAGACATTTTGCACCTATGCTTCCCGAAGTAACTCATGTTCCTTATGCCTATTGCTATCGCTGTCCCTATAATCTTACCTATGGAAAGTGCGATATGGCCTGCGTAAAGTTCATAGACGAAGTGATATTACAGAAAGTAGCACCGGCTGAAGATGTGGCGGCAATTGTGGTTGAGCCGATTCAGGGAGAAGGCGGATATATCGTTCCTCCAAAAGAGTTTCATCCAATGCTAAAAAGGATATGCGAGAAATATGGTATTCTTTTCGTAATGGATGAAGTGCAAGCAGGAATGGGAAGGACCGGAAAGATGTTTGCCATCGAGCATTGGAATGTTGTGCCGGATATATTGGTTGCAGCTAAAGCCATTGCATCTGGTCTGCCTTTAGGAGCCTGCGTTGCCTCTAAGAAGCTAATGTCCTGGGAACCGGGCGCTCATTCCACCACATTTGGTGGCAATCCGATTGCTTGTGCCGCAGCATTAAAGACCATCGAGCTTTTGGAGAATGGTTTGATTAAAAATGCCGAAAAGGTAGGTAATTTTATAATGAAGAGATTAGCCAAAATGAAAGCCAAGTATGAGATAATCGGTGATGTTAGAGGGAAGGGTTTGATGATTGGCATAGAGTTAGTCAAGAGCAAGAAAACCAAGGAGCCAGCAGGGGAATACGCAGAGAAAGCAATGCAGCAGTGTTTCAGAAATGGTCTAATGCTTCTCACTTGTGGCCAAAGCGGAGTCAGATTTATCCCACCTCTAATAATCGATGAGGAAACAGCTGATAGGGGAATGGATATATTCGAGAAGGTTATAACCAAGATAAACCATAAGAATAAATAAGGTCCTATGCGGCTTTACGAATACGAAGCCAAACAAATCTTCTCCGAGTTTGGTATCCTGCTCCCGCAGGAAAAATTAGTGACAACTCCGGAAGAGGCGGAGGAGTTTGCTTCCCAGTTGGGCAAACCTGTGGTCTTGAAGGTTCAGATTCTGTCTGGAGGAAGAGGTAAGGCAGGAGGCATCAAATTCGCAGGGAATCCTCAAGAAGCCAAAGCCAAAGCGATTGAGCTTTTTTCCGGCAAGATAAAGGGTTATCCGGTCAATAAAATCTTGATTGGCGAAAAACTGAATGTGAAAGGTGAATTCTATTTAGGCATAACTATAGACCGAATCAACTATAAAATCGTCATCTTGACTTGTGCTGAAGGTGGAGTGGAGATTGAGGAGATAGCTAAAAAATCTCCACAGAAGATAAAAAGAATAGCCCTGGATATTGACGACAGGTTTTATCCTTTCCAAGCCCAGGCTTTGGCTAAACAGCTGGGTTTCTCCGGCTCGAATCTAAGAAGCGTGGGGGACATTGTCCTCTCGCTTTTTGCTCTTTTCAAAAGATACGATGCCAAATTAGTCGAAATAAATCCCCTAATCCTGACCAGTGAGAGCAGGGTCATTGCCGCAGATGCCCGAATGAGCATTGATGATGATGCGCTTTTCAGACATCCGGAATTGGAGAAAATGGGAATCCAGAAAAGGCACGAAGAAGGGGAGATGACTGAAAGGGAAAAGCAGGCAAAAGAATGGGAGATTCCTTATCTGGATTTGGATGGGGATATCGGGATGTTCCCTGGAGGAGCCGGGTTCGGCATAATGGGGAACGATTTCATTCACCATTTTGGAGGCAGTCCTGCTAACTTTATGGATTCAGGAGGTGGTCCTGCTCCTGAAAGATTAGCTAAAATGCTCACTCTTTTGGATGAAAACCCAAAGGTGAAAGTCATCTTTGCAGCTCGGTTTGGAGGAATATCCCGATGTGATGACTTTGCCAAAGGGGTAGTTAAGTTCCTAAAAGAGCACGGGCTGTCCAAGCCGATGGTGATGAGAATGACAGGTAATATGTGGCAGGAAGGGGTCGGTATATTTCAGGAGGCAAAAAAGCGAAGCCCGAAGCTCTTTGAGAAAATCGAGATTCACGGAATCGAAACCCCTATTGAAGAGATAGCCAAAAGAGCAGTGGAGTTAGCGAAATCTGTTAAATGATACTATGTTGGATACAAACGACTTATATTAATAATCTAAAGTAATGGTTAAAGATAAAATGAAAATAGTGGTTGCATTACCAGAATCCAGATACAGCTGTGGCCAGTTTGC
>DASWLN010000180.1:0-1534 GCA_036396115.1 Candidatus Zixiibacteriota bacterium
AAAGCCTGGGTAGTAGGGGATGATATCGATACTGACCAGATATATCATGGACAATATCTTCCTTTGACTGACCCTGGTGAGATGGCAAAACACGCTATGGAATTTGTGCCGGGGATGGAGAATTTTGTCAAGGAAGTTAAACCCGGGGATATTCTTGTTGCCGGAAAGAACTTTGGATGCGGCTCCTCACGCGAACATGCAGTGATATGCCTTATGGAAAATAAAGTCAGTTGTATAATAGCGGACTCATTTGCTCGAATATTCTATCGCAATGCTATAAATTTGGGATTTCCTGTGTTGGAGTGTCCGGGCATTTCCAGTTCGATTAAAAACGGCCAGACAATTGAAGTTGACCTCGCCAGTGGAAAGATAAAAACTCTTGATAATGACAGGAAATTGAAAGGGGTGCCTCTTTCCGGATTGGAAATGGAAATCACAGACAAAAAAGGGCTTCTGAACTACCTCAAGAGTGAAAAATGTTGAAAAAGGGAGAAACCGTAGAGCTGAAAGTAGAAGATTTAGCTTATCAGGGTAAAGCGATAGCCAAACTTAAAAGTTTGGTTATTTTTTTAAACAGGGGGATTCCGGGTGATGTGGTTCGTGCCAAAATCACTAAGATAAAACCAAACTACCTAGAAGCTGAAGTAGAAAAGATAATAGACAAATCCTGTCTCCGTATAGAGCCAGCCTGCCAGCATTTTGGGATATGCGGGGGATGTCGTCTGCAAGACCTGAAATATGAGGAACAGCTCAAGTTCAAAACCAAGCAAGTAAAGGAAAGTTTGAAACATATAGCTGGATTGGAGAACGCTTTTGTTGAGGAAACGCTTCCTTCTCCGGACATTTTTTTCTACAGGAATAAGATGGAGTTTTCGTTTGGTACAGGTGAGAAAGCTGAACTAATTTTGGGTCTGCACCACTTGGGCAAGTATGACCAGAACTTTGACTTAGTGAAATGCTTCCTGCAATCTGAAGAATCCAATCAGGTAGTTAGATGGGTAGGCGATTTTGCCAAAGAAGAAGGGCTTGTACCCTACCATGTTAAAACCCACCAAGGGTACTTGCGCTATTTAATGATAAGGGAAGGGAAATTCACCCAACAGATGATGGTCAATCTGGTGACCTACTTAGGCGAATTTGGAGTTGCCGACAAGTATGCTTTTGGTCTAAGGCAGAAGTTCCCGCGAATCGTAAGCATAGTGCACAACATAAACTCACGTTTAGCCAATATCGCCCTGGGTCAGGAACAAGCTGTGCTTTACGGTAAAGATACCATTAACGAGAAGATAGGTGAATTTGAGTTTGAGATTTCAAGTAACTCCTTCTTCCAGACCAACAGCAAGCAGGTGGGAAGACTCTATCAGCTTGTTTTAGAATCAGCTGGCTTAAGAGGAGATGAGGTAGTTTGGGACCTTTATTCCGGCTGCGGAGGCATCTCCATCATCCTCTCGCCCTTTGTCAAGAAAGTCATTGGTGTGGAATCATCACCCGAAGCAAATCTGGATGCCCAAAGGAACTCCAACCTAAATGGAAT
>DASWLN010000181.1:0-3327 GCA_036396115.1 Candidatus Zixiibacteriota bacterium
CCTTATCAACCATATTCGATCAATCAGACATTAGGCTGTTATTTCGGCTTTGATGTCACTCCGAAGATTGTTATCCTGGGTGGTATAGATTTAAATCGCTTTCAGGATAAATATACAGCGACATCAGAAGGAGATGTTTATGAGTCCGAGCTGTCCATGACTCAGTTCATACCGAACCTTGGTGTGAAATTTTACTTCAAGCCCAGAGCCAGTGGAGATTTTTCACCCTACATATTCGGCGGGTTCTTCAAGGGCTTCGCTTCTTCGAATTATGAATATACTGGGGGCTCTGCTGAATACCTTAAGTTTGTTGAAGAAATAATCAAGGAGTTGAATAGCCCGTTTGGTTTTATACCTGCCTTTGGAGTGGAGTATTACTTCTCCGATAACTTTGGACTTGGCGGCGAGATGGGTTGGAGATTTAGCTTTTCGAAAGCAGATTTCGATTGGGCTGATGGTGAAAAGGATGAATATAAATACAACGCCATTTCCCATTACTTTGGTCTGACTGTTAATTTCCACTTCTAATTCGACCGGGATGTAGTTTACCAAAAAAGGGCGAAGAAATTCGCCCTTTTTGTTTGTTTTTTTGTAGGGACAGAACAGTGTTCTGTCCGAATGAAAGACGTAGAGAGGCATCGCATGCGTCTCCAAGTAATTGTAGCGTCGGGGTTTATTGTACTATCAAGTAGCATAGGTTACAGATCTATCAACTGTCATAGGTAACATACTTGATCAAGTTTTTATCATGATAGACCTCCAAACTGTTTTTGTTCTTTTCTATCTTTACTACTTTACCAATCAGGATTCTGGATAAGTAGATTTCAGTTTTATTGAAAATAATACAGCCATTCCCTCGTACTTTCCTTAACAAACTTCCTTCCGGGTAAAAGACAGGCACAGGTGGTTCTGGATACTGTCGTTGCACAAACTTATATCGAGATATAGGTGGAAGATTCCCCAAAGCCTGATGTGGTCTTTGATAATTATAATAATAGCGATAAGCCTCAAAGGCCTCCTTGGCGTCTTCTAAGTCCTTAAAGCGAAACTTCTTAATCAGCTCTTCATTCAAAGTGCGATGAAACCTTTCAACTTTGCCGATGGTGGTAGGACGACGTATTCCAGTATGGATATGACCAATCTCTAAATCTTTAAGAAACATTTGCACCCGGGTTAAGGCTCCAGACCTGTGAGCAAACCAAGTTCCGTTATCTGTCATAAGATATTGAGGTTTCCCGTAAAGAGCAAAAGATTTTTCTAAAGTGTCTAAAATATATGCGGTTCTTTCAAAGGGATGAGGTTGACAGGCGATACAGAAACGAGAATGATCATCCAGGACATTCAAAGGAAAAACCTTACCCCAATCTTTGATAATGAAAAATCCTTTAGTGTCTAACTGCCAGAGTTCATTAGGAGAGGAGCGTTCAAATCGGCGGTATTCTCTTTTCTGTGTAGCATTCCAGCCATTAAGATGATGACGTACTAAAACATTTTGAATTCCCTGATGGGAAGGAGGATCTAAACCTAAGTTCCTTAGTTCTGCCTGTAGACGAACAGGTCCAAAGTCGGGATGAAGACAACGGAGTTCCACTATTGTCTCCTCCACTAGAGACGATATCTTTCTGGGTCTCTGATGAGGTGCACGACTTCGATCCTTTAAACCTATAACTCCTTCTGCTTCAAAGCGCTGCTTAAACTTATAGAAGGTTTTGCGAGAAACTCCAAACTCTCTTGAGATCCTAGTTACTGGAGCTTCCTCTTTGAATAATTTTTGTAACATGAGTAACCTCTGTTCAAATATGGTCTTATTATCCCATGGCATCTCTACCTCCTGGTTTCTAACCAGGAATATAACATGTTTTAAGGTGTTACCCATGTTAGTTGATACTTCTGTTACCTATGTAGGTTGATAATACAGTTTATCCCTGATGTTTGTTCATTTTCGTCGGGCATAAAACCCGACGTTACATATAAGACCTCACCCTGTCCCCCTTCTTAGTAGAGGGACAGGATAGAATCGAATAAAATTTTCAGTGCTTGCCATCTGCCTGATGGGGACTAATCTGGCAAGTCAACTTTCTCTTATCGGTAGGGTGGCACCCTCAAACTCGTTTGAGGGTGGTGCAGGAGGTTTCTGCGCTTGCCTTTCATAACATCTCCAAAACAAGTTTGGGATGGCAAACCGCATAGCCACCACAGGATTTGAACAAAAAAGGCTCCCAACCATTTTAGTGGTGTAGGAGACAGCAATTAAAATAAAAATTTTACTTGACTTTTGTGCTTAAACATCGTAGATATTTATTGTCAACCATTAGGGCGCGGCTTGGCGCTGACCCGGCTGCAACTGCAGCTTAGAATGTAAGAAGGGCAAAAATCCCTTTTCCATCTGTACGGACTCCGCTCAAAGCACAAACCCTTTTCAAAAACACTTTAACTCCAAAGGAGGAGTAAGTGAGTAACAACAAGCTATACGTAGGCAACCTGAGCTACATGACTGGTGAGGAGAAGCTCAGAGAAGCTTTCTCAGCCTACGGAACTGTAACCACCATCACCATAATCGAAGGAAAAGGATTCGGGTTTGTGGAGATGGAAACCGGTGAGGCAGCCCAGGCCGCCAAAGAGGCTCTGGATGGGAAAGAACTGGATCGTCGTAACATCAAGGTGGACGAAGCCCGGCCCAGGCCAAAAAGAAGCGGCGGCGGTGGCGGTGGATATGGAGGAGGGGGTAGCAGAGGAGGAGGAGACAGGGATTTTAAAAGAAGACGACCCAGATATTAGCTCTGATTAGAAAAGGGTCGGTCTACCCAGAGTAGACCGACCCTTATTGTTTACTGAGTACTGTAGTATTGTAGTTGCCCGATTCATCGACCAAGAGATAGCCCGATAGATTAACAACTGCAGTTCAGATAGGTCGGGGAATATAACGACACCAATAGAACCTCACCCTAACCCTCTCCTTATAAAGGAGAGGGAAAAGGAGTTAGATATGCCATTTTCAAAAGAAAAATGGATCGAGATTGCCAGAGACAGAGGATTGGAAGAAGTAGGGGTTAAATTAATTGAGAAAACAGGTAAATGCCCTCATGCAGAAGGGGAAGTTTTTATATATGTCCATCCAAATTGCAGACCTGAAGGACTTTGCGGAGTGGCTGCCATTGCAATAGAGCCTTTTGTTCAGCGCTGTTCAGCCAGAGTCCCATCCTGGGAGAAAGACGACTCGAATATATATCGCATTCACTGTCCTTCAAAAAAAGGGACCATCTGGGAGATAGGGAGATTAAAAGATAAATAGGCTCTTTCTGCTCGGGCAGGGGTATAACACCTATC
>DASWLN010000182.1:0-5592 GCA_036396115.1 Candidatus Zixiibacteriota bacterium
TCTTC
The DNA here is from genome assembly GCA_036396115.1 of Candidatus Zixiibacteriota bacterium. Lineage (GTDB taxonomy): Bacteria > Zixibacteria > MSB-5A5 > MSB-5A5 > DASWLN01 > DASWLN01. The sequence continues at coordinate 6 of DASWLN010000182.1, forward strand.
CCTTTGAGGAGTTTGACAAATATTATTATTCAGTGAAAAATAAACTCCCTTTAGATAGAACTTTAATTATCTACTGTAGCGGAACTGAATGTGAAGCAAGTCTATTTCTGGCTCGACTTTTGAGAGGTCTCGGGTATCGTAATTTGAAAGTTTTCTTCGGTGGATGGGAAGGGTGGCAAAAAGCAAACCTGCCAATTGCGACTAAGGAATGATATGTCTCTTATGAAAAGGATGTTAAGCAATAAATATCTGGTCTTTGTATTCAGATTAATAGTCGGTGGAATTTTTATCTATGCCAGTATAGATAAGATAACTCATCCGGAGCAGTTTGCCCGCATCGTTTACAACTATAAGATACTTCCTCATTTTACCATCAATTTCTTTGCCATCATTCTTCCCTGGTTAGAGCTTATTTGTGGACTTTTTCTCGTTTTCGGAATTATGACCCGAAGCTCGGCTTTGGTCATCTCCATTCTTCTGCTCTTATTCATCATCGCTCTTTCAGTTAATCTCTTTAGAGGGGTGGATTTGAGTTGTGGCTGTTTTACTACTAATTTAGCTAACAAAGAACGCATATCTTCTATTATATGGAGAGATTTGGTATTGGTTCTATTGAGCTTGGAGATTTTATTCTTTACTGGAACGCAATTGAGGGATAAGACTATCTAGTGAAACATTCCCAAAATGATATCAATCTGTCATTGCGAGGAACGAAGTGACGAAGCAATCTCATCGGTTTTTAATGATTGGAGATTGCTTCGTCCCCTACGGGGACTCGCAATGACAAATTATTATAGCACCTCTTAGGGAAAAATTTAAAGAATATTTCAAGGGAATAAGGTCTGCCTACATAAAAACGGTAATGCGTAGGGGCGGAGCTTGTCTCCGCCCAATAAGAGAAATTAGTCTTTTCTCTTGCCTTTTATTATCCCCTTATCAGTTATAATTGCACTTACCAGCTCGGATGGAGTAACGTCAAAAGCAGGCGAATAGACTTTTACATTTTTGGGTGCAATCCTCTTGTTTCCACAAAAGATAACTTCTTTTGGAGAACGCTCTTCTATCTTTATCTTTTCACCATCGGAGATATTATTATCAAAGGTTGATTGCGGGGCTGCCACGTAAAATGGAATTTTATGAACTTCGGCTAAAACCGCCAGATTATAGGTGCCGATTTTATTTGCCACATCCCCATTTCTGGCAATTCTATCTGCACCCACTATTACACAGTCAAGTTTTTTCTGTTTCATCAAAAAAGCAGCCATATTATCACAAATTAAGGTGGTATCAATCCCCTCCTGCAAGAGTTCCCAGGTGGTTAACCTTGCACCCTGCAAGACCGGTCTGGTCTCATCCACAAAGACTTTCATTTTCTTGCCCTGCTTTTTTGCAATATAGATGATGCTCAAAGCTGTCCCCATTCCACTGGTGGCTAATGCTCCAGCATTACAGTGGGTCAAAATTGTATATCCATTTTTCAATAGCTTGGCTCCATTTTGACCGATTTTTCTGCACATCAATTGGTCTTCTCGATGAATCTTTTTCGCTTCTTCTAAAAGCAACTGATTTATCCCGCCTGTGACGGGATTTATCTTACTTACGGTCTTGTTTTGATTTTTCTTAAACAGATTTGCCATTCTTCCCAAAGCCCAGAAAAGATTAAATGCAGTCGGTCGAGTGTTTTTTAAATCTGATATTACCTTTTCTAATCTGGTTTTATATTCTTGAATGGATTTGTATTTACGATTTTGCATTCCCAAAACCACGCCATAAGCCGCCGCCACCCCAATTGCCGGCGCACCTCTGACTTTTAGGCTTTTTATGGCTTGTGCTACTTTTTTGTGATTGTCTAACTTCAAATAGACTTCCTTCAAAGGAAGCTTGGTCTGGTCCAGAAGGATGAGTTTATTATCTTTCCAATCTAAAGTCTTAAATTTCATTTATTCTCCTATGATTTGAAGCTCATCTTCCTACACATCTAACTAACCCCCTATTGGGCTGTCCGATAACCTCTTTTTCGCCGTTTCTGTCATTGCGAGCGACCACGATCTATCGGGGGAGCGTGGCAATCTCTTTGTTTATCTATCGCTTACGAGATTGCTTCGTCGTCTCGCAAAATGCTGAACTCCTCGCAATGACATTTCTTTGGAAAGCCTCACTGCCTTTTTCTCCCCTGATAAGGGGAACTTAAAGGGGTTAATGATTCCCAATTACGAAAAATGTCTTCTATAAAATCCCCCTTTATCCCCCTTTGTCAAAGGGGGAAGTTTTATATTCCCCTCTTTGTAAAAGAGGGGTTAGGGGAGATTTTTGTTCCTATTTACTTGTCAAAAGCATAGAACTCTTGACCTAGAAATTATAAGATAGAGTAATCCCGTAGTAATCCTCATTATATCCAAGAGCAACTCTTACCGTTTTGGGGTCTTGTTTGGCTGAAGTTTCCCTAGCTTTCAGTGAACTATTATACATCTCAGCAGCTTTTTTCAAGTGGGAAAACCCCATATATCCTAAGCCTACATTAATACCTATTAGACCTACGCCTCCAATAATTAACCCATACTCTTCACTCGAACCCAGATGCTCGTGGTCAAACAATGCGTAATTAATCATGAAAGCTCCACTAAATCCTAAAGCGTATGCAATGGTTTGATATGTATAATACTTATTCACTTCTCTTATCGCTTCAGGAGAAGAAGAGATAATTTTTTTCACGTTCCTTCCATACCATCCCATTCCATAGGTCTTGCCCTCTTGTATATAATATGAACCTCCCTTCCAAAAACTGAGTTTGAATTCAATTGGCTGAGGAAAAGCAATGCTTGGTGAAACTAAAAACAAAATTACAAATAGAAGTTTCCTCATTTTTAAGCTCCTATTAACTTGTCTATTGAGTAAGTGGTAAACTCTATTTTCAATTCTGATATATTTATTCTTTTACTTCTGTAGAAACCGGGTAAGTAATGGCTGCGCCATTACTTTTCTTGTTTTTTTACGCTCTTAGGCGGATGTTATTCATCCGCCGTCTCTTCTAGCTTGCTCCTTGTGGATGATAACATCCACAAGGAGCAAGGGAACGGTGCAATCGTTCCCTACCCGCTAAATAATCTCGTTGTGAAGAAATGTCAAGCTGGAAAACAGAAAAAACAAAGAAGGCTTTTTGAGGAAAGTCTATTCCCTGTGGAAAAATTCGTAGAATTAAAGAACTATCTTTCTAAATCAGGCACTCTTTATTCGACACGAAGGAGACGCAATCCCGAATATCAGAGCTCCCTTTGATGAACTGGATCACTCGGGCTAAGCCGAACCCGCCACCCACGTGTGGCACGCAGCCGTTCTCGCTGATTCTGTCCAGATACCAGGCAAAATCACCCCATCCTCCACCCCTCTCCAGAAGCCGCTTGAACATTCTCGAATGGGAAAGTCTCTGGGCTAGTATGTCACCCTTATGCACTCGTGCTGCCGCTCCTACTGCTTCACCACCATAGGGCATAATCAAATCACAGCTTAGAACCCTGCCTGGATTTTCCGGGTCAGGAAGCATATTGAAGAACTTCTCCACCTCTATCTCTTTTCCGAAATCCCAGCAAGGGTCAGGAAAGCGGGTAATGAACACCGGCACTTCCCTAAAGTAGTCAACTATCTTTCGCTCCATTTGGGAGGTGATATCCTGTCCCCAGGAAATCTCTTCTCCAAGCTGGTTTAAAAGTTCGATAGCTTCATCGTAAGTTACTCGAGGGAAATCCACAAGTGAGTTTTCCAGCCGCTTCAGGTCCTTTTCTTCTAGACCAAACTCTTTTTCCGGGTTAGGATGTTTTAGCAAATCCGATGCCATCCGCTGAACTATCCCTTGAAGCTCTTTTAAAAGCTCGTCGAAGTTGCCAGCGAATTCAATCTCCAGGAGCTGAAACTCGATTAGATGTCGATTGTCCGCTCTCGGTTCGGCCCTGAAGGAGGAGCCGCTGCAGTAAACTTTTCCCAAATAAGGGACCATAGATTCCAGATAGAGTTGCCCGGTCTGCGCCAAATACCCCTTGTTCCGATTGAACCAGCTGAAATCCCCATCCACGCTCACCTCAAACAGAGTATTGACATTCTCACAGGCCCCACTGGCTCTTACTACTCTGGGAACTGTCACCTCCACATACCCCTTCTCTTCCAGATAGCATCTGGAGGACTTTAGAGTTTGAGAGATAAGCTTAGTTGAGCTTACATCCATTCAACAACCTCCTTTCTTAAAAGTTAATGGTTATTATTAGAGCTGATACACTATCTTGCCTCCGACAATGGTACACCAGGCTCTTCCTTTGAGTCTTTTTCCAATAAAAGGTGAATTCTTTGACTTGGAAGAGAGTTTTTCCGGACTGACTACCCAGTTAACTTTTGGGTCGATAATAGTTATATCTGCTTCGCTTCCCACCTTTATCTTACCCAAATCCAAATTCAAAATCTTAGCTGGATTTACGGTCAGCTTGGCGATCGCCTCTTTCCAGCTCAAGACATTTTTATCGACTAGTTCGGAGATGACCAAACTCAAAGCTGTTTCCAAACCTATCATCCCATTGGGTGCAGCATCAAACTCCACATCTTTTTCCTCAATTGAATGAGGTGCGTGGTCTGTGGCGATAACATCGATGGTTCCATCCTTCAGCCCTCTTTTTATCGCCAAGACATCCTTCTTCGTTCTTAAAGGTGGATTGGTTTTCAGATTGGTATTGAAGGTTTTGACCAGCTCATCTGTCAGGCTGAAATGATGGGGAGTCACTTCACAGCTGATATTTACCTTTCTTCTTTTCGCCTCGCGGACCAGATGCACAGAGCCACCGGTTGAAACGTGGGCGATATGAAGTTTTCCTTTGGTATATTCAGCCAGTTTTATATCCCGGCCAACCGCTATCTCCTCTGCAACTGAAGGAATCCCTTTCATACCCAAAAGAGAAGAAATGAAACTCTCATTCATCACCCCATCACCAGAAAGAGTCAAATCCTCACAATGTGAGATAATGGGAATACCAAACATCAAAGCATAATCCAGAATATTACGCATAACTTGAGAATTTGAAACCGGCAAGCCATCATCTGAAAGGGCAACTGCGCCTGCTTGAACCAAATCACATACTTCAGTTATCTCCTCTCCTTTTTGTTCTTTGGTGATGCAAGCAATTGGAAAAATTCTGCATTTGGCAAACTTTGCCTTCTCCAGAATGAACTTGACTGTCTCCTGATTGTCGATTGGTGGAAAGGTATTGGGCATGCAACAGATGGAGGTAAATCCACCCGCCACCGCTGCCATTGAGCCGGTATATATGGTCTCTTCATCCTCACGTCCCGGCTCGCGCAGGTGAGTATGCATATCAATTAAGCCTGGACAGACTATTTTCCCCCGGGCATCAACTATCTGTAAAACAATTACCTCTTCTTTTTTATCTCTTTTATCCGATTCTATCTTGACTACTTTTCCGTCCTGGATATAGATGTCAGCCATCTTGTCAAAATCGCTTGCCGGGTCAATAACCCTGCCACCAGAGATTACTAAATCGAACTTATCTTTATTGTTCTTCTTTTTCAACTTTTCTTTCTCCTCCACTCA
>DASWLN010000183.1:0-11063 GCA_036396115.1 Candidatus Zixiibacteriota bacterium
ATTTCTCCTCCGCCAAAGGCGAGAGATCTTGAGACTAATGCCGATGCATCAAGAACCTGTTTGATATATGATACACGGTGTGGGATGTGGTTCAACAAGTTCACCATCCTGAGCAAGGTCGAAGGAAATTCCCACACCTACGATATGTTATATTCGTAGCACAGGGAATTTATCCCTGTGCGGGTTATGTGTTTGTCGGGTCCCCCGACCCAACAGAAAAATACTAGCAAGTAAAAGGGTTTAATAGGTGCAAATAATGAGGAGGAAATTATGATTGACGGCGTCAAGACTAAAAAACTAAAAGTAATCCCGGATGAGCGTGGTCGCTTGATGGAAATCTTACGTTCGGATGATGAGTTTTTTAGTAAGTTCGGTCAGGTTTATATTACCACGGTTTATCCGGGAGTAGTTAAAGGGTGGCATTATCACAAGAAACAAACAGACAATATCGCGGTGATTGTGGGTATGGCAAAGCTTGTGCTTTACGACAACAGGGAGGATTCTCCCACCAAAGGTGAAACAAATGAGTTTTTCATCGGAGAGCACAATCCGATGCTTATCTGTGTTCCAAAGTTAGTTATGCACGGCTTCAAAGGGATAAGCAACTGCGAGACTATGATGTTGAATTGCCCAACTGAAGTTTATAATTACAAGAGTCCGGATGAGTTTCGCCTGCCTGCTGACACCAAGGAAATCCCTTACAACTGGGCCAGGGAGGATAAGTGAGGGCCTTGGTTTGCTCTCATTCAAATTCTCAAAAGAGAATATACTTAAAGAATTACATCTATTTTGTTATCACCATCACACATAAAAGATTTCCCTATTTTGAAGAGGATATTTTTTGTAGATTATTTATAGATGATTTGCTATTTTGCCAAGAGTTGAAGAAATTTGAGTTATATGCATATACGATTATGCCCAATCATGTCCATCTACTCATAAAGCTAAGAGGGGAATACAATATTTCGAGAGTGATGCAATCGATAAAAAAGGAGTTCTCGAGAGACATAAACTACATCATCGCAGGCGACATTCCGGAATGTCGCCTTCAAGGGAAACAATATTCATTTCGATATAAAAAACAATTTTATACTATCTCATTAGGAAAATATCGCCAGGGATTTCTCCAAAAATATGTCCAGAGTCCATCGCAATTCCCACACTTTAGATGGCAAAGCTCTTTTCGTGATCGTATTATTCGTGATGAAAAAGATTTATATAATCATTTGAGATACATTGAGAATAATTATTTGAAACATGGCTTGGAGAAAAACGAATTGTCGTGGAGCTGTTACTCAAAGGGAGGATAAGTGAAGCTTTTGGTTACTGGTGGGGCGGGATTCATTGGCTCCAATTTTATCCGCTATATCTTATCTAGATATCCCAATTACAAAATTATCAATCTGGATAAGCTCACCTACGCGGGAAATTTAGATAACCTCTCTGATAGTGAGAAGAATAAGAATTACACATTCATAAAGAGTGATATAACGGACCAGAAATTGGTAGAAAATATCCTACGAGAAAAGCCAGATGCTATTCTCAACTTTGCGGCGGAGACGCATGTGGATAGGTCGATTTACAATCCCGAAGATTTCGTTAAAACCAATATAGTCGGGACTGGAGTTTTGATGGATGCGGCCATAAAATACGAAACCCCCAAATTCATTCAAATCTCCACAGATGAGGTTTACGGAAGTTTAGGAAAGAAAGGGACCTTCACCGAGGAAAGCAATTTAGCCCCAAATTCACCTTATTCAGCCAGCAAAGCGGCAGCGGATTTGCTTTGTCGTTCCTATTTTAAGACTTTTGATTTCCCGGTGATAATCACCCGCAGTTGCAACAATTTCGGTCCTTATCAATTCCCCGAAAAGCTCCTGCCGCTTTTCATAAGCAATGCCCTATCTGACAACGAACTTCCTTTATACGGCGATGGTCTTAATATCAGAGACTGGATTTATGTTCTGGATAACTGCCGGGCAGTTGATATAGTCCTGCACAAAGGAAAAAAGGGAGAGATTTACAATATCAGCTCCAATAATGAAATGACCAACTTAGAGATGACCAAACTGATCTTGAAAAAACTGAAAAAACCAGAGTCCTTAATCAAATTTGTTAAAGACAGGCCGGGCCACGACAGAAGGTATGCTCTGGACGCAAGCAAGCTAAGAGGGGATTTGGGTTGGAAACCAAAATATAGTTTCGAAGAAGGAATAAACAAAACCGTGGATTGGTATCTGGGTAACAAAGCTTGGTGGGAAAAAGTGAAAAGCGGCGAATATTTGAACTATTATCGCAAGCAATATCATAATAGATAAAGGTGATGGGCGAGTTTTAGGGGTGTGTCATTTTTGCGACTCTTCGTTTTCCCCTTGCGTTGTCATTCTGAGGCGTAGCCGAAGAATCTCGCTTGCCTCCCATTCCGCCCAGATTCTTCACTCCGCTAGCGCTCCATTCAGAATGACAAAAGCGGAGTCTGCCCTGTCTTCGACTCCGCACTTCGTCCTGAGCTCAGTGCCGAAGGAAGGTCGCTCAGACTCGAGGAGAGTGAAACGAATGGGTTCAGGATGACAGAGAGACTAACAATTAAATGTTACTCCCAGCAACTGGCGGGTTACAGATGAAAAGGGTTTTAGTCACCGGAGCAAATGGGCTTTTAGGTCAAAAAATAGTTGAAATCCTTTCCCCTGCTTACAAAATCACAAGCTGCGATTTAGGTCCTGAATTCTTCCTTTCAAGTAAAGCCTCCTATCATCCCTTAGATATTCGTGAAAAGGATAAAGTAGTAGCCCTGGTAGGGTCCTTTAAGCCGTCTTGGATAGTAAACTGCGCGTCTTATACGGATGTGAATGGTTGCGAAACAAATCAAAGCTTGGCTTGGTCAGTGAATGTGGATGGGGTTAAAAATATAGTTGAGGTTTGCGAAAAGCTTAAAATAGACTTAATTCACTTCTCAACAGATTACGTGTTTGATGGAAAAAACGGTCCTTATAGTGAAGAAGATAAAACAGACCCAATCAACTTCTACGGAAAGACAAAATTGGAAAGCGAGAAAATTATTGAGGAGAGTCATATAAATTTCACCATCATACGGACAAATGTGCTTTATGGATGTGGGGAAAAAGTGAAAAGTAATTTCTTTCTTTGGGTTTTGGAGAATTTAAAGAAAAATGGAAAGATAAAAGTAGTGAATGACCAATACAATAATCCCACTTTAGCCTTCAATTTAGCTGAAATCGTAAAAGAGGCTGTGGATAGAAACTTGTTCGGGCTATATCACATAGGTGGAGCAGATTGGCTATCGAGATTTGAATTTGCTCAAAAGGTTGCCCTAAGCTTTGGATTTGATAGAGATAAGATAAAGCCAATTCAGACCTCTGATCTAAAACAAACAGCTCCCCGACCTTTGAAAGGCGGCCTAAAGATTGATAAAGCAAAAAAGGTTTTCAAGACGGAGATTTGGGGGATAGAGAAAAGCTTGGGGTTTCTCAAGGGAAACTGCTAAAAAGGTTTCTGCGGAATGCAAACTTTATGGAGTGCATCCTCGGGTGCACTCCATAAAGTTTGTAGGGGTTCGAGTAGGGAGCTTAAGATGCACCGCTCTAGAATCTCCCCTAACCCTCGCCTCGATTCGGCCCGCCTCGGCGAGCCATCGGCGAGACGGGCGAAGCGGGCGTCTCTTGCAAAGAGGGGAACAAAAATCCCCCTTTGACAAAGGGGGAAAACAGGGGGATTTTATGGTTTGCAGGTTTTTCTGGTTTGCGGATTATTCTGATGCTTCAGGAATAGGAATTTTCCGCTTTTAGCGGAATCCTGGTGACCCGAACCGTATCGTAATTTCGTGCAGGAATTCCAATTCCTGCACGAACTAAACGCATCGGCATTTCTCCCGCCTTCGGCGAATTGGGTAGGTAATGGCTGCGCCATTACCATCTGGGGGCAAGTGCCCCTACCCGCTCTTGACAGATTATTTCAAACCTATCAATCACAAATATTGTAGTTGCTAGTTGGGTAGGTAATGGCTGCGCCATTACCATTGGGGGGTGCAAGTGCCCCTACCCGTTATCAGAATAAACCCTACTCTTTGTGATTTTTTGGGAAAAATAAAAACCCCCCGCCTGTGGCGAGGGGGTTTTTATTTCTTTTATTTGCTCAACCCAACTATCTTTTTCTTCTCATTCTAACTATAGTTCCGAGTCCCAAAAGTCCAGTACCCAAAAGGATGAAGGTTCCCGGCTCTGGAGCGGCAGTAAGGTACTTTGAGTCAATGTTAGTGAAACCGTCTGCGTGTGCATAGAAGTTGTCATGCTGAACATTAACGTAAGGAGCGCTCCCGTAGGGTCCGTCATTTCCAGTCTCCATGAAGACTCTCACATTGTTACTGATGCCTTCAGGAAGAGTGGTACTGGTTGCTAAAACCCAGGTATCTCCAGACCAGTAGTAAGCACCCAAGTAATTACCTAACCTTGCTATTCTGAATCTACCAGACATATCGCTGGTAAGACCGAAAAAGTCACCACTCCAGTTTCCACCAATCTGGTAATTCGCGTCGTAGTAGTTATTCCCATTGTCTTCATAAGAGCGCGCCATCTTCATTCCGAAAGAACCATCAGGAGCCCAAACATAGAGGGAGGCGCTACTATAGAATGCGTTGAAATCAATCAAGTCGAAATCAACTTGGGTATCGAAGTCCCCCGAAAGGTTGAACTTGGATTGTGCTCTTCCTCTTCCCCCACGAACAGCTTCGTTTGAAGTACCTAAAGCCAAGTAGCCACTTTCTACAGTTGCCCAACCACCATCGTGAGAGTAATCCATCCACAGATTGGTATTGAAGTCGTTGAACAAGTCAGTCATAATAAAGCTGGCTTGCGCTGTTCCTCCAAAAAGAAGCACAACTCCTAAACCTAAGACCAACATCAACTTCTTCATTCAAACCTCCTTAAAATTGTTGCTTTTTCAGTTTTCAATTCAGTTGTCTTTATATGCAATCTTTGTGCCAATAGCCTACATAAATGTTAAGTCCTTAATTCACAGCAGATTAGCGATAGCATATCCTTTCTTGCTTCTTGTCTTGCGGCTGGAAAGTGTTTAGTCCACCTACACTAAGATTCTAACCCATGGTCTTTTATGTGCTAAGTTATTGATTATTAATGGAATATAACTGGAAAGGAAGTGTAAAAACGCCTAAACAAAATCTGGTGAAAACTAGACAAGGAAAATATTTCACTTGTGGCTTGAAATATTTTCTTTTGTAGCAGAATGAAATCAAATGAATATTTTATATAAGATATTGTTTATCAGTGACTTATAAAACGAGACTATGTTTGGCATATTTTTTGCTCAAAAATCAGACAGAAAAAATGACCTCTCTCGAGGATTTAAGTTTAAGAAAGCCGTGTTATTGTCGATAAGTGAAAAAATCAAGTCTCAAAAGAGTTCAGGTTGCCCTTTACCCCTCCAACTTTAAAGTCGCAACCATTTGTAGTTTCAAGGTCATTAGTAGGTCTTGGAGTGTCCCGCTTTATCGGGACCAACAATAACAATATAAAGCTGAAGCTTTATACTCCAGAAAAATTTGATTTCATAGCTTACCATAAAGAAGCGGGTAGGGAACGGTTGCACCGTTCCCGAAAAGATAAAGACAGTGGAAGTAATGGCGCAGCCATTACTTACCCGATTTGATTTCATAGGAGGAAATAGATGAGAAAAGTAGCTTCGGGGCTAATAGTGGCGCTAGTTTTGTCTCTTTTTTGGGTGGGCTTTGATTTATCTGCTCAGACACAAGAGGAAAAAGACAAGCTCTATCAAGAGTATCAGATGAAAAAGGGTATGCCCCAGGAGGGTGATATTCCGAAATACCAGACTCCTGAGATCTATGAAGAAACCAAGCCGGTGGTGGAACTGAAAAAGACAGCCACAATTTCGGTTCCCTCTCCGGTTGCATCCGCCAGCCCAGGGATTCCCAAGGCAGGTGGTGATTTGCAGCCCTTTGGATACAATATGTTCAATGTTACTCCCTCGAGCTTCGCTCCGGTTACACCGACATCTGTTCCGCCGGATTATACCTTAGGTCCGGGAGACAACATCATAGTCAATCTTTGGGGGAAAGTTGATTTACAGTTAGACCTCACAGTTGACCGCGAAGGGAAAATCTTTATCCCCAAAGCAGGAGACTTAACGGTTGTGGGTTTAACCTTAGACCAATTTGAGAAAAAGCTAAAAGAGAAACTCTCCACCATCTATTCCGGTTTTAGAATGAGCGTGATGATGGGAAAGATTCGTTTAATCAAAGTATTCGTTTTTGGAGAGGTGACCAACCCCGGTGGTTACACCATAAGCTCCCTTTCTACTCTTTTTAATGCCTTATATGAAGCAGGCGGACCAAACCAGAGAGGAACGCTTAGAAATATAAAGTTAGTCCGCAATAACCAGGAGATAGCCACAATTGACATCTACGACTTTCTCTTAAAAGGATATAACAAAGATGACACCAAGCTTGCCTCCAACGATGTGATCTATGTTCCGGTTGTGGGTTCATTGGTCAAAATCAGAGGAGAACTCAAAAGGCCTGCAATATATGAGTTAAAGGGGGGAGAGAAAATTTTGGATTTAATCGAGTTAGCCGGAGGATTTAAAACCACAGCTTATCTGGAAAGGGTGATGGTGGATAGGATTGCCGGTCAAGACAAAAGGATGCTTTTAGATGTCAACTTGCTTGACCAGTCAAAATCAAATGAGAATAACTTGGAGCTTAAAGATGGAGATGATGTTTCTGTGTTTTCCATCTTTGACTTGATAGAGAATTTCGTGTGGATAGATGGTAAGGTAAAGCATTCAGGCGCTTTTCAAAGAAATCCGGGGATGAGGGTGTGGGATTTGATTGGTGGGGGGGAACAATTGCAGAAGGATGTATATCTTTTGAGGGCAGACTTAATTCGCACCTATCCGGATGAGAGGAAAGAGATAATCCCGGTGAACTTGGAGAAAGTCCTGGCCGGCGATAGCACCGAGAATATGATTCTAAGAGATAGAGACAGGTTGGTGGTTTATGGATATTGGGATGTAAATCGCAAAAAATTCGTGAACATAAATGGTGTAGTGAAAAAACCAGGACAATATGAATTATATGAGAATATAAAGCTTTCGGATTTGATCTTTTTGGCAGGGAATCCTCTGAAGAACGCATATCTATTGAGAGCAGAGATAGCCCATCTTAATCCCGGCAAACCAGCAGACATAAGTTATGTCAACTTAGAAGATCTATATACCGACTCGGAAAATTTTATAATAAAGCCAGACCAAAATGTTGATATCTCCTTAAAAGAAGATGACCAGATTTTCATTCGAGAGATACCGGAGTGGAGTCTCCAAAAAATCGTAACCATAGAAGGGGAAGTGATGTTTCCGGGAAACTATGCCTTGGAGCAAGAAAAAGAGGCCTTATATCATCTGCTCCAGAGAGCAGGAGGGTTGACTGATAAAGCGTTTGCCAAAGGAGCAATCTTTGTTCGACCGAGCATTATTAGGGATGTGGAGAGAAAACATGTTGGGGATGTGGTGGTGAGTTCCCAGCTTCTGGAAAGGGATAGCTTAGGCAACATACTTCCTCCAGTTACTACCCCCTTTAATCCCGATAGACTCAATCGGGTGATTATAGATTTGCCCAAGACATTAAGGTTAAACGGAGGAGAAGACGATATCGTGCTTCACGATAGTGACTACGTTTATATCCCCAGAATCCCTTCAGAGGTTCAGGTGGTGGGAAGCGTTGGCGCGAGTAGCAGCATCAAATTCTACGACGGCAAGAGCGTTAAGTATTATATCGACAGGGCTGGCGGCTACACCCGCAATTCAGATAAGGGACAAACTCGTCTGATTGGTGCGGACGGAAGAGTCATCTCAGGAGGGAGCTTGAGAGGAAGAGAGGTTGAATTGGGAGATGTGATCGTGGTCCCGCAGAAGATAGCAAAACATAAGGATTGGATGAAGTTAATGGCTAATACAGTTGCGGTTCTATCCGGACTAGCAACTACAATATTTGTAATTGATAGGTTGAAGTAAAGCAGTTTTACCCTGCACCGTAATGGTGCAGGGTTTGAGTTTTGAGTTTTGAGAATTTGAATTTCTTGTGCCTGTCAGGTCCCCCCTGGCCATTGGGTTGAGCGGGGAGAAACGGGCAGGCCGACCTGACAGGGGAACTTTCCGCCAAGTCAGGCGACATGGCGGATACAAATGAGACATAGTCTACGTTGACAATTTAAGAACTCCTTTCCCTCCCTTGATGGGAGGGAACAAAAGGGAGGGTGATAATGGAATTTGGAATCACCCTCTCCTTAATCCTCCCCCATCAAGGGGGAGGAGGGTGCGGTTTTAAATGTGTAGGAGTCGGACCTGTCCCGTTTTTGGCGGGATTTATCCGATCCGTAAGAGTTCTGGCAAATAAAATGCGAGATTGCCGCGCTCCCCGAAAACAATCGGGGTCGCTCGCAATGACAATTCTTCTGTTGTCATTGCGAGGAGTCCCGCCAAAGGCGGGACGACGAAGCAATCTCATAGTCAAACTAATGAGGTGAATGTATGAGTGAAATTCAAATCAGGGAAAACAGGATCTTAGCTGAAGACTTAAAACCAAACTCCACACAGGAGATTCTAGTTCTTTTTTCCTCTTTGGTCAAAAAGAGAAAATGGATTTACCTTCTGGTCGGAGTCACGGTCTTGGCAACAACGATTTTTTGTCTTTTTCTGCCCAACAAATACACCGCCAAAGCAGTGATTCTCCCCTCAGGCGGAACGACTGACAAGTTGGGAGGACTCAAGGAATTCACTGGTTTGATGGGCGATTTTTCTTTAGGTGTTTCGTCAAGCAATCTGGAGAATAGTTCCTTTCTTTACCCGGATATCCTGAAAAGCCGGCTCTTAAGCGAAGCCGTGATAAATAAAGTCTACGAATATCCCCAGGGACGAAAAATCAAACGTCAAAGTCTATTCAGCTATTTCAGAGCTAAGAAGATGGACAGAGCAATTAAGGCCTTAGCTGGAATAACAATCTTCAATATGGAGCGAAAAACAGGCGTAATAACTGTCTCCGTCACCACCAAAAACAGATATCTCTCCGCAGCTGTGGCAAATGAATATATAAATCAGTTGGAAGAATACAATTTAGGTACCAGGAAATCAAAAGCTAAGGAGAACGAGAAATTCATCGCCAAAAGGTTAGAAGAGGTTCAAGGGGAACTAACACAGGCGGAGAATAATTTGGAGGCTTTTCAATCAGAAAATAGGAACTTCTACACTTCCACCTCCCCCGAATTGGCTATGGAACTGGCTCGTTTGGAAAGGGAAGTGGAAATCAAGTCCAAAGTCTTTCTGACCTTAACCCAGCAATATGAATTGGCTCGAGTGGAAGCTAAAAAGGACGTTCCCATTGTGCAGGTTCTGGACTATGCCAAGCCACCGGAACAGAAAGCGGGACCAAATAGGAAATTGATAATTTTGGCAAGCGTCTTTCTTTCCAGTTTCGTGGGCATAGGGATGGTTTTGTCAACCGAATTGATTAAGACAAAAGTGAAACCAGATGAGTACAAAATGGCGTTGGATTTAGGGGGCGAGTTTAAGGGGGATATGCTCAAAGTTTATGGTGAAGTCAGAAAGCCACTGGGCTGGTTTAGAAGGATAAAGATAAAACATAAGACCTAACGTAGGGATCGCATTTATGCGACCCGCTCGAGCTGGATGAATCGAGCCCCTACAAAATCTGTATTCTCTGTAGCGGTCGAATTCATTCGACGCTTTGGGGTAAAAAGACAGGAGTAAACCAGAAGTGAAAATAGGGATATTAGGTGGGGGGTTAACCGGACTTGTTCTGGCTTATCATTTAAAAGATAAGGCAGAAGTTCTGGAAAAAGAAGCGGATCCAAATAGGGAGAGATCGTGAAAAAGATAATTTTGGTGGGGGGTGCCAGACCTAATTTTATGAAAATCGCACCTCTTTATTTTGAGCTCTTGAAATGTCCCCAACAGTTTGCACCTTTGATCGTGCATACCGGACAACACTACGACCAGAAGATGTCTGGGGCGTTCTTTAAGGAGTTGGGTCTTCCGGAACCGGACCTAAATTTAGAGGCAGGATCTGGCTCACATGCCGTGCAGACTGCAAAGATCATGATAGCTTTTGAAGAGGTTTTGTTGAAACATAAACCTGACCTGGTGGTGGTGGTAGGGGATGTGAACTCCACCTTGGCATGCGCTTTAGTAGCGGTGAAGTTGAAAATTAAAGTGGCACATGTGGAGGCGGGTTTAAGAAGCTTTGATAAAGGTATGGCGGAGGAGATAAATCGTGTGGTCACCGACTCCATCTCAGATTATCTTTTTACCACCTGTGAGGATGCCAATCAAAATTTGATAAGGGAGGGAATTTCTTTAGACCAAATCTTCTTTGTGGGTAACGTGATGATCGATTCCCTTCTGGGCTATTATTCAAAGATCTCGCAATCGAGTGTTTTGGAGAGATACCAGCTGAAGGAAAAAGAGTTTTGTCTTTTGACCCTTCATCGCTCATCTAACGTGGATGAAAAAGAGACTTTTTATAAAATCATGAGCGCTATACAACAAATCAGTAAAGAGACGAAGGTGATTTTCCCGGTTCATCCTCGAACTAAGAAGATGATGGAAAAGATTCACATTGAACACCAAAAGCTTATTATCACCGAGCCATTGGGCTATTTGGATTTTCTGAAATTGGAGGAAAACGCCAAGCTCGTATTGACCGATTCCGGAGGAGTTCAAGAGGAGACCACATTCTTGAAAGTTCCTTGTTTGACTCTAAGACAGAATACGGAAAGGCCGGTGACCATAACTTCGGGCACCAATCATCTGGTGGGGTTGGATCCGGTGGCGATAATAAAAGAGGTGGATGCTTTGCTAGAGAACGAACAAAGAGATTTTGCGCTCCCTCCTCTATGGGATGGCAAAGCCAGCCAGAGGATTGTCCGGGTACTTGAGTCAACGCTCTGAAAAACTTGAGGGGTTTCTTATGATAGGCCAACTTCTTGTGTTGGGCTCGG
>DASWLN010000184.1:0-5987 GCA_036396115.1 Candidatus Zixiibacteriota bacterium
TAAAAAAGCATCCAGTTCTGGGAGTCAAAGCTCTCTTCTCCAGACGAGAGCTAGATGAGTTCTCCATGCGCGCAGCAGTGGTGGCTTTTGAGCATCATCTCAATCTGGATTTGTCCGGTTACCCGCAAGTGATTGCCACCCGAGAAGTGAATCTTTACACCCGCATAGTCAGCATCGTGGATGCTTATGATGCTATGACCTCTGGCCGGGTCTATGTCAAAACACCTATTTCCCCGGATGAGGCTTTACGAAGGATGATGGTGAAAAGAGATGTTTCCTTCGACCCCCTATTACTTAAAGTCTTCATCAACATAGTGGGAGTTTATCCTATAGGTTCGGTGGTGATTTTAAATACCGGGGAGTTGGCAGTAGTTTTGGGAACCAATTCCAATGAGATCAATCGGCCTAAAGTGGGAATTATCGCTGACCAAAAAGGGAAAAGGAAAGAGATCGAAACAGTCGATTTGACCGAAATGGATTATAAGGCCAACACTTACAAGAGATCGATCCTAAGGGCAATTGACCCGCGAAGGTACAAGATTGACATATCAAAATATGTGAGGGTTTAAAAGTTAACCGATAGGATAATCCCCATCTCTTTTTCTCCCACTTGTGGCACCAAAGTCAAATCTGCATCTTTCACCTGGTCTTGCTTGAAGTTGAATAGGTGGGCATCTACATAAGCATCCATCATGCTATAGAACACGACCCCGGCTAAAGACCAAAGAAACAGGTTTCTGTTGTCTCGGTGAAACTGGTACAGCTCAAACTCCCAAGATTTGTCCGGAGAGTCGAGCGGAAGCTGGTTAAAAGCTCTCAGATGTTCATCTCTTCTCTTCCATTCAACTGCCATCGCAACAAGCAGTGTAGTTTCAGTGGCGAATATCAAGCTTCCCTTTAAAGACTGTTTATTGTAAAACTGCCCCCAGCCAGGCAGGGCAACTGAACGCACCAGAGCTCCAAAAGGGGATTTCTTGGGTAAGATTACGAGAGAATCGCCAGACATGACCGGCTTCCTGGAGGCAGCTTGACTAATATCTTGTTTGAATTGGGCAAAAGAAGGTAAAAACCAGACCAGAATTAGCAAAATTAGAAGCAAAATTAACCTTCTCATTCTACTCCTTTGCAACTCAAACCAAGATATAACCTCTCCACATAAAAGACAAGGATTTTTTAACTGCACCTTTCCCCTTTCTCATTTTAGAAGGGATGGATAGAATTTTCCCCGGAGGTATGAACCATTACGGTTCATACCAAAGAGATGAATAACATCCTTATGCGAATTCCTCGAATTCTCAGGTCTTGAGATACACGTTGAAATCAATTCTTCCTCTCCCCTGGATGTTGGGTGAGAGGGGAGGCAGATTTGCAGGCGACGCATCTGGGTCGCCTACCAGCTTAGATAGAGAGAAACTCTCTCCCCTATGGGGAGAGAGATAGAGTGAGGGGAGAATGAACTTTAACTCGTCCCCTCACCTCTGCCCTCTCCCTTTAAAGGAGAAAAGATAATCTCCAAGCAAACCAGAGTGGCTTGAGGATCAAAAGCCAATCCTCACAGTGGATTTTGAGTTTACTTATTCTTTCTACTGATTCATATTTCTGTGCCCGTCAGGTCCCCTCACCTGACGGAATATTTCTGTCGGGTTGGGGAACCCGACAGACACATAAGGTGGGGTTACGGATTTATTTCGTTGGTTCGGGAATTGTCACCAGGATCCCGCTTGGGGGAGAATTGCGAAAGAACCTTTGTTTGCTATTGCGTTGGTCAGACATTCTTGTCTGACTTGTCTGATAACAAAGGAATACCAGGATGTCATCCACATTTTGCTGTTCCGTCAGGAGCTACTCCTGACGGTCAAAGAATCTGAGGAACAATGTCAGGACTAGGTCCTGACATAACTGGAAAAAGAACAGACAAGAATGTCTGTTCTACCAAATTCTTTTCAAGTTGGCTTTTTGGCATAGAGCATCGCAGTCCGTGGTTTGTATGTAGAAGAGTTTTGAGAGCTAAAGCGAAAGGCAATCGATTCACAATCACCAAAAAGATTCCCTTGCTCCCTTACCGATACCTATAACTTTTTTTAATTTACAGAAAAATCTTGATTAGCAAGTGATAAGTTTGTATAATAACCCAGATGGAAGACGAATTGGAGGTAAGTCAAGCTTTAAGAACCGAACTGAAATCCACTGCTCGCGTGGTAGTTCTAACTGGGGCTGGAATCTCAGCTGAAAGTGGAGTTCCGACCTTTCGAGGGGAGGATGGGTTGTGGAATAAGTTCAAACCCGAAGAGTTAGCCACGGTTGATGCTTTTATGTCCAATCCCGAATTGGTCTGGGAATGGTACGAGTTTCGCAGAAACATAATTGAAAGAATAAAACCCAATCCAGCTCATTATACCTTGGTTGAGTTTCAGAAATATTTTGAGGATTTTACTCTGATTACCCAAAACGTTGACGGATTACATCAGAGGGCTGGCTCAACTGGTGTCGTAGAGCTGCATGGCAATATTAATGCCAATAAGTGTGTTGATTGTGGCAAAAGGTATGACGATTTAAGCCAAGCCAAACCGGGCATACCTCCAAAGTGCCTGTGCGGGGGAAACATTCGTCCGGATGTGGTCTGGTTCGGGGAGATGCTGCCCAGCCGTGCTACCAACAAAGCCTTTGAGCGTTCCTCGAACTGCGACCTTTTCTTCTCCATCGGGACTTCAGCCATCGTTCATCCAGCAGCCTCTCTCCCTTTGATGGCGAAGAAAAATAAGGCATATGTGGTGGAGATAAACACCAGCCCAACCGGGATATCCGACTTCATAGATGAACTTCTTCTGGGCAAAGCAGGTGAGATATTGCCAAGACTAGGGCAAATGATTGAAAAGAAAGCAAATTCAAGATGAAACAAAAGAATCTTATAATGAAATTGGGTTTAATAACTATTCTTCTGGTCTCCCTTTCCTGCGCTTATTACAACACTTTCTATTATGCCAAGAGGAATTTCAAGAAGGCGGAAAGTTCACAGAAGAAAGCGAATCGTCAGATAGCTTCACCGGAGGAGAAGAGGCTTTACGATGGAGCCATTCAGAAAGCCTCCAAGGTCTTAACCTTTCATCCCAAGAGCAAGTGGGTAGATGATGCCCTTTTGGTTATCGGGATGTCATTTTATTATGAAGGGGAATATAGTAAGGCGGAGAGAAAGTTCTCAGAGTTAACTTCGAGTTTCCCCAGAAGCGAACTTGTCCTGAAAGCACGGTTTTACCAAGCTATGTGCCAATACCGCTTAGAAGAATATGATGGAGCCATAAGCTCCTTGAAGTCGATACTGGCTGACCCCAAAAGCAAAAACCTAAGAGAGCAGATTTATTTTACTCTGGGGGAGATATATTTTCAGCAGAAAAGATATGATGAAGCCATAGAGAACTACCAGACCTTGATCCGTAAGTATAAAAAGAGCGAATTGTTAGCACAAGTCCAGTATAGAATCGGGGAAAGCTATCTGCAGAAGAAAGATTATCTCGGGGCTCAAGAAGCCCTCAGCCAGGTAAACAATTTCAAGCCGGCAAATGAACTTATTTTCAATTCCGCCTTTAAGACTGCAGAATGCTACTATGTGATGGGTAAGATCAGTTCGGGCATCGAGCTTTTAAATAAACTGAGTAAGGATGAGAGGTTTTACCAAAAACTTTCCGTAGTTAGGCTCAAAATAGCGGAGGGATTTTATCTTTTGGATAAAGATGAAGAAGCCATAAAGGAGTACCAAGAGATAACCACCTCCTATCCCAAGACCGAAGGGTCCGCTATGGCGTATTATCAATTGGGGATAATCTATCAGGAGAGAGTAGGCGACCTGAAGAAAGCTAAGGAGATGTTTGATAAAAGCAAAGACGAGAAGCCCGGCTCGGCTTGTGCCAAAAAGGCGCTGGAGAAAAGCGCCAGCTTAGCCAAGGTGGATGAATACAAAAAACAGCTTTCAACTGAGGAAGTTAAGGAAACAGCCAAGACGACCTTTCTCTTGGCGGAGCTATATCTCACCCAAATAGATCAGCCGGATTCAGCCATAGCTGAATACCTCTCCTTGGTAGAGCATCATCCGCAAAGTGAGTACGCGCCGAAGTCTCTCTATGCTGCGGCTTGGGTTCTGCAGAACATAAAAGGAGACTCAGTCGCTGCCAGTAATCTTTACCAAAGATTGATTGAAGAGTATCCCCATTCCGACTACGCCAAACCGGCCTACAGGTTTTTTAAACAGCCCCCTTCCTCAAAGGAAACCTATGCTGAAGAAGAGTATCTGAAAGCGGAAGAGCTTTTGCTGGTGGAGGGGAAGGTTGATTCGGCTTTGGCTTTGTATCGTAAGATAGTGGGGGATTATCCTCAAAGCGAATACGCTCCCAAAGCCAGCTATGCCGTCGCTTGGACCATAGAAAACCTGGTCTGTCCAAACGACTCCTCAAGTATATTAGCCTATCAAGAAGTGGTGGACAAGTTCCCGCAGACAGAATATGCAACTCGTGCCAAGTCGAAATTGAGTTCAACCGGGATGCCGAAAGCAACTCCACCTGCTTCTCTTTCTCAGAATACTGCTCCAGTAGACAGAAGCGATACCACTAAATCCTTTCCAGATACTACTCAATATAGCATACCACTGGCTCCCACCCCTATCATTCGCGGGCCTTTTCTTTATCCTGAATCAGAAAGGGATAGCGGGATACAGGGAAAGGTTGTTTTGAAGATAAAGATCGATTACCCTACTGGCACTGTAGCTGAAGCGGATGTGCTCGGCTCATTAAACAATTACAATATAGATGAGGCAGCCAAAAAAGCGGCTATGAGCACCTTTTTTAGTCCAGATAGTTTCACAGTCAAGCCGCCAGGGGGATATTACCTCTATACGGTGGATGTGATAAGATATGGCACGGACCAGTATGATTCACATTTAGACCGAGCCAACTTCTAATATGATAAAACAGATTTCAAGTTCTATCCTTAGGATAGAGGAAATCACAGAGAAAGTATTTAAGCTCATCTTATCTTCTTCTTTTATTGCTAAGAACGGAAAGCCGGGAAATTTCATCCACATAAAAGTAAATGAAACGACCACACCTCTTTTAAGAAGAGCTTTTAGCTTGCATAGGGCCGATCCCCGAAAAGGGGAAATCGAGATTCTGTTTAAGGTAGTGGGTTTGGGAACAAGGATTCTATCTGAAAAGAGAAAAGGCGAAGCCTTAGACTTAATAGGTCCTCTGGGAAACTCCTTTTCCCTTCCATTTAGAAATCAAAAAGCAATGATGGTGGCTGGCGGTATGGGCTTGGCACCACTCTGGTTTTTACTAAACGAACTTTTGAAAAACGGAAATATAAGAAAAGGTGATATCACTTTTTTCCAAGGAGCCAGGAGCAAGAATGGAATCTTATATTCAAAGAAACTTAGCTCTTTGGGCATTAAGCATCTGATTTCAACTGAAGATGGAAGCTTGGGATATAAGGGGATGGTAACTGATTTATTGGTTAAAGAGGTGAGGATAAAAGACAAGGTGAAAATTTACGCCTGTGGACCAACAGGTATGGTAAGCTTTTTGTCTCGAATTTCAAGAAAAGCGAATTTAGATTGTGAAGTTTCACTTGAAGCGCATATGCCTTGTGGAGTTGGTGCTTGCGCTGGATGCGTGATGAAAATAGAAAATAAAAGGATTGCTGAATACAAAAAAGTCTGTTCAGATGGTCCGATTTTTGATGCACGGGAGGTTTATTTAGATGAAGAGGATTGATCTGTCAGTTAGTATCGGGAAAATAAATTTTAAGAATCCGGTTCTAGTAGCATCCGGAACTTTCGGGTATGGAGAGGAGTACTCCAAACTAATAGATTTAAACAAACTGGGCGGCATCATCACCAAATCAATAACTTCAAAACCGAGAAAGGGACACCCACCCGCAAGAACCTGCGAGACTCCAGCTGGAATGTTAAACTGCATTGGTCTGGAGAATATTGGGGTGGA
>DASWLN010000185.1:0-33587 GCA_036396115.1 Candidatus Zixiibacteriota bacterium
GTGTCGAAGGAAGGCTCAGGCTCGAAGAGATGGTGAGGACATTCGGCTGAGCGGTTCGACCGTCCTGAGCGGCTCACCGTCGAAGGACTCAGTCGAAGCCCATATCGAACCATCAAATCCCCCTTTTTCAAAGGGGGAGACTTCTTTTTTCCCCTCTTTGGAAAAGAGGCCCGCTTCGCCCGTCTCGCCGATGGCTCGCCGAGGCGGGCCGAATCGAGGCGAGGGCTAGGGGAGATTTATTGAACGTAAGTTAATGTGTTTGTATTAGAGAGAATTCAACCTTGACTTTTTTTGCCTGGAAAGGAGATAAATATGCAAAAGTTGGGTTTCAAGACCTGGTCAAGCCTTCTAGTGGCAAGCTTGATTGGAGTGGTTTTGGGGAGTGTTGCAGTGATGGTGCTTTTCGCTAAAGTTTTTCCGTTGAATGTCTCACTTGATCAAAAACCGAGTTTTTACGAAGGAGCTAAAAGGATAAATGTCCTGTCCACCACAGAGGAAAACATCACTTCCACACGGGAGAATGCCATCGTTAGGGCGGCCAAAAGAGTTGGTCCGGCAGTGGTATCCATAAGTGTAGTGCAAACTAGAATCATACGCGCCACCCCTTACTCCTCCCCTTTTGGAGACCCGTTTTTCGATGAGTTCTGGGGTCAGTTCTTTGGCTCGCGTGAGTATAAGCAGAAGATCTATGGATTGGGCTCCGGAGTAATAATTAATCCGGACGGCTACATCTTGACCAACCAGCATGTGGTGCAGGATGCAGATGAAGTTAAGATTACCCTAACCAACAGTGAGGAGTATTCAGGTGAAGTGGTTGGCCAGGATGTAACTTCTGACCTGGCTTTGGTGAAAATAAAGGCAAAAAGCTTACCTTACGCTGCCCTGGGAAATTCAGATGATTTAATGATTGGAGAGTGGGCCATTGCTTTAGGAAATCCTTTTGGTTATCTCTTGAATGATGCTAATCCCACAGTTACCGTAGGGGTGATAAGTGCTCTCGGTCGTGATATCAAAAGAGAAAGGGGACAG
Source organism: Candidatus Zixiibacteriota bacterium (assembly GCA_036396115.1). Lineage (GTDB taxonomy): Bacteria > Zixibacteria > MSB-5A5 > MSB-5A5 > DASWLN01 > DASWLN01. The sequence continues at coordinate 1,030 of DASWLN010000185.1, forward strand.
TTGCAAGTTTATCGCAATATGATTCAGACCGATGCCGCCATAAATCCTGGCAACAGTGGTGGGCCTTTAGTGAACGCAGATGGAGAGGTAATTGGAATTAACACTTTCATCTTCACCACCAGTCGTGGCTCGGAGGGGGTTGGATTTGCCATTCCCATAAGCCGAGCCAAGGGGATTATCGCTGACTTAATCAAGTATGGCGAAGTGAAAAAAGCTTGGATTGGAATAGAATCCCAGAGGACAAGCTCATCCTCGGGGCAGGATGTAAATCGAGAAAAAAATAGAGGAGTGGTTATCGCTCAGGTGGATAAGGATAGTCCAGCTGAAAAGGCAGGTTTAAAGAAAGGGGATATCATAACCCAAATCGGAACGCAAAACATAAATAACCAAAGCGACTGGGATGAAATAGTTTCCTTGGCTAAGGCAGGCGAGACTTTGAATGTAGCCTATCTGCGTGAAGGGAAAGAAATGAAAACCGACATTATCTGTGAGCCCTTGCCCGCGGTTAGCGTTCAAAGGTTTGATGACAATTCGGGAATGACCTTAGCTTCCATAACTCCGAGCTTAGCCAGTCAATTGGGAACAGATAACCAAAAGGGAGTAGTCATAGTTGAGGTTAAACATGGAAGCCAAGCCGATTATTTGGGTTTAGAGCCAGGAGATATAATCCGTCAAATGGAAAATTATACTATTGATGACCTATCCAAATACAAGAGTATAATGAAAGACCTTACAAACAGAAAAGTTGCTCTGCTGGTGGAAAGAGAGGGAGAAGTCTACTACGTCTCGGTAACGAGGTAATGAGCGAATTCCTTTAGGACAAAAACAAAAGCCACCTAACTCAAAGGTGGCTTTTTTGAAATTAAAGTTTGATTTTTGACTTACTTCAACAACAGCATCTTCTTCGACTGGACAAACCCTTCTGCTTCTATCCTGTAGAAATAGATTCCGCTTGAGACAATCTCTCCATTTTGGTTCTTGCCATCCCAGATTACTCTCCTAAATCCAGCAGGCTCTACTTTGTCAAGCAAGGTTGTTACTTTTTGCCCAAGGATATTATAAATGGCTATCTTCACTTGGCTTGCCTTAGGCAGGGAGTATTCTATCACTGTCTCGGAGTTAAAGGGGTTGGGATAGTTCTGCGATAGGATAAAGGAGCTAGGTTTGGCGTCACCTATCTCTTCCCCTACATAAGAAGCATTCGTCTGATTGAAGAGAATGGAAACATTGTTGCTTGCACCATTTGCCACCGCTAAGTCCAGATCCAAATCACCATCCAGGTCTGCACAGAAGACAGAATAAGGGTCAACCCCAACACCATAGTTAACCTTGCCTTCGAATGTTCCATCTCCATTGTTCCTTAAGATAGAAATGCTGTTGCTACCACTATTTGCCACTGCCAAGTCGAAATCCAAATCCCCATCCAAATCTGCAGAAAACACAGAAATAGGCTTTATCCCCACACCATAGTCAACCTTAGTCTCGAACGTTCCGTCTCCATTATTCTTTAGGATGGAGACATTGCCGGTAGTATAATTTGCCACTGCCAAGTCCAGATCACTATCCCCATCCACGTCAGCACAGAAAACGGAGCGAGGGCCGCTTCCTGCAGCATAGTCAACCTTAGTTTGGAATGTTCCATCTCCATCGTTCCTTAAGATAGAAATGCTGTTGCTACCACTATTTGCCACTGCTAAGTCCAGATCACCATCCCCATCCAGGTCTGCACAGAAAACAGATTGGGCGTAGAACGTTACATCATAGTCAACCTTAGTTTGGAGCGTTCCCTCTCCATTGTTCTTTAGGATGGAAACGTTGCCGCTAATAGCGTTTGCCACCGCTAAGTCCAGATCACTATCCCCATCCAGGTCAGCACAGAAAAGGGAGCGAGGGCTGCTTCCTACAGCATAGTCTATCCGTGCGTCAAAAAGAGGAACAAAAGGTTGAACTGTGATGGCGCTTATTTCACGAGAATGATCACTTTCCTGGAAGTTTGTATCCACATTGGTGATGGTGTAATAATAAGTTTGCCCTGAATCCAGTCCAAGGTCTTGGTATTGGCTATCAGGTTGAGGAATTAAGTTAGTATTTATCGTGTCTCCCGGCTCTCCAGAGGTAGTTGCCCTATATATGTTATATCCCAGACTGGCCCAAGAAGGTTTCGGATTCCAGGCTAAGGTTACACTGCTATCGTTGGAGCTTTTAACATGGAAGTTGTAAGGAGGGAGATTAACTATTTCTCCTTCTGTTGGCTTAAACCCATATCTTCCACTATTCCACTTATCGTGCAAGTACTTGGGCCAAGGCATAGTCGTGGAATCATAACAGTTAATAAACTTCCAACACGTCAGTTTGGGATCCTCTGTACCCAAAACCATATCTAGCTTTCCATCTTTGTCCACGTCGGCCATTATGGGAGAGTAAGAGCAGAATGTAAATGAACGTTCCTGAGCTGATGCATAAAGTGGCCAACCGTCTATTTCTCTTCCGTCATAGTCCCAAGCAAACACCCTTTCATACCCACTGCCGAAAACATAGCCTGCTCGGGCGAGGATATCTACGTTTCCATCTTCATTCACATCCGCTAAGACTGGACTTCCAAAGCTCTCAGCCACAGAGGCAAAAACAGGGTCTTGGTAAAGACTGGAAGCAAGGGAGTTTAATTCCTCTTTACTCATGTTCTTAAACTTAGTCAATACCTCACGTAAGTTATTGCCCAAGGAAGATAGGGCTTGTCTTATTTTCTCACCGCCAGGTGTCTTCATGGATACCAGAGACCCTCCAGGGCCAACTATACCAAGCGGTGTTCCATCCTGATGCCAGGCATAGATGCGAGCCTCACCCAATGTCCAAACACTTACCACTATCTCTAAAATTCCATCTCCATCCAAATCTCCAATAGCTGGAGGATTCCCGAGCCAGTTACCCGATATCAAATCCTCTATTATTATGGGATAGCCGCTAACTTGAGTGCCATCCTTTTTGAAGGCGGAAAGGGCAGCATATTCCCCATTTTCTCCAAATGTTACTATCTCTAAGTCCTCATTTTCATCTACGTTGGCAATAGCAATTCCAAAGACGGCGCCGAAGATGTCAGGATAATCCCCAGGTCCGAGTATCAAGTTTCCTTCTATGTCCCAGATATAGATCCCGCCAAAATACATAGGATAGTCATTCCAATCTGCCGCTCCAACAATTACCTCATTCTTGCCATCCCTATCCAAGTCAGTTACTGTTAAGCAGGGGGAACCTTCCCCACTGCTCATCACCGCTTGAGCAAAGACTCCATCATTTCCAGGTATCACTGGCTGGCCATCCTTGTGCCAAGCATAGACGATCCCCAAAGTGTCGTTTATAGTTAGTACTTCGAGGTAACCGTCGTTTTCTAAATCTGCCAGCACTGGTGTAGCAAAACTCAACATTGCGACCTTTCCTCCTGTATTCGCACTTCTGAACCAGCTGGGAGAACTGGAAAGATAAGCATGCACCCCCAGATTGGAGCAGATAACTATATCATCTATTCCGTCATTATCCAGGTCTCCTAAAGCAGGGGAGGAGGACATATAGTAGTTAATATCCTTGGGCCAGCCAGCTTCTCTTTGACCATCGTGGCTGAAGACCTCAACTCCTCCAGGTGTTCCAATTCCTCCCATACTTCCCACTCCTACCACAATCTCATCATACCCATCTCCATCAATATCTCCAATTGCAGGGGAGAGGGAGCCATAACTTGAGAGGTCTTGGATCCAGCCGCCAGAGGTAATGCTTTTTACAAATATAGATATACTATCAGCATAAGTCTGGTCAGTATTTGAATGTGCAGTTAACCTCAAGGTATAATTACCTTCATTCAGAAAGCTGGTTAGCCAGTTCCCCAGGATATAATCCGCCACTATCTTGGTGGAGCTATCTATGGGAGTCCAACTGGAAGGTGATTCTCCTTGTCCATATTCTAAGGTGTAATAAGAGAAGCCAGGGATAATGGTGTAACCAGAGATTTGGGTGTATCCTTGGATAGTATCACCCTCTTGGGGTGAACTTATCTTAACATAGACGCTACTATTGACTATGACGTGCACAACTACTTGGTTTTGGTCTCCCACAGTCAGTCTTATACTATAAAGACCAGTCAAGCCAGAAGCATTAAATATCCCCAAGGTGTCTTTGGCTACTGGGGTAGTGGAGCTTGTTATCTGGGTCCAGCTTTGTGGAGAAGCACCTTCACCATATTCTAAGATATAGCTCACAAAGTTTGCTCCACTGGCTGTTCCTATGATAGCAACTTCTCCTGAGACCACTGTATTCTCATAAGGATAATCTATCTTGGATAGCCTTCCAGAGATTAAAGCCAAGGCAGAGTTAAGATTTACTCTGCCATAACCACTGTAGATGTCCTTTCCAGGAGAAGATAGACTATCTCCTCCATAAGGATAGATGATATCATCTGCGGACTGTTCCATTATGCTTATTACACTATCATTACTTATCCCAGGTGAAGCTGACAAGATATAAGCTGCCACTCCCACTGCACAGGGAGAAGCCATAGAGGTGCCGTCAGCCAGATAATACTTTTCATCTATGATATGGGTAAGTGGGTATCCATTCTCCTCATACATATCCGTATTATCCGCTCTTAAAGAGAGTATATCCTCACCTGGTGCCACCACCTCTATTTGATTCCCATAAGTGGAAAAGTAAGTCACCTCATCTTTACTATTGGAAGCTCCTACAGCCAAGACCTGAGGAAGGGAAGCAGGGTAGAGGTTATCTTCTGCTCCACTATTTCCTGCAGCTGCGATTGGTAGGACTCCTTTAGAGACAGCATAATCTATAGCATCCTCCACCACAGATGAAGGATAGGGTGCTCCCCAGCTCATGTTTATCACATCACATCCCATATCTGCTGCATAGATGATACTCTTTGCTCCCAAGGACATGAATGCATTGGGGAAGAACTTAATTGCCATTATCCTGCAAGGGGTATTTATGCCTGAGACTCCAATGCCATTGTTCCTTACTGCTGCAACAATACCAGCACAGTGAGTTCCATGACCAAAATAGTCAGTGGGGTCGTTATCCTCTATCATTTCATCGTCATTACCTGAAAAGTCCCACCCATAGAAGTCATCCACAAATCCATTATGGTCATCATCTGTACCATTAACTTCAGATGGCTCTATGATACCATTACCATTTAAATCCTCTCCTGGATTAACCCAGATGTTATCCTTTAAGTCTTCATGGTCTAAATCAACTCCAGTATCTATTATTCCAACTAAGGGAATAACTTTCTCATCTGCTCTTTGGAATGCTTCTAAGGCATCTATGTCTGCATCAGTTGTTCCGAACTTCATAACTAACGTATGTCCTGCAGGTCTGTTGATTCCATAATACCCTTGACCTTCATTCTGGGCAGCTCCTGTGTTATCCAGATACCACTGGTGAGCAAAGAGTGGGTCATTGGGCTGTTCAAATAGCTCTACTTTATAATCAAGCTCCACATACTCCACTTCAGCTCTTCTCTCATACTCTTCCTTCATCTTCCTTAAGTCTGTTCCTTCTGGAACTTCTAAGGTATAGATGCTGGAGAATCTACCTACCTTTAAAGCAGTTTTTTTAAACTCCTTAAACAGTCTTTCCTGCTTCCTTACATCAAATCTAACATTAAGACTATCCAAAAAAGCAACTCCAGTAACTACGTTTCCACTAACCTTACCCAAGCTTACTTTCTTATCAACTTCCGGCTTTAGCTTCACAATCAGTCGGGTAGGAGAGAACTGGGGTTGGGCTTGTTTTGTCTTGCCAGAGTAGATAGAGTAAGAACTCTGGGGAAGATAAAGAAGGATAAAAAGGAAGATAAGAAGAAAAAATAGGCTTTGTTTCTTCACAGATCGCCCCTTTTTGTTTACAGTTGTTAGTTATAATATCGACTCTTAATACCTTACCTTTAAAAAAGAGCAAAAACAATGCCAAATAGTTGGGGCCAAGTAATTAGAGGTTTTCCTATTTTGATTTGTTGGCTACAATGAGTTGCGGTTAATCAAAGAATCGGAATTTTAGAGGACAATCAAGAGGGTGCGCAAGAGCTTGCGAAGCCTGCCTGGATGTTCTTTGAGTTTATAGTATATCCTATTTAAACATCAATAGGTTAGAAGATCCGCCAGAAATGGCGGATATTTACAAGGAATGGCGAGTCTATTTAAGGTCTTCCGTTAAGATAAAAATGTCTTGCTAACTCTGGTTTTGTAGCTAAATTATAACTAAAATCGAAAAAGAGGAGAAACCATAATGAATAGGTTGTTCAAAACAACAGCGTTAAGTATTATCCTTATTTTGGGTCTGGGATGCAGTTTCGCCAAATATGACCTCAATCGAATTCGCCAGCAGGATGAAGCTTTCACCAAAGAGATAATGCTTTCCAGTTATGAAACTGATGCTTATGGCAAGGAATCGCATATCGCCGAAATCTATGGGAAGCATGAAAAGCTATTCACAGATGAGAATTTAGTCCGTTTTCTCAAAGATAGGATTGAAAAGGAACGCAATCCTCGCGAGAGGAAAAAGGCAGAATTTCTGTATCGTGACATTTCCAGTAGCTTTTTGGGAGAGAGGACCAAGGAGTTAGATGACCGGATATTTGATCTGCAAGCCAAAGAGAAGATAGTAGTTGAGAAAGACACCATTGCCTTTCGGGACATAGACGTTCTGCTTTCTAACGAGAAAAACGGAGAAAGAAGAAAAGCCCTTTATTATTCTCAAGGGGAGATGATAATAGATAAAATAAATCCTCTGTTAACTCAAGAGCTGAACATCCTGGAGAAAACTGTCAAGGAATTAGGATACAGAAACTACTCTGATTATCAACAACAGGTGAGAGGTATCGATTTTGATTCCCTGGAAGAAAACTGCAGGGAGATATTAAAGGAAACTGCTCCGATTTATAAAGCCCTCCTATCTGAGATGGCAAGAAAGATTCTGAACAAGAGAATGGAAGACGTCAAAGTTTATGACCGGGCATGGCTTTTCAGAGGGGAAAGTTTCGATGAATATTTTCCTAAAGAGAAAATGGTCCCGATTTTCAAGTCAACTATGCTGGATATGGGAATTGATGTGGGTGCCCAGAAGAATATTAGTTTGGATGATGAGGATAGGCCGGAAAAAGAACCCAGGCCAGCCACCTACACAATTGTTGTTCCAACTGATGTGCGGGTTTTGGTCAAGCCGATGGGTGGATATAGCGATTACGGTTCACTTTTTCACGAGATGGGACATGCAGAGCATTCGGCCTACACAAGAGTCAGCGAATTTGAATTCAAGGATTTAGGGGATTATGGAGTAACGGAGATGTTCGCCTATATATTGGAGGGGATAGTTTCAAATCCAATTTTTATGAAAGATAAGCTGGGAATGAGCCAGAAGGATATCAAAGAATTCACCAAGATGAACTTGTTCTATAGCCTCTCCTCTTTGAGAAGTTACTGTGGTAAATTCATTTTCGAAAGACAGCTTCATTCTGGAAATCCCGACCCCATTAAAGTATATCAGGAAACAAGCAAGGAAGCATTGCTTTTGGATAGAAGCCATAAAGAGGCGGAGATGATATATCTTTTATACGGGGATGAAAGATTTTACAGCGTAAATTATCTTGAGGCTTGGATTTTGGATGCGCAGTTGAGAGCCAAACTTAAGGAGAGATTCGGGGAGAATTGGTTTGAGAAAAAAGAAGCTGGGGAGTATCTCGAATCCCTTTGGACAACCGGTATGGAGTACACCTCCCCGGAAATGGCTAAGTTGATTAAATATGATAAGATGGACCCAAGTTATCTGGTCAAAGACATAAAACAGTTGTACGATTCAGTAAAATAAAACTAAAAGGAGTGAAAGATGGCCAAGGTATGTGATATTTGCGGAAAGAAACCGCTTTATGGAAACAAAGTCAGCCACGCCAATAACCGCACAGCCAGAAGGTGGATGCCCAATCTGCAAAGGGTTAGAGCTTTGGTGAACGGCAAAGAGAAAGTCATCAGCGTTTGCACCAGTTGTATTAAAGCGGGCAAGGTGCAGAAGGTTAAGTAGAACATAGATGTTTTTGTAAAGTGATTTTGGTTGTGGTGTTAATTCGTCTTTTAGTAAACCATAACCGAGGAGGTACATTATGCTACTTAGAACCACTCTTATCTTTCTAACTAGCTTATTTCTTGCCTCTGGTCTTAATGCCCAAGTTTGTGTCAATTGTCACAAAAGTATTACGCCCAAAATCGTCTCTGACTGGCAAATAAGTAAACACAGTCAGAATGGTGTGGATTGTTCAGTATGTCACGGGAATAAACACACATCACCGAAAAATGTAGCCCAAGCCGAAATTCCCACACCAGAGACCTGCGCTGCCTGTCATCAAACACAAGTTGACGAGTTCAAAGCCGGGAAACATTCTCTCGGCTGGGCTTCGATGAAAGCTATGCCCACTGCCCACTGGCAGCCCATGGCTTTGATGGAAGGGATGAAGGGGTGTGGTGGATGTCATAAAATTGGATTAAAAACAGAAGCGGAGATAAATGAGTTGAAGAAAAGTGGTGCAGGATTTGGCTTGGCTTCCTGTGATGCTTGTCATACCCGACATATCTTTTCTGCAGTTGAAGCCAGACAGCCCCAGGCTTGTCAGACCTGCCATATGGGGTTTGACCATCCTCAGTGGGAGATGTATTCTTCCTCCAAGCATGGCGTTAGATATTTGCTAAAACAAAGCAAGACCCTCCCGGAAACAGTTTCCGCACCTACTTGCCAGACTTGTCATATGCAGAAAAACAATCATGCTGTCAGGACTGCTTGGGGATTTTTGGCAGTCCGGCTTCCCTTACCTGAAGATAAGAAATGGGCAGCAGACCGTATGATGATTTTGCAGGGCTTGGACGTATTAGGTTTAGATGGGTATCCCACTCCTCGATTGGAAGTAGTTAAAGCGGCAGATATTGTGCGGACAACCCAGGAAGATTGGCAAAAAGAAAGAGACAAGATGATAAAGACTTGCAGCCAGTGCCATTCAGTCAATTTTGCCAAAGAGGAATTGGCTAAAGGGGATGAGATGATAAAGCAGTCGGATGGGCTTATGGCTGAAGCGATACACGTAGTTGCAGACTTATATAAGGATAGCATCATCACAAAACCGCAAAATTATGCTTATCAATTTCCTGATTTATTGACCTTCCACGATGCCCCCACTGTGATTGAGCAGAAACTTTTTGTGATGTTTTCTGAACATAGAATGAGAACTTTCCAGGGGGTTTTCCATAGCAATCCGGATTACACCTTCTGGTATGGTTGGAGTGAAATGCAAAGGGATTTAACAGAAATAAAGACGATGGCTGAGGAGTTGCGAAGAAACTATAAGAATAAATAAAATAAGGATTAAACCAACCAGGGGGTGTAAATGAATAGAGTCAAAGATAGAGTAGCTATCGTGACAGGTGGCGCATTGGGAATTGGCCAAGCCGCCTGTTTGCTTTTAGCAAAGGAGGGTGCCAGGGTTGCGGTGACGGACATTTTAGATAAAGAGGGAGAAGAAGTTGTTAGGAATATCAAAAGCAAAGGGGGTGTGGCTGGATTCTGGCATATGGATGTTTCCAATGAAAAGGAAGTGCAAAAAGTATTTGCGGATGTTGATAAGCAGTTTGGAAAACTTGATATTTTAGTCAATAACGCTGGAATATCCGGGCCAAGCAAGCCCACAGACGAATTGACCGAAGAGGAATGGGACAGGGTTATGGCGATTAATGTTAAAGGTGTTTTCTTCTGCACCAAGCACGTTATTCCTTATATGAGAAAAGCAAAAGGCGGAAGCATAATCAACTTATCATCTATATATGGAATCATCAGCGCACCGGATGTGCCGCCCTATCACGCCTCCAAAGGGGCTGTGCGCATAATGACCAAAACAGATGCTTTCCTTTATGCCAAGGACAAAATCCGAGTCAACTCCGTTCATCCTGGTTTCATCTGGACTCCTATGGTGGAAAATTACGCTAAGTCCCAGGGTAATGTGGAAGAGGTAAGAAAATATCTAGATAGTCTGCATCCCATCGGCCATGTGGGCGAACCAGATGATATCGCTTACGGCATCCTTTATTTAGCATCAGATGAATCCAAATTCATCACCGGTAGTGAATTGGTGATTGATGGAGGATATACGGCGAGGTAAAGGCAAGAGATAAAATATTTTCAAAAACAAAACAATGCGTGCAGAACATAGGAATATTCAGAAGTGGATAAAAGCTCGCTATGGAAATAAGTATAACGTCGAGGCGGAAATTGATGGACAGAATTACCTTCCAGATAGAGTGCGGCATTGGTACCAACCAGATGTGGTTTTACGAAGCAGCAAAGATGAAATTAAATGTATAATTGAAGTTGAAAACAATCCAATGAGAAAAGCACTGGTCGGTGCTTCGGTTCTTGCTGATTGCTCTGTCGCTGCACTAAAGCAACAAAATAAACCTCGGCTGATTTTCGTAGTTTATACGAAGATAGGCATAAAACAGATTCCAAACTTTAAGCAGAAGTTGAAAATCACGAAGAAATATTATCTACATCTGAAAAGTATTAGAATATATTCGGAGTTAGATTTCAAGGCATTACAATTATGATTAAGCTACGCGTAGGGGTGGAGTTTATCTCCACCCCTTCCGTTCGGGCGAAGACGAGCTTCGCCCCTACGGTATAGATTATATGGTTTAGACCTACGCGATTTAGTATTTTGTAGGGGTCGCATTTATCCCGATAAATCGGGACAAGTTGTGACCCGAAAACCAAACGGGTTCGATAAATCGAACCCCTACAGTAAACTTGTTTGTCATTCCCGCCCCGCATTTCTACGGGGTAAACTCCAGCGGGAATCCATTTTTAAAAGCCAGTAGATTCCTGCCTGCGCAGGAATGACAATGATCTAACCTAAGACAAATCCTTTAACAAGAAGGAGGAGAAATGAGTTCGTCTGATAAGAAAAAGATAGTAGCGATAATGAAGGGAAACTCTTCGCATGCCTATCTTGCTACCTGTGACGGAGACCAGCCGAAAGTTCGCTCTATGTCCACGATAGTTGAGGACGATATGAATATCTGGATGGCGACTTCCAGCAATTCAAGAAAGGTAAAGCAGATAAAGAAAAATCCGAAAGTATGTCTGGCTTTTGTGAAACAACCAAATGGAGATAAATCCGCTTTTGTAATGGGCAAGGTCAAGATAATCAATTCCTTGAAAGACAAGAAGAGAGTATGGAAACTTTCGGGTTATGATATGTGTCAATATTTCAAAGATGGTCCCCAGTCCAAAGAGTTCTGTCTTTTGAAGGTTATCCCCAAGAAAATCGAGTGGTGGGATAGTTGGAAAAGTGGAAGAAAAATCTATAAACCAAAGAAAAAGCAAGTTAAAAGTATAAACTAATAAAACATAAAGGGGGCGAAAAAGATGCAGAGGTTGTTATTAAAAGCTTTTTGTTTCCTGTTTATATTTTTCTTAATTGTTTTGTATAATGTAACACCTGTGATTGCCCAAGTGAAGTCAGACTGCTCGTTTCCTAAGTTGCTTTTAGTCGGTTACAATAAAGAGGGAAGTAAATTGGGAGACTTGTATCAGCAAAAACAGACTCGATTCAAATTAAAATCGGAAAATGTAGGTCTATGTTATTCTTTGTTGGGCACGTTTGTTCCAATTGGTACCGGTATACTAATTTGGATTCTGGATGAACCCTATTATGTGGAACATGATAGGCCGGACCGGTATGGAGGAGACTGGTTAGAGAAAAAAGACCCAAGTCGCGTCATTCCTGTTGCATTGATCGCATCCGGACTTATAGTCGGACCATCAATGGGATATTTTTATGCTGGAGAAAGTTGGCGAGGTTTTAAGGGTGTGGCAATTAGATTGGGAACAGGAGGAATTACAGTATTATGCATGGCACTTTGTTACGATTCGGATTTAGATAATTATGCGACATTGTTTGGGGGCATTGGTTTCATTAGTTCAATTGTTTTTCTGATTGATGTCATCTACGACATAGCTAAGGTTAAAAGCACGGTCCGAAAACATAATCTCGCACTACACAAAACAGCTTTGATTTTGGCACCGAGATATTTTGTTGATTCAAAAGCATGCGGTGTCGGATTGCAAATTAAGTTTTAGTCAGATCTATTGAAGTTAAAGAAGAATACGGGTGGAGATACGGTTCGACCTTGCTTACCGTCCTGAGCAAAGTCGAAGGAAACTCCACCCCTACGCGAGCAATCAATTCGCCTAATGAATCCCGATAAATCCCGCCAGAGGCGGGATAAATCGGCACAGGTTTGGGCAACTGCAGTAAGGTCAAAGTAGGGACAGATTATAATCTGTCCCTACGCTATTATAATTCCTTAGCAGGCGACCCGGGGGGTCGCCCCTACAAAATCATATACTCTTAGCCCTTTTATATTCTCTCAAAAGGAACTGTTTAGGAATTTGATGCTCGACTATCTCCCAGGGGAAAACGCCATCCTCTTTCTTCTCCTCAAATAGAAGATGCTCTATATCAAACCTTCTTTGCTTCAAGAAAGAGTATATATTCATCCCTTCGGTCTGCTCGTGATACAATCCTTCCCCTACGATTCTATTTCCCAATGAAAGAAGGGCTTGTAGATAAAACCCTTTAATGCCTTTACCTTGAAATTTAATCCCCCTTAATTTCGATATCCCCCCTTTTATTTGAATATACTTTTGTTCCAATTCCTCTTTTTTATTCATCCCTGCCCATTGAAAGGGAGTGTGGGCTTTTGGCACAAAGGGGTTGATGGATAGAGTTATTGTTCTTTTCGCAGAGGAATCCTTAAAATAGATTTGATGTATGTTTTTCAACAATTCAACCATAGCATCTATATCCTCATCTTTTTCAAATGGCAAGCCAAGCATGAAATACAATTTCAGAGAATTGATATTGCTCTGTTTAGCTAATTCAATCGATTTTAAAATCTCATCCAAATCTATTTTCTTATTTATTATCTTTTGCATTCGGGATGAGCCGACTTCAGGTGCCAGGGTTAAGGTTTTCATTCCAGATCCAGAAAGATATTTCAAGAGATTAGAATTCAATCTATCAATTCTCATCGAAGAAGTCTTTATTCCCAGACCTCGCTGCTTGAGCTCTTGGCAGACCTTTTCGAAATCAGGATAGTCAGATACCAAAGTCCCGACTAAACCGACCTGCCTATTTTTCCCGATATAATTCTCTATCTGCCTTAATATATTTTCCTTGGGCACGTATCTGGTGGGCTGGTAGGCGAAACCAGCTGCGCAAAATCTACAACCTCTTTTGCATCCTCTTCCCACCTCAATCAGAAAGGTATCCTTAAAATGAATGTAAGGAGAAGTCACCGGCGAGAAGGTATAATACTTGTCCAAATCAACTTTCCTGGGTTTAATTGGCAGAGGAACATCATTTTTCTTTTCAATCCTTTTCAGATATCCTTTGCTGTCGCATTCGACTTCATAAAACCTAGGCACGTAAACCCCTTGAATCCGAGCTAATTTAGCCAGAAGCTCGTCTTTTTTAGATTTCTTAAATGAATATTCCAAGTAGGTTTTCATGAACTCCATTATCATCTCCTCAGCTTCTCCAACTAAGATGCAGTCGAAGAACGGTGCCATTACCTCCGGATTCAAACTGGGAGCTATTCCCCCGGCAACAACTAAGGGATGATTCTCTTCTCTTTTAGAATGTGTCAAGGGTATGCCGGCTTGGCTTAGAATTTTCAAGACATTGGGATAGTCCATTTCAAATGACAAGGAGAAAGATATCAAAGAGAAAGTGTTCAGTTTTCTTTTTTCCTCCAAACTTTCGATTCCCAAGTCCAAGAAAAATCTCTGACAACTGATATTGGGAATCTGGTTTAGTAGTTTGTAGATAGTCTGGAAGCCCAGGTTAGCCATGCCGACGGAGTAGTCATTGGGAAAAATCAAAGCCACTTTGGTGGGAGCATTTCTTTTAAGAATTGCTCCCTTCTCAGTGGAAATTATCTTTCGCCTCAAGCTCTCTTGCATAAAATAAATTTAACCGGCAATTTAGGTTTGTCAAAACAAAATGGAGAAACCGCCGAGAGAATATTCTGGCAAATTCTCCATTTTCTTATCTTTAAAGTGAATCGTTATTCAGTCTGTTTCCTCAAAAAGGCCGGGACTTCCAGGTCATCTGTGGCAAACGATTTCACCCGATTTTTCTGGATCACGACCTGGGATTTGGCATCTTTGTTTAAGCTATTTACTCTTTCAGTCAGGGACTTGCGGTGACCGAACAAATCTATGATATCCTCATCTTGCTTTAATCCCTTTCTCAAAGGCATATCCATTCCAAAGCCGGTGGCGATGACCGTAATTTTCATCTCATCCTTGAGATTTGAATCTATTACTGCTCCGAAGATGATGTTGGCATCAGCTCCAGCATTTTCAAAGATTATGGAGGCGGCCTCGTTCACTTCAAACAAAGTCATATTTTTTCCTCCAGTGATATTGACCACTACTCCCCTTGCCCCAACAATTGAGATCTCATCCAGAAGAGGGCTGGAAATTGCACTGTGGGCTGCTTCAGAGGCACGGTTTTCCCCTTTGCCGTAACCGGTTCCCATCAACGCATCTCCCATTTCCGACATAACTGTTTTGACATCAGCGAAATCCAGATTGATCAGCCCCGGCACAGTGATCAAGTCGGATATCCCGCGGGTGGCTTGCAAGAGGACGTCATCTGCCATCTTGAAGGCGTCAGTCAATTTAGTTTCCTTGTTGACAATCGCCAGAAGCCTCTGGTTAGGTATGGATATCAAGGTATCAACTCTTTCCTTGAGCTGGTCTATGCCGTTTATGGCTCGAGCCATTCTCTTTTTACCCTCAAAGGTGAAGGGTTTGGTTACCACTGCCACAGTCAAAGCACCCTGCTCCTTGGCGATCTCAGCTATAATGGGGGCAGCACCAGTTCCGGTGCCACCGCCCATGCCAGCAGTGACGAAGACCATATCCGCGCCCTTAAGGGCATTCTCCACCAGTTCACGGTCTTCCTCAATTGCTCTTCGGCCAATCTCCGGATTTGCACCTGCACCCAAGCCTCGGGTGATGCGCGAGCCAATTTGTACCCGGTTGGATACCTTAGAAGTTTCTAGGGCTTGAGCGTCAGTATTGACCGAGATGAATTCCACCCCGGCTAGACTAGCATCCACCATATGATTGAGTGCATTCCCGCCTGCCCCGCCTACCCCCACTACCTTGAGTTTAGCATAATTCTCTATCTCGGCATCCAATTCAAAAGCCATACCCAACCTCCTTTTGAAATTTTAGAAATATTCTTTGAACCAATTTTTCGTTTTATGGAACGCTTTGCCAAATATGTTCTTGGCAGCGGTGCTTCGATATTTCCCCTTGCGAGGACGTTGAAATCCGTAGATCACCAGCCCCACTCCAGTGGCGTGGATGGGACTGCTGGCGATATCCACCAAGCCGCTTATCTGTCGCGGTGTGCCTTGCTTGACCGGCATATCAAAAATCTGTTCAGCCAATTCGATGGCACCTTCCATAAGTGAGCCACCACCAGTTAAGACTACTCCCGCAGCCAGCATATCTGCCAAGGTCGTCCTTTTTTTTTCCCTTTGAGCCAGGGAGAATATCTCCTCCATACGCGGCTCAATGACCGAGGACAGGACGTTTCTGGAAACCTCTCTGGGCTCTCTTCCTCCAACGCCCGGCACTTTTATTATCTCTTCCGGGTCAACCAAACTGGATAAGGCACAACCATAAGTTACCTTAAGCTCCTCCGCCTTATCCACTGGCGTTCTGAGTCCGATAGCGATATCGTTGGTGACATTCTTTCCCCCTAACCCGATGACCGCGGTATGACGTATGCTTCCGTCATAGAATACAGCCATATCCGTTGTGCCGCCACCCAAGTCTATCAGCACCACACCCAATTCCAACTCGTCCGGATTAAGCAGGGCATAACTCGAAGCCAGTGGTTCCAAAACCAGATCCAAGACCTCCAAACCCGCCCTCTTAATTGCTTTATATATGTTTTGAGCAGAAGTTACTGCTCCAGTGACAATATGCACCTCTGCTTCCAATCTAACCCCTGACATCCCCACCGGATCCTTAATCCCAGACTGGTCATCCACAGTGAATTCCTGGGGAAGAACGTGAATTATCTCTCGATCCATAGGGATAGCCACTGCCTTGGCCGCATTTATGACTCTTTCCACATCTGCTGGACCAATCTCATTGTCCGACCTAGAAGTGGCAATCACCCCTCGACTGTTGATGCTGCGAATGTGGTCTCCAGCGATTCCGGCATAAACCGCATTGACTTCTATTCCAGCCATAAGCTCTGCATCCTCAACTGCCTTGACTATTGACTGAACGGTTTTCTCTAAGTCGATCACCACTCCTCTTCTCAGTCCCTCAGACGGACTAACTCCCACTCCAATTATCTTTGGCTCTCCTTGTTCACCTAACTCGGCGATTATAGCTGCGATCTTGGTTGTGCCGATGTCTAAGCCCACGACTAAATTGTTGTTTCCCATCTCTATTCGAATCTCCTCACTATGGCTTGCCCTTTGAAGCGCAAGTCAACATACTCTATTTTTTCAAGCTCTTTTTCTTCCTTTAATATCAAATCCAAACGAATAAGTTTCTTTTCAAACTCCCCACATCCCAAGAATATCTTAGCTCCTCTGGGAATAAGGTAAAGAATCACATTATCCTTTTCCTCAAGGTTGATCTCGGAAACAAGGTTCAAGATGTTGGCATCTATTTTAGCAAGTGAATTATGTAAAAACAAGACAAAATCAATTTTTCTGTCTCTTATCTTATGGTAAAAAGTTGCTTTTTTGAGGTTAATGCCGTTCACTACCGGTAAATCAAGATTCTCCTCCAAAGGAATTATTTCTCCATTTTGGGTTAGGCCATACATATCCCCCAGATTGATAAGATAGATTGGTTTTTTCTCGCTCAAATTTATCAATATCTTCTGGGGAAATCGTCTCTCTATCTTTACAGTTTCTATTCTCGGCTCAGATAGTATCTTTTTCCTGATTCCATCCATGTCTATCTCGAAAAAGTTTTGCCCCAGCTTAACCGGGCACAGGCTCAAAATATCTGAATAACTTACCCTTTGATTCCCTTCTATCTGGATGGCTTTTATTTTGAAGCCAGGAAAGTTGGTAAGAAAAATGAATGTTCCTATCAGGGCTAGGGTCAAAAGAAAAGCTACGAGAAGATTTCTTATGATAAGCATAACTTATTTTTGCAAAAGATTTAGAAGTTGCTCCGCCTTCTGGTATATGTCCCCAGCTCCCATAGTTATCAGCATATCGCCGGGCTTGAGCGTATCCAAAAGAAAAGGGAGTATCTCCTCGCTTTTGGGTTTGTAGTGAACCTGCTTATGCCCGTATCTTTTAGCTGCCTGGCTCACCAGCTCGCCACTCACCCCCGGCATAGGCTCCTCCCTGGCTGCATAGATATCCGTGACCACTAAGATATCGCAATTGAAGAACGCTTTTCCGAACTGTTCGGCGAAGTCTTTTGTACGGCTGTAAAGGTGAGGTTGAAACACTACCACTATCCTTCTGTTCCAGCCATTTTTGGCAGCTTTTAAAGTGGCCTCTATTTCAGTGGGATGATGAGCATAGTCATCTACAATCATTATTCCCTTGGACTCTCCTTTTATTTCAAATCTCCTCTTTACCCCTCTAAATTGTCTCAAAGCCAGTGTGATCTTCTCCCAGGGGATATCCAACTCCAAACCAACCGAAGCCGCGGCTAATGAATTCTTAGCGTTGTGCATGCCCGGAACTGCCAATTCGATATTTCCCAGCTCTTCCCCTTTATATTTCACCGTAAATCTCGACCGGTTTTCCGATAGTTTGATGTTTTCTGCTTGCATATCGGCCTGTGGCATAAGTCCATAGGTGGTTATAGGCCCTTTAAGTTTGGGTATCAAATTCTGCAGGCTCTCCTCATCCAAACACAGAATTAATCTTCCATAGAAAGGAACTTTGTTAGCGAACTCGACAAAGGCGGATTTCAGCTGGTCTAAGGTTTGATAACAATCCAAGTGCTCTGCCTCGAGGGTAGTGATGACGGCAATCATAGGGGAGAGTCTTAAGAACGATCGGTCGAATTCATCTGCCTCCGCAACTAGATATTCGCCCTGCCCCAGCTTAGCACTGCTATCCAGATTTACCACCTTTCCGCCCACGATTATAGTCGGGTCCAAACCCCCTTCAGTTAGTATCTGTCCTACCATAGAGGTGGTGGTGGTTTTGCCGTGAGTTCCAGCAATAGCTATCCCATATTTCATCCGCATAAGCTCGCCCAGCATCTCCGCCCTTCTTATGACTGGAATACTCTTCTCCAGAGCATAAGTTACTTCAACATTGCTCGGCTTGACAGCTGAAGATATGACCACCACATCAGCTCCTTCAATATTTTCCTTGGAATGTCCTCCAAAGACCTTGATTCCCAAACTCTTCAGCTTTTCAGTTACTTCGCCCAAACTGATGTCCGAGCCGGTGACTTGGTATCCTGAGTTGAACAAAACCTCAGCTAAGCCGCACATTCCTGCCCCGCCTATTCCCACAAAATGTATTTGCTTTACTTTTTTAAACTTCATCTTTTCAATAGCTCTTCTATTTCATCCGTTATCTTGGAAGTGGCATCCAGCTTAGCCATGTTCCGGCTGGCTTGCGACATTTGCTCCAACACACTTTTATCTGCAAAAAGTCGATTTGATAAGTTAGCCAGTTTCTTTCCATTCAAATCATTTTCCAAGATCAGTTTGGCAGCACCGCTTTTTTCTAATTCCTGTGCATTAAGTTTCTGGTGGTCAGCTGTGGCAGAAGGGTAGGGAATCAGAATGGCTGGCTTACCGCAAGCAGTTATCTCCGCCAGAGTCAATGCTCCAGCCCTTGATATAACTAAATCCGCAACCGCATAAGCCGAGCCCATATCATCTATAAATGGATGAAGACTTAAATTCATTTTGATTTCTCGTGTTTTCTCTTTTGTGGCATCGAAATCTTTTTCTCCAGTTTGCCACAAGAGCTGAAGGTTGTCTCCAAAATAATCCAGAGCTTCCAAAACTGTTAAATTTATCTTGTGTGAGCCCTGACTTCCACCAAAAATAAAGATTGTCTTTTTATCCGGACTTAGATTGAATCTCTTCAGTCCCAGGTCTCGGTTACCTTGAGTTACCTCCTTTCTAATTGGATTTCCCAATATCTTAAATTTCTTCGGTTTACTCGTAAAGCTGGGAAAATATTTTAGTGAACCGGGATAGGTCAAGCATACTTTATCCACTCTTGGAGCCAAAAGGCGAGTGGTCATCCCGGGAAAACTATTCTGCTCCTGAATGAGGGTTAGTATCTTTTTCAGACTGGCCAGAAGCAGTACCGGATAGCTAACATATCCTCCAGTTCCAATTACTACCCCGGGCTTAATCCTGTTCAAGAGCATAAAAGATTGAGCCAGCCCCTTGAACAGATAAAAGGGAGCAGAGATGTTCCTTAGTATGTTTTTTCGGCTCAATCCCACAATCGATATTGTCTCCAGATTAAATCCGAGTTTAGAAAGCTCTCTGGATTCCACACCTCTTTTTGTTCCCACAAAGAATAACTCAATATCTTTATATCTTTTTCTTAATTCCTGAGCCAAAGCTATACCCGGGAAAAGATGACCTCCGGTCCCTCCTGCAACTATGATTATCCTCACCATAAACTTGATTTTCCGACCACTTTAGATTCTTTGCAATTGTGTCTTTGGCGCGAGATGTTCAAAAGCACACCAATTGCTAGGAGATTGAGAAAGAGGGAAGTGCCACCGTAACTCAAGAAAGGCAGAGGCAAGCCAGTGGTGGGCAATATCCCACTAATGACACAAGCATTCATAATGAAACCAAACATAACAGCGGAAGTTATGCCGAATGCCAGAAAGAACCCAAAGTAATCTTGTGCCTTGAAGGCGATTTTAAATCCCCTCCAACCCAAAATCAAAAAGAGAATCAAGGTAGCTGCCAATAGAGCAAATCCACCTTCTTCTCCCATATTAGCCAGAATGAAATCCGTGTGAGGTTCCGGCAGAAAAAGGAGTTTCTGCTTACCTTCACCCAAGCCAACTCCCCATAAGCCCCCACTTCCCAAACTCAAAACTGATTGCGTGAGTTGATAACTTCCTGCCAGGGGGTCTTTAAGTGATTTGAAATAATCATCCATTCTTTCTTTTTCATATCCCAAGCCAAACACCAAGAAAGGGACGACCGCCAACGCAGGCAGGATAACCAGGGATAGATGTCTTAATCTGGCGCCTGCTATGAAGAGCAGTAAAATGCCAGTCAAACCGATAGTCAAAGCTGTTCCCAAATCCGGCTCTTTGATGATGAGCAAAAATCCAACTGCCAAGAGCGGAAAATAGGGGATAAAAAGATACTTGAATTCCTTTATTTTCTCCAGTCTCTTGGAAAGTGAATAAGATAGGAAAAGTATGAAAGCGAAGCGAAAAAGCTCCGACGGTTGGAATCCAAAAGGTCCAAATCTTATCCACCTTCGCACATTATTCATCGGTGGCCTCAATAGAACCGCTACCAGAAAGAAAAGCGAAAGCAGAAGCAACGGGAGTGATATTTTTTGAAAGATGTGATAGTCCAGGCGCATAGCTAAAAGCATAACGGGAAAAGCCATAATGAACCAAAGAAGTTGTCTCTTAAAGAAATAGATTGTACTTTTATGCCTCTCGTCTCCAACCATAGCTGAAGCGCTATATACCATAACTATCCCTATGGCTACCAGTATCGCCACCACCAGAAGAAGTTGATAATCCGGCCTTGATTTGTCGGTCATTTCAGGTTATGCACCGCCAGTTTGAATTTTCTACCTCTCTCTTCAAAATCCTTAAACATATCGAAGCTGGCACAAGCAGGGGAGAGGAGAATAACATCTCCCTCTTGTGCCTTTTCGAATCCCAGCTTCACCGCTTGCTCTAATGTTTCCGCTTCAATGGTATCCACCAAACCACCTAACTCTCTTTTTATCTTTTCCTTGGCTTGGCCAATGAGGATTAATTTCTTTACTTTGGATTTGACCAATTCCCCCAGTCTGGTGAAATCTCCACCTTTATCTTTTCCCCCGGCTATGAGGATTATAGGCTCATCTATACTCTGCAGGGCGTACCAGACAGAGTCAACGTTAGTGGCTTTGGAATCATTGATGAACTTTATGCCATTAATTGTGGCAACATATTCCAGGCGATGCTCCACCCCCTTAAATTCCTTCAGGGCGCGAGCCATAGATGCTGTATCGATCTCTAAAGCATATGCCATAGCGCAGGCAGCCGCCGCATTCGACAAATTATGAGGACCTTTGATGGTTATCTCTTTAATCGGAAGAATTGCCGTCTCCCCTTTTTTGCTTTTCAAAACCAAATTCTCGCCTCTTACCAAGACCCCCTCTTCCATGTCTTTCTTGATGCTGAAATATATTTGCTTGGCTTGAGTGCAAGGAGAAAGAGATGAGCTCACGAGGTCGTCCGCATTTAAAACGGTATAGTCTTGTGGGATTTGGTTCTCTAGCAAACGCACCTTGGCTTCTTGATACGATTTCAAATCAGGATAACGGTCAAGGTGATCCGGCGTTATATTTAAAATAGAAGCTACCTTTGGTCTGAACTCCTCTATTCTCTCCAGTTGGAAACTCGAGACCTCAAGCACGATTATCCCTTTATCAGAGACTTCATCCACTACGCTGGAAAACGGCACTCCCACATTTCCAGCTACGCGATATTCCTTCTGGTCCTGCCTTAGAATTTCGCCCACCAGATAGGTGGTAGTGGTTTTTCCGTTGGAGCCGGTTATAGCTACAATTGGGCTTTGGCTTAACCAGAAGGCTATCTCTATTTCAGAGAAGATCGGTATGCCCAGACTCTCAGCTTTCTTCAAGATAGGTATGTCCGATGGAATACCCGGGCTCGTGACGATAAAATCCTTATCTTCTAAAACTCTGTCAGTATGCGCTCCAACTTCGAAATTTATATTTAAACTTTTGATTTTAGCTATCTCGTTCTCCAATTCCCTTTCCGACTTGATGTCGCTCACAAAGACTTCCGCACCCTTCTGGGAAAGAAGTTGAGCTGTGGCTATTCCAGAACGAGCCATACCTAAAACAGATATCTTTCGATCAAATACCCTATCCTCCCTTTTACCCACTTTTCTCTCTCCGCTTAGAATCTGTATCATCTTATTTTCAATGTGCTTAATGCCAAAAGGGCAAATATCACTCCCAGAATCCAAAAACGCACCACCACTTGTGGCTCTTTCCAGCCCGAAAGCTCAAAATGATGATGCAGGGGTGCCATCCTAAAAATCCTTTTTCCGCCAGTGGCTCTGAAATAGACTACCTGAATTATGACTGATAAAGCTTCTATCACGAAAACCCCACCTGCAATCAAAAGCAACATCTCCTTCTTTATCAGGATAGATATAACCCCCAAAGCTCCACCCAGAGCCAAAGCCCCGGTATCTCCCATGAAGACTTTGGCTGGATAAGCGTTGAACCACAGAAAACCCAAAGCCGCACCCATCAATGCACCACAATAGACCACCAATTCGCCGCTTCCCTGCAAATAGACCACGGAAAGATAACGGCTAAAATCGACTCTTCCAGCAATGTAGGACAAGACCGCAAAGGCAAAGGCGCATATGCCGACCAGACCGATGGCTAATCCGTCTAAGCCGTCGGCTAGATTCACCGCATTAGATGAGCCAGTAATTACCAGTATGACTAAGGGGATGTAAAGAATTCCAAAATCCAAAAAGTAATTCTTGAAGAAAAGGATGTCAGTTGAAGTTCCGAAATTCTTGGAGGGTGGTTCCAAAAGAAGCCACAAGCCCAATACTAACCCCAAGCTGATCTGTCCCATTAACTTCTTTCTTCCCACCATTCCCTTGGGCACTCTTTTTATGGCTTTGAGATAATCATCCATAAAACCAATCAGCCCCATCCAGATTGTAGCCAACAAAATCACCTGAATATAGCGGTTGGCTAAATCAGCCCACAGGGCAGTGGGCACAACCACAGAGAGTAATATAATAATTCCTCCCATAGTTGGCGTCCCCTCCTTCGCCATATGCGTGGCTGGCCCATCTGCCCTGATGTTTTCAGTAACCTGTTTTGTTTTCAAAATTCTTATTATCATTGGTCCAAAAATCAGGCTCAAAAGCAAGGCAGTGACTGAAGCATAAGCAGTTCTGAAAGTTATATATCTGAAGATATTGAAAAAGGAGATATTCTGGCTTAACGGATAAAGCAGGTGATATAGCATTTAGTTTTGCCTGTTTAGAAAATTGTTCAGTTCCTCGACTATCTCCTCAAATCTCATTTTGCGAGAAGCTTTGAAGAGAACCATATCTCCAGTCTTTAGATTATCAAGTAACCAGGAGCTTATCTTTTTGTTTTCTTTAAATATTTCTATTTTTGTCTTATCCATCCCTTTTCCTGTTGCCCCGGCAGCAACTGATTCGGAAAACTCCCCCCTAAGTAAAAGCTTATCCAGATTCAACTGCCCAACTTGTTCTCCGATATTAAAATGAAATTCATCGCTTTTTTCGCCCAGCTCCAGCATATCCCCCAGAACCGCAATCTTCCTACCTTGGCTTTTTATTTGATCTAAAGTCTCCAATGCATTTTGCGTTGAAATCGGATTGGCATTGTAAGCATCGTTAATTAAGGTAATTCCCCTTACTTTAAACCATTCCATTCTTAGCTGAGCGGGCTTATAATTCTCCAGCCTTTGTTTGATTAGATCCTCATCTATGCCCAGCTCTTTAGCCAGGGCGAAGGCAGCTAGGGCATTATAGATATTATGTCTTCCCAGCACCTTGAGTCTTATCTGAGGTTGGGAATTAACTTTGAAATGGTAATGTCCGCTTCCATTTGACTCGATCGAAGTTGCCCTGAAGTCAGCTTGTTTTTCTATTCCGAAAGTTATAACCCTCTTTTCTTCTTCTTTTATCCTCCTGTTCAAGAAAATGTCATCTGCATTCAAAACCAAAGTCTTGTCCTTTGCCATATTGTCTGCAAGCTCGAACTTAGCTTTAGCTATATTCTCCGGAGATTTCATGAATTCCAGATGAGCTGGTCCGATATTGGTTATCACCCCCCAATCCGGCTGGGTCAGTTTGGTTAATTGGGCTATCTCCCCCAAACTGTTCATCCCTAATTCCAAGACCAAGATTTCGGTTTGAAGTTCAATTTGAAAAAGAGTTAGCGGAATCCCAATAAGGTTGTTATAACTCTTGGGTGACCTTAGAACTTTATATTTTTCTGAAAGAACAGCTCCTACCATCTCCTTGGTAGTGGTTTTGCCGTTAGTCCCGGTTATCCCCACAGTGGGCAGATTGAATTTTCTACGATACCACCAAGCCAAATCATATAAAGTCTTCTTGGTATCACCCACCAGTATTATGGGCAAATGCTCTTTATTTATGTCACCGACTCTTTTTTTCTCCGCCACAGCCAAGATCGCACCCTTTTCAAAAGCTTGGGGAATAAATTTATGCCCATCTTGATTTTCGCCCCTAATGGCGATGAAGAGATTACCCTTCTGAAGGGTGCGGGAGTCAATAGATACCCCCTTCATCTTCTTATTAGAAGCAATTCTGTCTTTAAGGAGCTTTCCATTGCTTACTTTAAGAAGTTCATTTATAGAAATTTCAATCATTACCTTTATACCCCATCCCTTTCAGAATTTCCTCTACTGCCTCTTTATCACTGAAATGAAATCTTTTAGTCCCGATTATCTGATAGTCCTCGTGTCCCTTTCCAGCGATGACCAGAATGTCTCTGGGCTTGGCCAAATCTATTGCCTGCTTTATTGCCTCTTTTCTATCTTCTATTCGTTTAATGTCATTCTTGCTGTTAATCCCCTTGAATATGTCATCTATAATTGAACTCGGATTTTCTGTGCGGGGATTATCCGAGGTGACGATAACATAATCCGCAATCCGGGTAGCGAGTTTGCCCATAATTGGCCTTTTAGTCTTATCCCTGTCCCCACCACATCCGAAAAGGGCTATCAATTTTCCAGAAGTCAATTCCTTGGCAGTGATGAGAACTCTTTCCAGGGCATCTGGAGTATGAGCATAATCTATTAAGATGTCGAACGGCTGTCCCAAGTTGATTTTCTCCAAACGACCGGAAACAACTCTGGCTTTCTCTAAGCCAGATCTTATATTCTCCAATTCGAAACCCAGCGCAACTGAGCTAGCAATTGCAGCCAATGCGTTATAAACGTTCTGCTCTCCGATGAAATTCAATCTTACTTCAAATTCACCTAAGGGGGTAGAGGATCTTATTTCTAAACCCTTTAAATCATGATTCATTTTCTCTACAAATACATCCGCCTCCTTGTTTCTTAAAGAATAAGTTACCTTTGGAGCTTTGGTCTTTTTGGAAAAGTATTTCCAATTGGGGTCATCCAAATTTATCACTGCTCTATCCTCTGGTTTGACCAGCATCTCAAATAACTTTCCCTTAGTCTTTTTATATGACTCCATATCATGATGAAAGTCTAAATGATCCTGAGTCAAATTGGTGAAAACAGCCACATCGAAGTCAACCTTCTCCACTCTTTTGAGTGCTAAAGAATGAGAGGAGACCTCCATCACCACATATTTTATCCCTTGCTCCAGCATCTGGTAAAACATTCTTTGTAGGTCTAAAGATTCCGGGGTAGTGTTTAGGGCTGGCACTTGTTGGTCCCCAATGTAATGGGCTATGGTGCCGATCAGTCCAATTTTTCTTTCCTTGGTTTCGAGGATAGATTTTAGAAGATAACTGACCGTGGTTTTTCCATTGGTGCCGGTTATGCCAATTACCTTAAGCTTTCTTGAAGGTGAATCATAAAATTTGTCTGAAAGGAAAGCCAAAACCATTCTTGAATCTTTCACCAGAATTTCCGCTCTAATATTGTGGTCTTGATCTTTCTCCCCCACAACGCAAATCGCTCCATTCTTAATGGCATCGTTTATAAAATTATGTCCATCCGTCTGAAATCCCTTAATTGCCACAAACAGGTCACCAGGTTTTATTTTTGTGGAATTATATTCTATCTTGTTGATATCAAAATCAGTATCTCCATATGTTTTTTTTGTATTCATACTTTCAATCAGTTTTCTTAAAGGCACACCCATATTTCACTCCGTTTCACAATGCAAAAGACAAATCTGTCCAGGATTGAGCCTGCTTCCAACAGAAGGGGTTTGATTTTTGACCACGCCGCTTCCTATTATCTTGAAATTTATCTTTTCTTTTGAAAAGAGATGGGCTGCCTGCCTGACTGTCATTCCCAATGCATTCGGAACTACAATTCCATCAGTGGAAGCATCTGCCAAGTTCTCCCCCAGCATAATTGGCATGCCACCAACCTGTTTCCCTTTTGGTTTGCCTGTTGAAGTTTGAGAGATAATATTCTTTTCGGAGGTAGTGGTTTTGACTAAGACCAAAGGCTCATCCTGTAAATTAGCCAGACGCTGCGCCATATTTCTGAAAGCAGGAGCCGCAGTCTCGCTACCGTAATACTTACCTTGGGGATTATCTAAACATACAAGGCCCACGAACTTGGGCTGGCTCGCAGGGAAATAGCCAATGAAGGATGATAAATACTCGCCCCGTTTGTATCCTCCATTTATTGAATCCGGCTTCTGGGCGGTTCCTGTCTTTCCGGCAATGTCTAACCCCTCGACTTTAGCAGGGTACCCGGTTCCAGAGTCAACCACCACTCTAAAAAGGTCATTCATGATTTGGCAAGTTCGGGGAGAGATAGCGTGCCTTATCTTCTGTGGATGGAATTCCTCTACGGTATCACCTTCTTGGTTGAGTATCGCCTTCACTACATATGGTTTCATCAAGTAACCTCCATTAGCAACTGCAGCATAAGCATTGACTAATTGCAGGCTGTTGAGTGAAACCCCCTGTCCAAAGGCGAGGGTGGAGAGAACAAAATCCGAGCACTTTCTGAGAGAGGGGAAAGCTCCCTTAGATTCACTCGGAAGGTCAACTCCAGTTTTGATTCCGAATCCTAAATTTCGAGCATACCTGTAAAGTTTGTTCTTTCCAACTTGCAGGGCTACCTTTGCAAAAGCTATGTTGCTGGAATAAGCAGTGCATTGCCTGAAAGTGAGCCATTCATACTTGTGCACATCATGTATCTTATGGTTGTTCACCTCGAACTCACCTTTTTCAGCGTAAATCGAATCTTCCGGATTTTTTACTTTTTCCTCTAAGGCGGCAACCGCAGTCACTATCTTGAAAGTGGAGCCAGGTTCGAAAAGATCGCTTACGCTTTTGGTCTTAAGGGATGGGCTATTCCCATTCTTGGGAAAGTGAGCCATAGCTAGGATTTCGCCGGTTTTGGGGTCCATCCATACACTTGTCCCTCCGTCCGCCTGGTTTGACTCAATTGCCTTGCGCAATTCCTCCTCAACAATTGCCTGAACTCTTAGATCCAAAGTTAAGACTAAACTATTTCCATTTTCACATTTGACCAACGGTTCCGCCTTTAAAGCGAAATTGCGCATTTTGGCATCTCGGTTAATTAATATCTGGCCAGTCTTTCCCCGCAGAGTCTGGTCATATTGATATTCCACCCCAGCTGCTCCCTGGTCGTCGATATTAGCAAATCCCAAGACCTCGTCCGCCAAATCTCCAAAAGGATAAACCCGCTTGCTTTCCTTTTTTGAATACACTCCAACCAGATTCCAGGAGCGTATTAACTCGCTTTCTTCCCTATTGACTTTTCTTTTAAGCCAGGCGAATTTCTTGTAGTGCTTGAGATCCTTAGTTATCTCTTGAGGAGTAAAGGAAGTAATAGAGGAGAATTTTTCTGCCACCGAATAGATATCGCTTAGACTCTCCGGAATGGCAAAGAAAGATTCGCTTGGCAGATTGAAAGCCAAAACTTGGAGATTTCTATCGTAAATCGCCCCTCTTTGTGGGGACACTTCCAGGCAGAGCTGATGCTGCCTATCGGAGATCTTCTGGTATATTTTTCCCTGAACAACCTGAATTTGAAAGAGCCGCAGGATTAGAATAAACCAACCTAAAAGCCCCAGCATGAGAATAAGATAGAATCTTCCCTGGGGAACTTTATAGGTCATGCTTTACCTCACCAGCCTCCACTTGATTCTCTGAGATATTGGTCATCTTCTCAACTGCTTGCTTCGCTTTGGATAATAGACTGGTTGGTTTCTCAGAAGTTTTGGGTTCAACCAAAAAAGATATCGGTTGGTCATAAGTTGCCATGCCAAGCTCGCTTTGGGCTATTCTCTCTATATTCTGAGCTGAGCCTAACTTAGTCACATCTAGGCTCAGGTATTTGTATTCCGCCTTACAACTGGATAGTTGGTTTTTCAAAGTTTGTATTTCCTGGGCAGATTCTATCACACATACCCTTTGCCACACATAAACTAAAGCCAAACCCACAACTAATAAGAGGATTAGAACGATTCTGAAATAAGGGAAGCTGGTATCGCTTGAAATTTTTCTTTTGAATTTCTTTCTCATGGTATCGATTTATCCGAGTTTAGCTGCTACTCTCAGCTTAGCGCTTCTGCTTTTGGGATTTGCCTTTATCTCCTCAAGAGATGGAACTATCGGTTTCTTAGTCAGGACTCGAAGAACTTGCTTTTGCCCGCACCTGCAAATTGGAAAATAGGGAGGGCAATTGCAGGTTTGGGACAACCGACGAAATTGGTTCTTCACTATCCTATCTTCCAAGGAATGATAAGTTATTACACAAACTCTACCCTCTGGCTTCAAAAAATCAACTGCGGTCTTTAGTCCTCGTTTCAGCTCTTCCAATTCCTGATTTATCTCAATGCGCAAAGCCTGGAAGATACGGGCTAAACTCTTGATTTTATGTTTTGGATTGACTTTGTTTTCTATTATTTCTCTTAAGTGGCCAGTGGTCCTAATTTCCCTCTTTTTTCTTGCCCGGACTATAGCAGAAGCAATTCGCCTTGAGAATCTCTCCTCGCCCAATTCAAAGAAAATCCTGGCTAGCTCTTTGGGGTCATAAGAGTTGACCACGTCTGCGGCGGTTTTACTCTGGGCTTGATCCATACGCATATCCAGAGGACCATCTGACAAATAGGAAAAGCCCCGATGTACATTCTCTATCTGGGCTGAGCTTATGCCTAAATCAAAGAGAACACCGCTAAGATTATCTATTTTCAATTCCTTCAAAAAATCTTCTAATTGACTGAAATACAGCTTTTGAAAAACAACCTGTTTTCCAAATTCAGCTAAATTGCTCTTCGCTTTACGTATGGCTTGTTCGTCGCGGTCAGTGCAGATTAACTTTCCCCTCTGGTCAAGTCCGGAGAGTATGGCATAAGCGTGTCCCCCTTCTCCCACAGTTGCATCCACGTAAATACCAGATCTATCGACAATCAAATACTCGGTAACTTCAGATAAAAGTACCGGTATGTGAACCATTACGAAATGACCTTTAAAGGAGGGTTTTCTCTGCTACCTCCTCATAAGATTGTTCAAAGCCATCCAAGTACTTCTGATAAACCTCCGGAGACCAGATCTCAATTCGCTCAAGCACTCCCAAGACCAAGACCTCTTTTTTTATCTGGGAGAGCTCCATCAAGGGTTGAGGGATGGCTATCCTTCCCTGCTTATCAACTTGAACGTCACTGGCATTGGACAGAAGTAATCTTGTGAAATATCGATTGTGGCTTTGAGTGAATGGCAGAGATCTTAATTTCTCATCTATTCTTTGCCACTCCTCAGTGGGATAAAGGAATAAACATCCTTCCAGCCCACGGGTGATGACGAAGCTCTCATGCAAAGTGGAAGTGCCGGTTTTACGGAACTTTGCTGGTATATTTATGCGACCTTTATGGTCGACAGTATGACGATAGAAACCTTTAAAAGTAGCCATAAAGTAAGCGATTTACCACATTTCCCCACAATAACCCACAAGCGAACACATATTACTCCAATTCACCATTTTTGTCAAGAGAAAAATCACAGATTTCAAAACAAAATTTTCTTCGTAAGATGTTGGAAATAAACCACAATATGTGGGTTGATTCCCACTATATTTTGTAGGAAATCGATTGTCGACGTTACCCCATCCATTCACTTCTGCCGAATACCCGACTCCAAGTTAATATAGAGACTAACGTTATCTCAATTGAGTTCGATTCGCCCAGAATCGTTTTCTTTGGGCACAGTTATTGCCTAACTGGTTACAAGATATGCAGCTATAGAAATCCCTATTGCGGCTTAAGGAGGGGGTAATGAGGTTTTTAAGGTTTTTCTTTTTTATTTTTTTTGTTCCTGCGTTATGCGTGGCAGATATCACTAAGGAAATCCATTTCGATATTGGGGATTTGACCCGGTCTGAACAAGATGGTAAAATTTATATAAATCTAAAAGATAGCCAGAGAGAATTTAGAGTTGGATATCCGGATTTACCGATAAAACTTTTGACTTTCATCATTCCTTCAGATGTTGAAGTGGATTCACTTGAGGTCAGTTCTTTGAGTTCGGATACATTAGAAGAAGAATACACCATCTCTTTGGTTGGAGCTGACACCAAAACAGATGACAATTCGGCAATTGAATACCAAGAGAACGATACATTACTATACAATCCAGATCTTCCCTATCCCCAAAAGTTGGCATCTATTCTCAATTGCGGATATCTAAGTGGAAATCACCTCATCACTTTGACAGTTTATCCTCTGCAATATTTCGCCGCGGGAAAAAGATTGGTTTTTCATAATGATCTAAGAATAAAGCTGATATTCAAACCGAATCAAAATAATTCAAATTCATTCCTGATGAACAAGAAAGTAAATCAGGGTATCTTAGAGGAACTGGTCTTTAATAAAGAAGATATCCTGTCTTGTTCGCCAGCTGTGTCTCTATCAAAACAGATATCCATACCTGCTTCAGCCCAATACATAGTCATAACTAACCAGGAGATGAAGGATGCCCTCGTCCCTTTAATTGAATGGAAAACAAAAAAGGGCATTAAGACTGAAATAGTCACAGTTGACAGCATATACAGCTATTATGCGGGTATGGATTTTGCAGAAAAGATACGCAACTTTCTAATAGAGGCTTATCAAAGGGGGTTAGAATGGGTTCTTCTGGCCGGGAATGAGGATATTGTTCCGGTCAGATACGCTTATCAGAGCAATGCTTCGACCCCTCCTTCAATTGCTAACCAGCAAATCTGCGACCTGTATTATTCCGACTTAACTGGAAATTGGGACCAGGATGGAGATGGAATCTGGGGTGAGCCCCTGGATGACAGCCCGGATATTTACCCGGAGATATTCGTGGGTAGAGTTCCCTGCCAGAATGCTCAGGAGGCAGGAAATTTTGTAGAAAAAGTTTTGAATTATGAGAGAAATCCGATTGAGGGGGGCTCGGATTATCTCAATCGAGCTTTATGGATTTGCTCCGACCAGATGAGAGATTGGAATGAGGAAGAGGGGCAACACAAACTTATCTCTCGATACATTCCGACCAATTTCTATCAGGAGTTAAATAATTTAATAGAATCCCCTTCCGGAGACGCACCTGACCCGGTTAGCCCAAAGGGCCAAAACTGCATAGAGTCAATGAACCAGGGTTGGGGAATAATCGGCATACTTGCTCATGGCAGAATAGATGGATTTGTAGCCTCTTCTAACCTGATAAACGAATGGCCTAAATCTTACGTGTTTAGCTGGCCAGCAGAAGAAGATGGGCATGGCCATCTTACTTCGTTGTCCAACCAGGGGAAATATGGAATAGTCTATTCCATCTCCTGCAATCAAGGCGCCATAGATTATGATAAAGAGTTAACGCTGGGGGGTGGCACGAGTGTGGCCGAGTCTTTTATCTTATCTTGCCAGAAAGGTGCAGTCGCCTTTTTAGGATATTCCCGCTGGGGATGGGTTTCATCCTCTTATAAGTTAGGTCAAGCTTTTATGCAGGAGCTGTTCGACTCCACAAATGACTATCATCTGGGCATGGCTGAAGCTTTGTCCAAATTATATTATCCCTACTACTGGGATTTGAATTATGGCCACAATCTTTTTGGTGATCCGGAAATGCAGGTTTGGACCCAAGTTCCCGGCAGTTTCAGTGTGAGCTATACACAAACAATAGAAACTGGAAGCGAGGATGCAGAGTTTCAAGTAAGCACAAATGGAAATCCAGTTCCCCAAGCCAAGATATGCATAACCGAAGGAAATGAAATTTTGTTTTTGGCGGAAACTGATGAACAGGGGAAGTTGAGTGCACAATTAGATATCGATCATTGCACTGAATTAGCAGTTACCATTACGAAAACTAACTTCACTCCTTATCAGGGAACAATCAAGGTTTCGTCCACTGCTGGTGTAGGTGAAAATCAAGACCCGGTACCCCTAAGCTTTGAATTATCCCAGAACTATCCCAATCCCTTCAATCCCACTACCCAGATAAATTATCAGATCCCTGAAGATG
>DASWLN010000186.1:0-13840 GCA_036396115.1 Candidatus Zixiibacteriota bacterium
TAAGATAAACGGTCAACTTATGCAGTCTTTCGGTCACATCAATGGTTTCCAAAAGCTCCTGCTTTTGAGGAATAGTTATATTGAGATTGGAGGCGATCAGGTCAGCTAACTTGCCCGGATCCTCGGTATTGATAGCGGATATCTGCAGGTCATCTGGAAGATATGGTGCTAAGTTAACTACTTTGCGTAATTGGTCTAAGATGCTACGCACTAAGGCTTCCAACTCAACTGTCTTTCTAATTTGATCTTCGATTACCTCCACCTGGGCAGTGATGTAGGGATCGGTTTTTACTATGCTCTTTAACCTTATGCGGGAAAGCCCCTGCACCAGAAAACGGACCGAGCCATCTGGAAAGCGGAGCATCTTGAGTATGGTGGCAGCAGTGCCCATCTTGTAGATGTCATCCGGGCCTGGCTCTTCCTGCTCCGGGTTCTTCTGGGTTACCAATCCAATCACCTTGCCGTGCATCAGCGTGTCATCTATCATATGGGCATATTTCTGGCTCGAGATTAGAAGGGGCATAATCAGAAAAGGATAGACCACCACCCCCTTGAGCGGCAAGATGGATAATTCCTCTTGGATTTTCTTTGTCTCTTCTTGTGGTTGCTTGATTTCCATATTGATTTAATCTCCTCCCTCGCGCTATTTCATTCCACCTTAATCTGCTTTCCCTTCATCCTCTCGTCCTTCTTCTTGTCGATCCTGATTTCCAAAAGACCGTCCTTATAGCTAGCTACGATTTCTTCCGTATCCACTGTCTCCGGAAGATAGATATTACGTTCGAACATCCCGTAGTTGATCTCCATACTGCGATAACCACTCATATTTTTGACATCCCTTTCTTTTCTTTCCCCACGAATCACCAGCACGTTATCAGCCAGCGAGATGCTTAAATCCTTTTGTTTCATCCCTCCTATTTCCACCAAGATGATAATTTCACTTGTGGTCTCGATGACATCTGCCGGCGGTCGCCATAACCTTCGGGAGGTCAGTACCGGTGAGTGTCTCACCTTGTAAAAATGGTCAAAGAGAATATCCATCTCCTCTTGAATCTTCTTGATGTCGCGGATGATATGTTTCTTAAAATCAGCCATATTTCACCTCTTTGTGAAACTCCACAGCTTTACAGCCGTGGCTTCTTATGATTCTTCGGCGAAACCCGCCGAAGCAGAAGTGCTAGTATCCGCCTTCGCCAAGGCTACGGCGGATACCCGCCACATTCATCGTCCGACGCCATAGGCTATGGCCGACGGCGTCCACGGGTTCACACCCGTGGCTTTCTGCGGAGGCGGGTAAATTCACAAGTTGAACCTGAAAAGGATTACATCTCCATCCTGGACTATGTAGTCTTTTCCTTCCAACTTTAACTCACCTTTTTCCCGGGCTCTGGCAGTTGAGCCGAACTCCAAGAGTTTCCCATAACTTATGATTTCCGCTTTGATGAATCCCTTTTCCATATCAGAGTGAACTGCTCCTGCTGCCTTCAGGGCAGTGCTGCCGGATTTTATAGGCCAGGCCTTAACTTCGTTTTGATTAGCCGTGAAGAAAGATACCAAGTCTAAAAGCTTATATGAATTGTGGGTCATCTTATCTAGGGCTTTCTCCTTTATGCCTAACTCCCCTCTCAGGCTCTCTTTATCCTTCTCTTCCAATTGAGATAGTTCCATCTCCAGCTTCCCGCAAACTAAGCATACATCCACTTTCTCATCTTCAATACAGCTTCTCATTTCTCTTTCTATTCTGGCTGAATCTCCTATCTGGTTCTCTCCTATATTTAATAAAACCAGCATCGGTTTCAAAGACAAAAATCCATAACCTCGGGTGAGTTTCTCCTCCACTTGAGTTAACTTCAACTTCCTTAAAGGGATTCCACCTTCCAGGGACTCTTTGAATCTGGCCAAGAGCTCAAACTCTTCCTTGTCCTCTTTTCTCCCAACTTTCAAATTTTTTTCTAAACGGGATATTCTCTTTTCCACCAAATCTAAATCCAAAAGAACCAAATCGCAATCAAAATCCTTAATATCTCTTTTTGGGTCTATCTGACCATGGATATGAACAACATTTTCATTCTCAAACTCTCTTACCACCTGCGCCAACTGGTCTGTTTCCCTTAAGCTAGCATAGAATTGCCCTTCTGACCCCTTCTTCTTTTCCTCTTCAATTAAGCCGCCAACATCAATATATTCCACTTCCGTTGGTGTGACCTTTTTGGGTTGATAAAGTTGAGCTATTTTGTACAATCTTTCATCCGGAACCTTGACTACCCCTATATTGGGATTTTTCGGGCCTAAGGCGAAGTCGCCAATTTTTGCTTTGCCACCAGTTAAAGCGTTGAAGATAGTGGTCTTTCCCACTAAGGGAAGACCTACGATTCCCACTTTCATATTTTGATTTGACTCATGTCATTTACCCTTCATTACAAGCCTATTTTACATCTTCAGCTTCCAGTTGTCAATCATTTTAGAGATAAAGCTTTCTTTATGTCTTGATATACCGAGGACACAAATCACCTCAAACCAAATATCATATTGATACTTTTGTTGTGTCGGGATCTACTCCTGACATATTTCCTAAAATCTGTAGGCGACCCATCTGGGTCGCCTGCGAAAACCAAACATTTCTGAAACATTACAGTTTTATCAAAATCTTTTTTTCTAAACTATAAACTTTGAACCTCAATTTCTTGAACTCCTCCCCGGCTTTAGAGTTGACCAGTTTCCCCAACTCCTCCAAAACCCTCAGACCTTCCTGAGCCCTTATTAGATTGGCCTGGACTACCCCTTTTAGCCCTTCCCTTTTTTTCTCTAAGCCCCTCATCCCCTTTGCTCCAACATCCTTCTGGCTATCTCGACTTTTGATGAGCTGGTCTTGGTCTAAAAACCTTATCGCTATTTTACTGATTTGATGTCTTATCACTTTCATCTTAGCGGAAAGATTTTCATCATTTAGATAAAGCCGAGCCACTTCCTCTACCACGCGCAAACCCTCACGCGAGCGATTCAAATTAGCATCTATGAGCCTATAAATTCCCTTGTCCATCATTTTCACGAAAATATGCCACGGTGCCCCCGTAGGGGGTGAATGGCATCCTTTTGGTTTCCTCTCCCTCAAGGGAGAGGAAACTGTTTTTCAAACAGGATAAGATGCCTCGCCCCTTCGGCGGGGAGTTTCACTTATGAGTGAACTCTTTATAAAAAGGTGACTTTACGACTTCGGCTTTATACCCTTTTCCTCTAATCTCTATATCAAAGTTGGCTCCGAGTGTGGAATATCCAGTCTCGACATACCCCATTCCGATACCCTTATCCAGAGATGGAGAAAAAACTCCGCTTGTGACTTCGCCAATTTTACTGGTATCTTTTAGAATGGAATAATGCTGGCGAGGAAAACCTTTTTCTAAAAGTTCAAAGGGCACTAATTTTCTTTTTGACCCTTCTTCTTTCATTTTCAAAAATGACTCTTTTCCGATGAAATCCCCCTTTTCCGGCCTGACTATCCAGGAAAGCCCGGCTTCAAACGGGTTGGTGGTCTTGTCTATATCATTGCCGTAAAGCATATATTTCATCTCCAAACGTAAGGAGTCTCTTGCTCCCAAGCCGATTGGCTCGATTTCAAACTCCTTTCCTGCTTGCATACTTGCATTCCAAAGATTCTCCGCATGGCAAAAAGGAAAATAAAGCTCAAACCCATCCTCACCCGTATATCCTGTTCTGGAGAAAAGCATATCTACACCACTCACCTTTCCGAAAGTTGCCCAATAATATTTCCATTTGCTTAAATCGACATTGGTCATATTGGATAAGACTTTTTCAGCATCCGGACCTTGAATTGCTAAAAGGGCGGTCTCATCACTTTTATTTATCAATTTAACGTCTCCAAATAGATTGCTCTGTAGCCATTTAAAATCTTTGTCAATATTGGAGGCATTAACCACTAACATATAATAACCGGGCAACTTATACACTAAAAGGTCATCCACAATCCCACCCTCCGCATAGCACATACAGCTATATTGGACTTGATAGGTCTCTAATTTGGAAACATCATTGGTAGTGACTTTCTGCAAAAAAGCCAGAGCATCTTTTCCCCTAACTTCAAATTCCCCCATATGGGTTATATCGAAGATGCCGACGCTTTTGCGAACTCTCTTGTGTTCATGGGTTATGCCTTGATATTGAATGGGCATCAAATATCCTGCAAACTCAACCATCTTGGCGTTATGCTTCAGATGTAATTCGTAAAAAGGTGTTTTTTTAGGCATGACATTCCTTTCATTCAAGAAGATTTTTCAATCTGGGGATAAAGTTCGTCTATGATTTTTTGAATTTGGATGGTCCTGTCAAGAACAGTTACAACTTTGCAGTAATGCTTAATATCTTCAAGGGATAATTTCCGTTTCTTTCTATCTTTCAACCACTTACTTAACACTTGATAGCCACCAATTTGATATTCCCAAATCTCTCTTCCTATGCTTTCAAAATATTGGTCCTTGTTTATATAAACCTTTCCTTTTTCAAATTTAATTTTTTCAACGCTGTTATCTCCCTTGCCTTGGAATTTGGGTAGGGGCGATTCATGAATCGCCCCTACATGAATTGCCCCTACCAGATGCAAATCAACCAACTCTTTCCCATATTCAGCCATTTTGCTAAATAGCTTGTAATCTTTTGTAAAAGGAATTCTCGGAAAATCAATCTTCAAAAACTCAGAATATTTTGTGCGGTAAATATTGGAATAAAGAACGGCATAGATGTAATAGAAAACCTCTTCTGGTGTTGGTTCTTTTCTATAAACTTCAGTGAGTGTAGCGAAAACTTTGGGATTTATATTTGGCTGTCGTTTCTCTGATTTTTTCTTTTGGCTGAACAGGTCTTTTTTGTCCGTGTCAGGGTAGAGGTAGAGAGGAAAATTTACGTTGCCACCACGATAGAACAAGTTTAGATCTCCAAACCATTCCGAACAGAAGACTATATTCCAACGTTTTTCTAATCCTACAACTTGTCCTGCTCTACCTACGCATAAGGCAAGATTCTCTTGTATCATATGGCGCATGACTTCCTTGCGCGAACGTTCGACAACGGCATCGTGGTAGAAAATCCACCGGATGTCAAAGGGGCGGTATAGAATTGATAGGATGAATCTACTCAAGTCGGAGTCGGAAATGGAGTGAATGGCCTTCCAAGCCTTTCGAATATCCCACCCTTTGCTTCTATTTATCTGGAAAAACGCATGAAGTTCGTCATCAGAATATTTATTATTCTTGAAAAGCCGGATTCTATTCAGAAGGTTGTCTTTATTCATGTCTATGGCAAAACCGTCTCTTGCTGTAAATAAGCCTACACTATTCAATGGAAATAGCTCACTTATTTTAGGATGTTTCTCATAATCTTCTAAGAGCTTTTCCTCTCTCGGAACAAAGAAATAATAAGGACTGGCTGGATTTAGCTTTTTCCATTTTGTTGTTTTTATATCATTTTTCACAAGCCAGTCATATTTTGTTTCTCTTAATCCCCAAACCTCCGAATGAAAAACCTTACATTTGTTACTATTGCTCATAAATACCTTCAAAATATTTTTTATGCTCTAAATTGTAATTAGCAGAAAAGGGATTCTCTCTATCCAATTCCCATTTCAAGGGGTTATTCGTGATATATTCTCGAATATTGCCTAATTCCTTTTCACTACGGATAACGTGCTCATAATAATTTCGTTGCCAAACCGGCATACCGCAAGAATTCTGCATTTGATTGATTTTCTTCGCACAATTCATTTTGAAATATCCAATGATTTTGGGAATTAACATCTTCCTACGGCGAATGCGTAGGGGTGGTTTTCGTAGGGGCAATTCATGAATTGCCCCTACCTTCTCAACCATTATTATGGTATGTATATGATTTGGCATAATCACAAATTGATCTAACTTCGCATTTGCAAAATGTTTTGAAATGTCAAATAAATATTCCTGTGCAATCTTTCCTATGCTTGACAATTCCATATTCCCGCCCACCACTTTACCCAATGGGTATTTTTTATCTTGCGTGCATATCGTCACAAAATATGCGCCCTCTTGCGAATAATCATAACTTTTTAATCTTATTGAATGGCGATGATATTTTTCGGGGTTATTTGTCATTTCTCATAATATTCTACATTATCTATAAGACCTTTTAAGTTTGATTTGAAAGAAAATAACTTTTTTTCACC
This sequence comes from Candidatus Zixiibacteriota bacterium, assembly GCA_036396115.1. Lineage (GTDB taxonomy): Bacteria > Zixibacteria > MSB-5A5 > MSB-5A5 > DASWLN01 > DASWLN01. The sequence goes on from DASWLN010000186.1 coordinate 6,206, forward strand.
CTTACAACCAAAAAATAAAATGCCGTCAACATTAGATTGAAACTCACTCTTAAGATTGGGATATCTGTCAGTGTCCTCAAAATAACTTGAGTCTATCGACCATCTACCTGAATCCACTGCAAATATTTTGTAATCCGCCTTGCAGTTACTAAGCTGCGATTTTTTCCCTATTAACTTATTTAATAATCCAGCAAAACTTTTGTCAGCAAACTCTGTGACATTTTCTATGTTAGCAACACCTACTATCTCACCTTGATCCTGCAAAAGCTTTCCTTCCATAAGTTGTTCGATAGGAGACCCTTTGGATCGCATCCTTGTCACCTCAACACAAATAGAGACATTTTTAGGCCCAATCCTTATTCTTATATCAGGTGTTCCGTCCTTCCCTTCCTTAATAAACTCAATAATAGGTTGTGGATGGATATTTTTAAACAAGAAATGAGCAATCTGTAATTCAGCAAGATAGTCCAAAAATTGCTCTATACTTGAAGCATCCCAAAACTTTTTTCCTAGAATTTTACCACTCTGTTTGTCTATTTTCTGATTAACAAATGTAAAATAATCTTCCAGTTTTGGCGAAGGGCAAAAATCGGGATGCTCTATAATTTCATTCCAAGCTGAGCATTTTAAATCTTTAAAAAACTCGTATGTTTGCGGAAATTCTTTGGAAAAAGATGATTTATCCATATTTATTTGCGTTTAATTAGGAACACAATCGCTACTCCCTGTTGAATATCAAAAACATTTTCGTCTTTACTTCCATCCGGACATTTCTCTTTTTTCAAACTGTTGCCGTGCAAATCTAAAATATAAATTTCATTAAAACTGTTCATCATGGATTGCCTCATCCCTCTGAAAGTTGGATTGTCTAAATAACTGTGATTGGTGATAAATCCCAAAACCCCTTCACCCGCTTGGTCAATCTTCCACTGGGCAAAACGAATGAACTTCACATAATCATCCTGAAGCCATTTGGGATTTTTTTCACCAAGTGGTTTCCCATCAACAAATTTGTAATCTTCTATGAGATTACCAATCCAAGTTTTGGTTTTTCTTTTTCTTTCTTTGCCATTTTTCATCTCAACAATATATTTCTCACTCACATTTGCAGAATGCCCTGAATATGGCGGATTGCCAAGTATAACCAAAATGGGTGTCTCTTTTTTCACTTTTCCTGCCAAATGAGATTCCTCGGAAAGGGAAGCCATACCGGGGAGTTCGGTTTGAGTGAGTTCCTCCATCTCCAGGGTATTGGTAAGGTAGAGTTTAAATCTATCATCTTTTTGGAGTTTATATCCAAGCTCTTCTAACAGAAAAGACATCTTTAAGTGGCCTACTGCATAAGGAGCCATCATCAATTCAAAAGCATAGAAATCCTTGAGAATGTGTTCCCTTATTAGATTTTCTTTTCCGCCCTTACCATATTTTCCTACAAACTCATCCACTGCTATTTTGGATGCCTCTGCCAAGAAGGTAAGCGTTCCTGCAGCAGGGTCTAAAACCGTAACCGACTCACCTGCAAATCCATCTTTTCTGTTGAAATGTTCTTTCAAAATATTATGCAAAGAACGAACAATGTAAGAGACCACTGGCTCTGGGGTATAATAGACGCCTCTTTTTTCTCTTGTTTTTGGGTCATATTCAGTCAAAAATGTCTCATAAAAGTGAACGATAGGGTCTTTACCTTTGCCTTCATGAAAATATTGCTGCAATATCTTTTTTACATCAGTATTTGCAAGGATTTCCGAAATATCATCAATAATCCATTCCATCTGTTGCGGCAAGTCCTCAAGAGAAATGAATTTAAATACATCTCTCAAAATCCCGATAGTGCGCGGAATATTATCGTAGGCAAGTTTTCTATTAAAGCCGTTTTCTGAGCGGGTGCGGGCCGCAAAAAGCCCGTATGTAATGGTTTGTGAATAAAGGTCAGCAAACTCTTCCTTAGTAAGACCAGCTATGAGATATTGCCTGAATGCCTCATAGAACCCCAAGATAAAACCTTTGCCATTCTTTTCTTCTTCTTTTAACTCCTGTGCAATGACTTCATCCTTCAAAAAGCGAGTCCTCTTTGCTAATTCAATTGCCAAATCTTTGGCATCATAAACTTTTGGCAAAGAGAAGGAGAAGAACTTCTCGAGTAAATCAAAGAATTCAGATTCTCTCTCAGCTATTGGAATGGTTTTGAGTTTATGTATAACAAATGGTCTGGCAATTAAAACTTTATCCATCAGAGAACCATTGCGATAAAATCTGAATTCACAAAAATTGGTCAAGATTAAGTTTGGGAAGGTGTGAAGATAACGTTTTAATTGTTCTGAGTCTTCTATTTGGTCTAAATCTGCAGTCGTTGGCGCTTTGGCTTCAATATAGCCGACGATATGTTGCTTACCATCCCAAACTCTGAAATCAGGATTGCCAGCTTCGGTTCTCTTTGGCTGAGGTGTTATGTAGATATTCTTTCTGCCAATTGATTCCGCATATTCATTTAACAATTCCTTAAGAATGGAATAATAACTTTCCTCTCTGGCATCCCCACGATTGGCGATTTCAAATATTTCTTTAATGTATTTTTGTAACATAGATTCCATCAAAATATCGTTTGAGTTCCAAATTATAATTGGTTGAAAAGGGATTCTCTCTATCCAATTCCCATTTTAGGGGATTGGTAATAATATATTCGCGAATACGATTGAGTTCGGCTTCATTTCTGATAATGTGGTCATAGAAACGGGATTGCCATGCAAGCGGATGGGAAATATTTCTACTTCTGTTAATTTTGCGTGTCACCCCGGATTTAAATCCTGCAACAATATAAGACAACGATTTTACAATCACATTCCGGAATCTATTTTGCCTTCGTAGGGACAGATTATAATCTGTCCCTACAGATATCCTCTGATTTATTATAATTATGCCATAAACATGATTTGGCATAACAACAAATTCATCCAATTGCACATCTCCGAAATGTTTTGGAATTTCAAACCAACATTCTTGCGCGATTTTGCCGATTTTTGACAACTCTACATTTCCGTCCATAATCTCTCCCAATAGACATTCTCTTTGATGTGTACATATGGTCACGAAATACCCGCCTGCTTGGGAATAATCATAACTTTTCAATCTTATTGAACCGCGACCTCGTCTCTTGGGGGATATTTTCACTATCTCTAATTTCAAATTAGGTTTTTCAATTTAATAGTTTTTTCAAAAACTGACCGGTATAAGAATTCTTATTTTTTGCCACCTCCTCTGGTGTGCCGATTGCAACCACTTCTCCTCCCTCGTCTCCACCTTCTGGTCCCAAATCTATGATATGGTCGGCGGTCTTTATCACATCCAGATTATGCTCTATGACCAAGACCGTGTTGCCCTTATCCACCAAGCGATTCAAAACGCCAAGCAACATCTTGATATCATCAAAATGCAAGCCAGTGGTAGGCTCATCCAAAATGTAAAATGTCCTGCCAGTTGAGACCTTGGACAGTTCAGTTGAAAGCTTAACCCTCTGAGCTTCCCCTCCGGAAAGGGTAGTGGCGGCTTGGCCTAAATGAATATATCCCAAGCCCACATCTGCCAGGGTCTCGAGCTTTCTTCTGATCTTGGGAATATTCCTAAAAAAGCTTAATGCTTCGCTTACTGTCATGTCCAAAACCTCGGCGATGTTCTTTCCTTTATATCTTATCTCCAAGGTTTCACGGTTGTACCTTTTTCCTTTACACACTTCACAGGGAATATACACATCCGGCAGGAAATGCATTTCGATTTTTATCATTCCATCCCCCTCACAAGCTTCGCACCTTCCTCCTCTTACATTGAAGCTGAAACGGCCAACTTTGTATCCCCTCACTTTGGCTTCAGGTATTTGGGCGAATAGATCTCTTATGTAAGTGAAAAGTCCGGTATAAGTAGCCGGATTAGAGCGAGGGGTTCTGCCAATTGGAGACTGGTCAATGTCTATGACCTTATCTATGCTCTCCAGTCCTTTTATTTCGGAATAGGGTAAGGGAGCTTCCCTGGAATTATAAAAATGAGATGCCAGGGCACGATATAAGGTCTCGCCCACAAGACTGGATTTGCCTGAGCCGGAGACTCCGGTAATGCAAACGAATATTCCCAAAGGGATATTGACTCTTGTGTGTTTCAAGTTATTTCCACAAGCACCGATTAAGCTCAGGAATTTCCCATTTCCCCTTCTCCTATCATCTGGTATAGGTATGGAGAGTTTTCCTGAAAGGTATCTTCCAGTTAAGGATTTACTGTTTCTCTTTATATCTTTAGGTGCTCCCACAGCCACCACCTCTCCACCATTTATCCCTGCACCTGGACCTAAGTCTATGACGTAATCTGCGGTTTGTATGGTTTCCCTATCATGCTCCACCACCAATACTGTGTTTCCCAAATCCCTCAAGCCCAGAAGAGTATTAAGTAACCTTTTGTTGTCCCTTTGATGCAAACCGATGGAGGGTTCATCTAAAATATAAAGCACTCCCACCAGACGCGAACCTATCTGAGTAGCTAACCTGATCCTCTGTGCTTCTCCACCTGCCAGCGTCCCAGCTCGTCGGTCCAAAGTCAGATAATCCAACCCCACATCCACTAAAAACCCCAACCTCTCCTTTATCTCTTTAAGGATCTGTTTAGCTATTTGTGTCTCCCTTTCAGAGAAGGAAAGATTGGCGAAAAAATCCTTAGCCTGCTTAATGGAAAGTTGGCTAAGTTGATTTATGTTTAAACCTCCAACTTTGACTGACAGGCTTTCCTTCTTAAGCCTTGCTCCATTGCACTCCTGACAGGGTCTCACCCGCATGAACCTTTCGATCCATTCCCTCACTCCTTCGGACTGGGTCTGTCTGTATCTTCTTTCTAAATTGGGAATGACACCCTCAAACGAATCGAAATATTCCCCTTTTCCCTTTCTTTCCATAGACTCCCAATAGAATCTTATCTCCTCACGGCCTGAACCAAAGAGAATAACCTGTTGGGCTTTGGAATTAAGTTGTCCAAAAGGAGTATAAAAATTGAAACCGTAATGCTCAGCCACGCTCTTCAAAAGATGATAGTAATAGTTCCCTACCGGTATTCCCCAGCAGGCAATTGCTCCCTGACTGATTGAGAGATTTTTATCGGGAATCACCAGATCAGGGTCAACGTTCATAGTTGTTCCCAAACCATCACATCCCGGACAGGCTCCAAAAGGACTATTAAAGGAAAACATCCGCGGAGTCAACTCTTCAAAACTTGTGCCGCAATGAGCGCAGGCGTACTTTTCTGAAAAGACTAATTCCTCTTTTCCTCCCACGCTCACCAGCACAGTGCCTGCTCCCATCTTTAAACCTATCTCCAGAGAATCAGCCAGCCTTTTGATTATCTTTTTTTCCACCACTAACCTATCCACCACCACTTCTAGGTTGTGTTTCTTGTTCTTATCCAAAGCAATCGGGCTATCCACATCCAAAATCTTTGCATCCACCCTCACCCGAACAAACCCCTCCTTTTTTATCTCCTCGAAAAGTTCTTTATACTCACCTTTCCTGCCCCGAACCAGCGGGGATAGAATCTGAATCTTACTTCCCGGAGGTAACGACAAAACTGTATCGGTTATCTGCTGGACAGTCTGCTGGGAGATTTTTCTGCCGCATTTGTAGCAGTAGGGAACTCCCACTCGGGCGAACAGAAGTCTCAGGTAATCGTAGATTTCGGTTACTGTCCCCACAGTGGAACGCGGGTTTCTGCCGGAGCTTCTCTGCTCTATGGATATAGCTGGGGAGAGCCCATCGATGAAATCCACATCCGGCTTCTCCATCATTCCCAGAAACTGGCGAGCATAGGCGGAGAGGGATTCCACATATCTCCTCTGCCCTTCAGCGTAAATGGTGTCAAAGGCCAGGGAGGATTTGCCTGAGCCAGATATTCCGGTGATAACCACTAACTTGTCGCGCGGGATATCCAGGTCTATATTCTTTAAATTATGCTCTCTTGCCCCTCTGATTTTGATTATCTGTTGTGACATATTTTTCTAAAAGATTAACTTTATAATATACGAAGGATTTTTACCCTCCGCAAGCACACTTTTGAACAAAAGACTATCGGATTTCCGGGGTGAAGGAATTATTTTAGTTGCTTTTTGAGTTGAGAGATTTTATCTTTTTAAGTTAAAGCTATGGGCTCAATTCGAGAGAATCTAAAGATAGTAAGGGAGAGGATAGACCAGGCGGCCTCGAAAGCTGGCAGTCGAGGGGATGATATAAAATTGGTGGCAGTCACTAAAAACGTCGATGTGGAGAGGATAAAACAAATTATCGCTTGTGGGATAGAGATTATCGGGGAAAATAGAGTTCAAGAAGCCCTGTCCAAGTTTGACTATCTGCCAGCTGAGGTGGAAAAACATTTAGTTGGGCATTTGCAGACCAATAAGGCAAAAAAAGCAGTAAGACTTTTTGATATGGTCCAATCGGTTGACAGTTCAGATTTAGCTTTTGAGATATCAAAAAGAGCTAACGAAATAAATAAAGAAGTCCCCATCTTAATCGAGGTGAACACCTCTGGTGAGGAGAGTAAATTCGGCATAGAGCCGGAAGAGGCTTTACCCTTGATAGAAAAGATCGGCGCTCTGGATAATATAAGAATAGGGGGGCTTATGACTGTTGGTTTATGGAGTGGCGAGGAAAGCAAAGTCAGGCCTTGTTTTGTGAAACTAAGGAAGCTTTTTGAAAGAATGAAGGAGCAGAATATACCTGACGTGCAAATGAAATATCTATCCATGGGAATGACCAGTGATTTCGAATGGGCTATCCTAGAAGGGTCAAATATGGTCAGAATCGGAACTGGAATATTTGGTCCCAGGGTAGTCTAAGATTTAAATCTTTTTGTCGATAAAAGTAGAAAATCCAATTCTGGAGGGAGAAATGAAAATAACTCCTTTGGAAATCAAGAGTCAGGAATTCGGCAAGAGCTTCAGAGGTTATCATACCTTTGAGGTGGATAGTTTCCTGGATAATTTGGCTGTGGAGATGGAAGAACTGGTAAGGGAAAACAACCTTCTTAAAGAAAAACTCAAAGGTCTGGAGGAAAAGTTAGGCGAATACAAAAAGATTGAAAATAGCTTTCAGGAAATGCTTTTGATCACACAGAAGTCAACTGAGGAGATAAAGAAAAATGCCGAGAAGGAAGCCGATTTAGTGGTTCGAGAGGCGGAAGTTAAAGCCGGGAAGATATTGGAGGAGACTTTCGGCCGACTTTCAGAGCTCAAGAACCAGATAGCCAATTTAGACAGCTTGAAGAGAAGTTATGTTCTGAAACTTAAATCTGCCCTAAAAGCCCAGCAGCAACTGCTGGAGGAGATTGAAAAGGAGGACATTTCCACAACTAAATTGAATTTCAGACGAAGGGCTGATCTCACCGAGGAGGAGCTTAACCGGGTAGTGGAAGAGTTCAAGAAAGAAGATGACTTAAGCCCAGAAGAAACAAACTAAACGGAGTACCAGATGGATGATTTAAAAAGCAAAATCAATCAGGCAGTTGATTTCATAAGGAGTAAAACCTCCTTAAAGCCCCAGATAGGGATAATCCTGGGAACCGGCTTGGGCTCTTTGACTGAGATGATAAAACAAGAGATTGTCATCTCCTATA
>DASWLN010000187.1:0-14795 GCA_036396115.1 Candidatus Zixiibacteriota bacterium
GGAATAAGAACTTGGCCCACCTATGAATGACCAAGCAACTAACTCAAAAATTGACATTGACCTAACCAGCGGAAGCATCACCAAAAACATTTTTAAATTAGCTTGGCCGGTAATGGGTTCGATGCTGATTGAGACCCTGAGAACCATCGCTAATGCTTTCTGGGTGGGGAAATTGGGTGCAGTTGCCTTGGCTGCGGTCATATCCAGCGCCTTTATGATATGGATAATCTATTCCTTTATCTCCACTGTCTCCGTGGGAGTAGTGGCAATGGTATCCCGCTTTGTGGGAGCAAAAGATAAAGAAAGTGCCACGTACGTTTCCCGACAGGCTTATCTTTTCTCCATCTTCAGCTCTTTGACCTTAATGATAACTGGAATTGCTTTAACTCCTTATCTTTTTAGTCTGATGGGAACTGAAGCTCTTGTGACCCAAGCCGGAATAAGGTATTTAAGAATAATCTTTTTGGGTTCGATCTTCTTCTTCCTGATTGATGTTTTCAGCTCGATTTTCAGGGCTTCGGGTGATACCAAAAGACCCTTATGGGTGACGCTTTTCAGTTTGGGCTTCAATATAGTTTTGGACCCTTTCTTGATATTTGGCTGGGGACCGTTTCCTCGTTTGGAGACCAGCGGAGCGGCCATAGCTACGGTTATATCCCAATGCTTAGGGGTTTTAATCTTCTTCTATTTAATCAAAAAGGGGAAGCTCTTATTTAAGTTTTCTCTAAAGCCGGCACTTAAGGTCGATTTCTCAATCATTCGCCGAATTGTGAGAATCGGCATCCCTCCCTCCATCGCTGGAATAGTCTTCAGCATAGTCTATCTCTTCCTCAATAGAATAGTGGCTCATTTTGGAACTGAATCCATCGCCGCTCTGGGAATTGGCAACCGTATGGAGTCCCTTTCTTATCTCAGTTGTTTCGGCTTCTCCATTGCGGCAGCTACTTTGGTGGGACAGAACTTGGGTGCAGGCAAACCGGAAAGGGCTAATAAATCGGCCTGGAGAACGATTTACATCACCACTTTTATCACTGGCTTCATCAGCGTCTTATTTTTGTCTTTCCCCAAAGCCATCTCCTCATTTTTTATCACTGACCCCAAGGTGGTGCCTATCGCCATCAACTATCTTAGGATATTGTCTATCTCTCAAATCTTTATGGCTTGGGAGATAGTGCTGGAAGGTGCTTTTTCCGGAGCAGGAGATACTCTGCCCCCAATGATAGTCTCCCTGCCCGGCTCGATACTGCGCATTCCCATCGCTTATCTTTTAGCTATAACTTTGGGCCTGGGAGTAAATGGAGTTTGGTGGGCTATAACCCTAACCAGTGTAGTTAAGGGGACAGTCTTGGTTTTCTGGTTTAGGCAGGGAAAATGGAAAAAGAGGCAGATTTAAAGGCACAGGGGCTTGACAGCCAGAGGAAATTTGCTTTATTGAAATCATAAATTTCCTTTTTTTCTGCGAGAGAAAGGAAGGGTGGCTGTGCTAAGCAACATAGAAAGAATGACTCTGAAAAACAAGATGGTTGTCTTGCTAAAACCGGATAGCTCCTCTCCTTTGGCAACCATAAATCTTAGAATCAAATCCGGGTTCTTAAACGAGCCGGATGAGCTTACTGGCATATCTCATCTGCTTGAGCATATGCTCTTCAAGAGCACAAAGAAGATGGAGACAGCCCAACTCAAAGAAAAGTTCAGGCATTTAGGTGGAGTCTTCAATGGTGAGACTATGTATGATTACACCATGTACTACTGCACAGTGCCCAAAAATAATCTCAGGGCTGCGCTTGAACTCGAGGCGGATTTGGTCTATAATTCACTTTTTGACCGAGGTGAATTAGAAAAAGAAAAGCAGGTGGTCATTCAGGAAATAAGAAGAAAAGATGATATGCTTTCGATTTTTGCTTGGGAAAAGATGATGGAGAACTCTTTTGTGAGGCACCCTTTTAGAAGATGGAGAATTGGAACAACGGAAAACATAACTGAGATGAAGAGGGAAGATATCTTAAGATTTCATAATGAAAACTATTCCCCCCGCAACACCATTCTGACCATAACCGGTGATTTCGAAAGCGACAAGGTGAGCCATTGGGTTAGAGAATACTTTGAAAAACTGAGACCCCTCCCCCCCAAGAAACTTTCCTTTCCAATTGAGCCGGAGCAAACCAGCTTGAGATACCAAAGCCTGAAGGGGGACTTGAAACAAACTTATCTTAAGATTGGCTTCCATGCTCCTGGAGTATTGGAGGAGGATAATTTTGCTCTGGTTATCCTATCGTATATTTTAGGTCAAGGCAAGAGCTCGAGGCTAAGCCAAATACTTAAAGCCAGACAAGGGCTGGTTAATTCGATTTCCTCTGATTTATATAACTTGAAAGATTTAGGGGTTTATTTCTTTGAAGTTGAATTGGAAGATAAGAATATTCTACCCGTCTTAATTGAGGTCTTCAGACAAATAGAGAAAATCAAGCAGAGCAAGCTTTCTAAGGCGGAACTTGCCCGAGCCAAAAACCTCTGGCGCGCGGATTTCTTATCCAATTTTGAGAGTTTAGCTGGTCAAGCTGATATCCTCTCGCTTTTTGAGCAATACGGGGATTATAGATTAATTCAAAAACTTATGCACAAGATAGAGCAAGTGAGTAAGAAAGATATTCAGAAAGCGGCTAAGAGATATTTGAATTTGGATAAAGCTACTGTTTTGAGATATGCTCCCCAAAAAGATAAAACAGCTCTTGAAAGCTTGAGGAGAAAAATAATTTTGGGGATTAAAGCTAAAGGGCCTGAGTTCAAACCGGTCAAGTCTATATCCTTTAAGAAAATTGGATCTGCACAAAAAGAGGGAAAGTCGCTTAACACTGAATTGCTCAATTATGGCACCTATCTGCTAACCAGGGAGAAGCATACCCTGCCTATGGTTACTGTTGATTTCTATTTCAAGGGAGGGAGAAACGACGAAAACGAGGGCAATTGTGGAATAACTCGACTATGTTTGGAAAACGTCCTCAAAACCAAATCCAAAGGTGAAAGCCTAACCAGTCAGCTCGAAGTCCTGGGCGGGACTTTAAGCACAACCGCTGAGCCAGACTTCTTCGGATACTCCATGGAGATATCGGCTGAAAACTTGGATGGTGCTTTAGGCATAGTTTTTGAAATCTTACAGCATCCGACCTTTGAAAAGAAGATAGCGGATATAGAAAGAAAACTCCTTATCGCAGAGATTGAAAAATCACAGGATGATATGCTGAATTACCCTGTTCACCTTCTGAAAAGAACCATTTTCCCCGGACATCCGTATGCCAAAAGCCTTTGGGGAGATGAAAGGAGTCTCGAGAAAATAACCCTCAAGCAACTTGAAAATTGGCACAAAACCTATTATATTAGGCAAAACTTGGTAATCTCCGCAGTGGGAGATTTTAAAACCGAATGGTTAAAGAAGAAAATAGAATTGGGTCTGAAAAGTTTAGGCAGAGTTAAAATTGAAGAACAAAAAATGATACTAGTACATCAAACCAAAGAGAGAACAAATATTGTTCCACGAAGCAAGAACCAGACTGCCATAGCTTGCGGATTTCTAACCTGTGGCTTTGCGGATGATGACCTCTATCCATTAAAGTTAATCCAGGGCATATTCTCCGGAATGGGAGGAAGGTTATTTACGGAGCTCAGGGAAAAAAGGGGAATGGCTTATGCGGTTTATGCTGCCTGCGACGCCTATAAAAATGGGGGCATCTTTTACGGTTACATAGGCACCTCTCCTCAAAAGGAAAAAATAGTTATTGATTTGCTCAAACAGGAGTTTGAAAAAATTGGAAAGCGTAAAGTTGAAGCGGATGAGCTGGAAAAATCAAAAGCCTACATCAGTGGAGCTTACAATATATCCCTGCAGACCAATTCCGCCTTAGCTCATCAATATGCTAAGAATCATATTTTGGGAAGAGATGCGCACCAGGCAGAGGAGTTTGGTCAAAGGATAGATAAAATAACTTCACGGGAAATTTTGCACATAGCTCGAAAGTATTTCGATTTGAACAATTTTTACTTAGGTATGATAAGGGGAAGAAAATGATGTCAACCGGTTTGGTTTATCATCCAGATTACCTTCTGCACGACACTGGTGCGGGCCATCCTGAAAATAAAGAAAGGTTAATATCCTTAATGCAACACTTAGAGAAAACAGGGGCTCTTTCTCAATTGAAATTGATACAGCCCAACTCTAACTTGGCTCTCGAATGGGTGAAGAAGGTTCACTCTCCAGACTACATTGAGCTGGTGAAGCAAACTTGCGAGAAGGGAAATGGGATGTTGGACCCAGATACTGTGGTTTCTAAGGATTCCTTCAATGTGGCCCTTCTGGCAGTGGAAGGGGTGCTCCAGGGAGTGGAGGAAGTGATGGGAAGTAACCTGAAGAATGTCTTCTGTGCAATTCGCCCCCCAGGTCATCATGCTGAAAAGGAAAGAGGGATGGGATTCTGCATTTTCAATAATTTGGCTATTGCGGCTCAGTACCTGCTCGAAAAACACAAGTTAAATAGAGTGTTGATTGTGGACTGGGATGCCCATCACGGCAATGGAACACAAGAGATATTCTGCTCTGACCCCCGAGTATATTATTTCAGCATACATCAATTTCCCTACTATCCGGGAACTGGAAAGGAAAATGAGGAAGGCGAGAACAAAGGAAAGGGATTCACCTTCAATATGCCTATGGCAGCCGGAAGTGGCGATTTGGAATATGTCGAAGCTTTTGAGAACATTCTTTCCCCCCTGGCTCTGAAATTCTCACCGGAATTCATTCTCATCTCAGCCGGGTTCGATGCTCATCAAGATGACCCTTTAACCGGACTTAAGGTCAGCACTAAAGGGTTCAAAAAGATGACGCAGGTGACAAAGAAACTAGCAGATAGTTGCTGTCAGGGAAGAATAGTCTCGGCATTAGAAGGAGGATATCATTTGAAATCCCTGTGCGACTCAGTGGAGACTCATCTTAGGGTTCTGATGGAAGATTAGATTTATGAAAAGGTTCGCTCGCTTTAAAATAGAGGATAAAGAGCATTACGGGATAGTAGAGGAAAAAATATATCCCCTTGAGGGAAATATATTTTGCCAGTATGAGGTTAGCTCATACGGTTACAACTTGGATGAGGTAAAGCTTCTTCCCCCCTGTCAGCCAACCAAGATAATCCTTGTAGGTCTGAATTACCACGATCACATAAAGGAAAGCTCCTCTGCCAGCCAAGCTCCAGAAGAGCCGGTTATCTTCATGAAACCAACCAGTAGCCTAATCGCCACGGAGGAGAAAATAATTTATCCTCCCGGGGTCAAGAGATTAGACTTCGAAGCTGAGTTAGCTGTAGTCATGAAGGAGAGATGCAAAGATACCTCTGCAGAGCAAGCTGGTAACCATATCTTCGGATATACCTGCTTGAATGACATAACTGCCAGAGACTTGCAAACAAAGGATATTCAATGGACCAGGGCTAAATCCTTCGATACTTTCTGCCCGTTGGGTCCCTTTATCTCGGTTGGCATCGACCCAAGCAACCTGAAAATAGAATCGTACCTTAACGGAAAAGTGCAACAATCCTCCAATACCAATCAGATGATATTCTCAGTGGAGGAGATCGTAAGTTTTGTCTCTAAAGTGATGACTTTATTGCCTGGAGATGTTATCTCCACTGGAACCCCATCTGGGGTCAATTCCCTGATTCCCGAAGATACCATAGAGATAAGAATAGAGCATATAGGCATTTTGAGAAATCACATCATGCCAGCCTAACTATCCTTTCAAAAATATACTGCTTAAATTCAACTTTTCCATCTTCCCGCCGATAAAACAAATGATGTAACCAATTAACCAGGGATGGTATCTTAAACATATGAGTGCTATGTCCAAAGCTCCCAATATATTGGTGGTGGATGATGAAAAATATATCTGCGATATCATAAAGGAGAGTCTCTCCGATTTCGATTACAATGTGCTGGTAACTGATAGTCTACAGAAAGCGATTCAAATAATCGAAAGCCAACCCATAGATTTCCTCTTAACTGACCTGATCTTAGGTGATAAATCGGGTATGGAGGTATTGAACAAAGCCATAGAGCTACACCCGGATGTAGTGGTTGTCTTGATGACTGGCCAGCCCACCATCGAGAATGCGGTCTCAGTACTGAAGCTGGGAGCTTATGATTATCTGATTAAACCTTTCTCCGTGGAAAGACTAAAAGCCATTATCCGACGTGGATTAGAAAGACAACAGCTTTATCGGGAGAACGTTCATCTTAAGGAGATGGTTTCCCTATATCAGATAAGCCAAGCTATGGGCTCAACCGTGGAATTGGATTCTTTATTGAATTTGATATTAGATACGGCGGTGCGTGAATTCGGAGCCAATCTGGGCTCAATTCTCCTCTGGGATGAAAAAGCTAAGAGCTTAAAGCCAAAGGCGTCTCTGGGCACAACTAAAGGGAAATCGAATCAGAGAGATTTGAGCGAGGAGGACCCAATCATCGACTCCATCATAAAAAACGGTCAGCCTCAGATTTTGGATGAAAGTAACATACGCCAAATGCTATCCAGCGAAACCAAGGGGAGAGATATTAAGTCAGCTATCAGCCATCCTCTTCTGGCTAAGGGAAAGGTAATTGGGGTATTGAATTTGATTCGCAGCCAAAGAGCCAACCCCTTCACCAAAGGACAGCTTCAATCCCTTTCCATTATTGCCAGCGAAGCCGCCTCTGCTATTGAGAATTCAAAACTGTATGAAAACCTCAAAGGATCTTATTTGGAGACCCTGACTGCCCTGGCCAATGCAGTGGAGGCGAGGGATACATACACCCGCGGCCACACGGAGAGGGTATGGTACATAGCGGAGTTCTTGGCCGGCCAGATGGGCTGGGAAGAGGAGAGAATGCGGGAGGTCAAAATGGGTGGAATACTGCATGATATTGGCAAAATTGGAGTGCCGGATGCTATCTTGAATAAACCTGGAAAATTAACTCTAGAGGAATTTGAAATCATGAAACTTCATCCTCAACAGGGGGTCAAAATCTTAGAAGGAATCTCCTTTCTGGCTCCGGCTTTGCCTTACGTTCTGTATCATCACGAAAGGTATGATGGCCAGGGTTATCCGGAAGGGTTAGCTAAAGAAGATATTCCCGTTCAAGGAAGATTGATGGCGGTGGTGGATACTTTCGACGCCATATCCAGTGACAGGCCCTACCGCAAAAGCAAAGGGTTCGAAAAAGCGTTAGAGGAAATAAAGGAGAATGCTGGCACCCAATTCGACCTCTCCATTGTGGAGGTGCTGCTTGATGCCTGGAACAAGGGTCTGATTGATAAAGGAAAGCTCGAAGTTCAGACTTCCAAAGAATCATTCGCTTCTTCGGCTAAAGTGAAAAGCTAAAAGATTCAATCACAGATTTCTGTTGACACCTATTCAAAAGAAACTATATTCAATGTTAAATTGAAATTGCCAGTTGAGAAGACTGCAATTTTTCCCTCAAGATACCTTTAAATTTACTTTTTATTTAGAGCATAGATTAAATTTTTGTAAGTTTTCTTTTAAAAGGAGTAAAATATGAAAAAGATAAAAGAAAAAATCGATTTCGATATTAATCAGCTTTCTACCCCCTTTCCCCGCTTAGGCGAGTTGCGCTTCCCTCTGCTGGGCCAAATAGTTTTAGTGACTTCAATCAGTCGAGAGGGAATCCCGGACGTTGCGCCCAAAAGTTGGATTTCCATCTTCTCCTCTAACCCGCCCATAGTTGGATTCGGCTGTAACACTAATCATACCACCGCCAAGAACATCCTCTCCACTGGAGAATTTGTGATCAATATCCCGGGGGAGGAAATAGTGCAAAGTGCGTGGAAAATCATAGAATTGGACAAAGATGACCCCAAAAAGATCGAGAAGGCAGAATTAACTCTAACCAAGTCAACCAAGATATCTACGCCTCGCATAGCTGAGTGCAAAGCGCATCTGGAGTGCTCCTTGGATTGGACTAAGAAATATAAAGAGGAGATAGTAATTTTCGGAAAGGTACTTTTGGCGGCAATGGACAAAGAGGCAGTGGAGAAGGATGTGGACGAAAGATACAAATACTTCAAACTTTTGGCTTATTTGGATGAAAGGACTTACGGGGTTATAAATGCTGCTAAGAAGGTATAATCTTGTACAAACAGATATCGGCCAACAAGAGAAATAGCTTCTTTCTGGTTTTATTCTTCATTGTCTTCATCTTATGCTTGGGATGGGTCTTCGGTCAGGCCCAGGGCTGGGGATACGCTGGGCTGGTGGTTGCTTTTGTTATTGCCCTAGTTCTGGCTCTGATTGGTTATTTTCAAAGCGACAAAATCGTTCTGGCAGTGAGTAAAGCCAAGCCGGTGGATGAAAAGGAGAATCCCTATTTAGCCAATGTGGTTGAGGGGTTAGCCATTGCCGCAGGGATACCTAAACCCAAAGCT
The DNA here is from genome assembly GCA_036396115.1 of Candidatus Zixiibacteriota bacterium. GTDB lineage: Bacteria > Zixibacteria > MSB-5A5 > MSB-5A5 > DASWLN01 > DASWLN01. The sequence goes on from DASWLN010000187.1 coordinate 8,462, forward strand.
TATATTATTGAAGACAGCGCACCCAATGCCTTTGCCGCTGGAAGAAATCCTAAAGTTGCCGCAATTGTGGTCACCACTGGGCTCCTGGACAAACTCGACCGGCTGGAGCTGGAAGGGGTTATCGCCCATGAGATGTCGCACATCAAGAACTACGATATTCGCTATGCCACCTTGGTGGTTATCTTCGTTGGCACAATTGTCCTCATTTCGGATTGGATGGGAAGAAGTTTTTTTTATGGCAGAAGGAGAAGGGACTCCAGAGGTGGTCAAATTGAAGGGGTAATCATACTGGTCGCTTTAGCATTGGCAATCCTCTCTCCACTCATTGCCAAGTTAGTGCAGTTAGCTATTTCCCGGCAGAGAGAATACCTGGCGGATGCCAATGGCGCTCTCTTGACCAGGTATCCAGAGGGGCTGGCCTCTGCTCTGGAGAAAATCGCCAAAGACACAGAGCCCCTGGAAGTGGCAAATAAAGCCACTGCCCATTTGTATATAGTCAACCCTCTTCTCGACCATAAGGGTAAACTGAATGAACTTTTCTCAACTCACCCTCCCACAGAGGAAAGGATTAAAAGACTGAGGTTTATGTAAGAATGGAGAAGAGATGAGACAAAAAGTTTTCATTTTTGAAGATGCCGCATATGCTAATTTCCTTCCTTTATCTTACAGCCGCCCGGTTTACAAATTACTTTTCGGAATAAACACCTTAGAGCAAAAGATAAGCCTCCTTTTCCCGGAGGCTGAAATCACTCTTTTGTGTAGAGATTATCTCAAAGATTGGATTGGCACAAAAACCCAATTGAAAGTCAATTCCTTTGGGGTAGAGGAAGCCGACCAGATACTTTTGATTAATGGTCGAGCGATATTTGATGAAAGCTTGAGATCCAATTTATCTTTTTCAGATGAAGATAAGGTGTATCTCTGTGCCAAGGAGGTTGTGGCAATATCCCTTAAGGGAAGCTCTTTCAAGAAGTACAAAGAGAAATTGGTCCAATTATACGAGCCACAAAATCTAGACCATATCAAAGGGCAACTGAAAAATGTCAGAATTAAAGCTGAGATGGCAAGTTATTTATGGAATTTAGTTGAACGAAATGGCGAACAGATTAAGAAAGATTTTGACCTATTTAAGAAAAACTCAAAATTCAAAACTAACAGGAAAGCGAGTCAAATTGATTCCCAGGCAGTTCTCTATAACGATAAGGAGATATTCATCGGCGAACAATCTCAAATCGATGCTTTTGCGGTACTGGATGCAAGAAAGGGGCCGATTTATATTGACCGAAAAGTAACTATCTTGTCTCATACCCGAATTGAGGGGCCCTGCTACATCGGAGAGGAAAGCCAGATTCTGGGAGGAGCGATAAGAGAGGGAAATTCTTTTGGACCGGTAAATCGAATAGCTGGAGAAGTGGAGAAATCGATTATTTTGGGATACAGCAATAAATGCCATCACGGATTTTTAGGACATTCCTATGCGGGAGAATGGGTGAATTTGGGTGCCCTTACCACCAATAGCGACTTAAAGAACAATTACAGTTCGATTAGGGTTATGTTAAATGGGGAGATGGTTAACACTGGCTTAAGCAAGGTGGGTGTTTTTCTGGCTGACCATGTTAAGACCGGAATAGGAACGCTCCTTAACAGTGGAACAACTGTTGGCTACTCCACTAATATCTTTGGCGGAGGAATGCCCAAGGAGAAATTCATTCCTTCGTTTTATTGGGGAGGAAAAGATGGATGGGTAAAGTATCAGTTGGAGAAAGCAATTCAAACTGCCGAAATAACAGTTATGAGGCGTCAAGTTAAAGCTGGCGAGAATTTGAAGGAGCTTTTCCATAAGATATTTGAGTTAACTGAGAAAGAGAAGGAACTTTGAGTCTATTTTGAAGTTGACAAAACAAGAGCGTTTTTGTACTGTTTAGGCGAGCCCCAAAGGAGATAAGAAAATGCCTCAACTGAGAAAAGACCCGGTCATCGGAAGATGGGTCATAATCTCAACTGAAAGAGGGAAAAGGCCATCTGATTTTCCCGCTCCTCCCAAAAGGCAGGAAAGTAAGCTTTGCCCCTTTTGTCCGGGAAATGAATCTTCCACTCCTCCCGAGGTTTTGGCTTTCAGGCCTGACCAATCTCCAGCCAACAAGCCCGGCTGGACCTTAAGAGTCATACCCAATAAGTATCCCGCCTTGAAAGTTGAGGGTGAGCTTAACCGTGAAGGCCGTGGCATCTTCGACAAAATGAATGGAGTGGGAGCGCACGAGGTGATAATTGAGACTCCAGAACATACCAAGGAGTTAGCTGACCTCGACCAAAAGAGAGTGGAGGATGTGCTCTGGGCTTATCGTTTAAGAACCGTAGACCTGAAAAATGACCCGCGCTTAAGATATATTCTCATCTTTAAAAATCAGGGATTGGAGGCCGGGGCTTCTTTGGAGCATAGCCACAGCCAACTCATCGCTACGCCTATCATACCTAAAAGGGTGAGTGAGGAGCTAGACGGCTCTAAGAAGTATTACGACTACAAGGAACGTTGTATCTTCTGTGACATAGTCAAACAAGAACAAGAGGAGAATGTCAGGGTAGTGAATCAGAATGAAAGTTTCATTTCCATTGAGCCGTTTGCTGCCAGATTTCCTTTTGAGACCTGGATTTTGCCCAAAAAGCATTATTCTACCTATGATGACACCAAACAGCAAGAGATGCCGGCATTGGCCGCGATACTCAAAGACACTCTAAGTAGATTAGCCAAAGCTCTAAACAACCCACCTTACAATTATACTATGCATACCCGACCAGTAGGTGATAGTTTTACCAAGGAATACCACTGGCATATTGAGATAATGCCCAAGTTGACCAAAGTTGCAGGATTCGAATGGGGAAGCGGGTTTTACATCAATCCCACTGCTCCAGAGGATGCCTGTAATTACTTGCGTTCTATACAACTTTAAATTGAACGGAGTGAAATCCATAGGAAGGGGTGAGCTTGCTAAAAGAGAAACTTAAAATCGCTATAGTCTCTTCCGAGGTAGTCCCCTTTGCCAAGACCGGTGGATTGGCGGATGTGGCTGGGGCTCTGCCTAAGGTCTTATCTAAATTAGGACATGAAGTTAAGGTTTTTCTGCCAAAATACAAAATGGTGGATGACCAGAAATTCAATCTAATTGATAAGAAAATAGAATTAAGTAAGATACCAATTGGGGAAAAACAGATTGAATTGGGACTCAGATCTGCAATGCTTGCCGATTCTAAAGCAGAGTTTTACTTCTTGGTGAACAATTTCTATTATCTTCGGGATGAGTTTTATAGAGACAATAGTACTGGTCTGGATTATATAGACAACGACGAAAGGTTCATCTTCCTTGCTCGTGGAACCTTAGAGGTTTTGAAGAAACTGGATTGGCAGCCGGATATTATACATTGCAATGACTGGCAATCCGGGCTTATCCCGGCTTATTTGAAGACTCTATACAAAGATGACCCGTTTTTTAAGAATACCGCAACCCTCTTCTCCATTCATAATTTGGCTTATCAGGGAAACTTCCCTTCCGAGACTTTCGACAAACTTGGTTTAGAAAGAAGCCTCTTCTATCCTGCTTCCCCTTTTGAGTTCTGGTCAAAGGTAAGCTTCATAAAAGCAGGCATAGTTTATACTGATATTGTAAATACGGTAAGTCCAACTTATGCTCTGGAAATACAATCTGGTTCGGAATATGGATATGGAATGGAAGGGGTCCTGTCCAGCCGTAAGGATGACTTGTTTGGCATTATCAACGGCATTGACTACGATATATGGAATCCAAAAACAGATGAGCTTATACCCTATAAATATGACCCTGACGACCTATCTGGAAAGGAAAAAAATAAAGAATACCTTTTGAAAACCAGCAAGCTTCCCTTGGATAAGAAAAGAACTCCGCTTGTCGGCGTGATTTCCCGTCTGGCTGACCAAAAAGGCTTTGACCTGATTGCTCAGATTTCTGAGAGACTTTTGTCCTTGGATTTAAAGATTGTGATTTTGGGAACCGGAGATGAGAAGTATCATTTGCTTTTTACTAATATGCAAAAGAAGTTCCCTCACAAACTAAAGGTCACTTTGGGATTTGATAACAAACTGGCTCATTTGATTGAAGCGGGAAGCGATATGTTTTTGATGCCTTCCAGATATGAGCCTTGTGGCTTAAATCAGCTTTATAGTTTAAAATATGGGACTGTGCCCATTGTCAGACATACCGGCGGCTTGGCAGATACAATTGCCAATTACAATCCCATTACTGGCAAAGGAAATGGCTTTTCTTTTAAAACTTACAGTGCGGAAAAGCTTTTGGAAACAATTCAAAAGGCAATCAATTTGTATAAAAGTGAAACTCTCTGGACCAAGTTGACCTTAGCTGGAATGAAACAGGATTTCTCCTGGAAAGCTTCTGCCAAGAAATATGTGGAGTTGTATCAAAGGGCGTTGAGTAAGAAGTGGTAAGAGAAAGGGATTTGTAGCTTTTGTAGGGACAGAACAGTGTTCTGTCCCTACGTTATTATGCAGGGGCTTGATTTATTGAAAATCCCCCGCCATTGGCGGGGCGATCAAGCCCGCGGGTCGGATATGGTTCAACAAGTTCACCATCCTGAGCAAGGTCGAAGGAAATCCGACCCCTACATAACAAAACCGTAGGCGACATTCCGGAATGTCGCCTGCAAAACCTAATCGAAAATTCTCCTGTCAAGGTTGGGAAAGTCAATAAATAAGGACCAATATTTCTCAAGAATTAGTTTTCTTATTTTGACTGGGGCAAATCCAATTTCCCTTAAAAAACATAGTTCTATTAATATTTTTATCTTTTGATTGAGATTATGTAGCTCTTTACCCTTTGCGGATTTTCCCTTCAGCGCTTTATCGAGGTGAACTAAATAATTTCTCGTAACAACAACTTTCTGAATAAAGGATTTTTTATCGCCAATAAAACATTTTGAAATCTTATTGAATCTACGTAGAATATCTTTAATTCTCCCACGAAAACTCAATTCATTGCTATAATTAAGTTTCTGCTCCAGCCATTTTTTATGAGGACATGGAGTTGACTTAATGATTTCATTAATTCTCTTGGCATGTTTCTGAATTGATAATTCGAAATTATTCATGGTTCTTCTGTGATATGATTCAATAGCAAGTGCCAGGTTCAGAAAAATTTGTTCTTTATGTAAAAAAGGCTCATATAATTGGGTCAGGTATAGATCATAAACGGGTTTTAGCAAATCTTCTTTATTTAACCAATTTTCTAGGAAAATATGTTGTTTGCTATTCATATCTTTAAACGTAAAAAGCATCCTATTTGGTATCGGTTCCTCAGATGCAAAACGAATAATTTTCGGGGAACAAATAATGTTGATCGAATAATAGACTTGCTCCCCATTTTTCGATACTTCTGACCTTGTATTCGTAATACCTGCAATACCTGATGGGTGCGTCCCACTCGAAACTGCAAAAGAAAGGAAGCTTTGAATCGCATATATAATATCCAAATACTCTTCAAAATAGATGCCTTTTGGTGCTCTTATCCCTATATAAGCATTCTCTTCAATGTTTATCTTTTTCGGCTCGCGTATAAGTAAAGGATTAAGACCCAAAAATATCTTGAAATCTTTAAAATCAGCCATTTGGATTGACTTTAGTCTTTCATATTTTGCAATTTCCCCTTTCTTATGTGGCAAAAATCTTGTCTCAAGCGAGGAAATTCTAGCCCATTCGTATAAATACAAATAATAAATAAATAATTGATTGAATTTAATATCCTCTTTTCTCTCAAAATGAACTCCAATAAAAACGATATCTACTTCGAAGGTGGCTTTTTCTAAACTATGAAGACTGGTTAGATGTTCGGCATGGGAACATTTATAAAGAGTTATTAACTGTCCATCTGGGGAAGTTCCCAAAATCAAATCGTGCGAGATCTCGGTAAAGATCTTTTCTTTATTTTCCGAGGAATAAGTTAGTTCTAAAGTGATTTCTTTGCCTTGATATAATTTAATGATTCCAGGAACTCTCATTTCTGGTTTCTCTGGAAGCCACCACATACTACTATATTCAAACTGCCAAGTCATTTTGTTCTTTCTTGTTTGGAGGTTATGTCAGGAGTTACTCCTGACATTTCAAACAACCCTATTCCAACACCCTCTTCCTCTCTTCTCTTATCACTTTATAAAGATTTTTCGCCTCTTCTTTTGTTAGATTTGTCTCCGGGGGAACGGAAAGGATTTCCGCTTCCAACAATCTATTAGAAAAATCAATTTGGATTTTTTGGCCAGCTCTTACGTTGTGGCTGGCTTTGGCAGGTATCCCATC
>DASWLN010000188.1:0-7275 GCA_036396115.1 Candidatus Zixiibacteriota bacterium
GTGTCATTGCGAGGAGGGCGCAGCCCGACGAAGCAATCTCATAACTATCAGATAAACAAAGAGATTGCCACGCTCCCTCCCTTCGACTTGGCTCAGGGACGGTGAGCAAAGTCGAACCGTACGGTCGCTCGCAATGACAAAAAGGCGAAAGAGAGTGTTTTTAGACAGCCTCGTTAACGTGAGGTTGTCTCGTAACTCACAACTCAAAACTCGAAACTTAAAACTGCTTTACCCTATCTCCCCCAACCCCTTAAAAAACGCAGGCCAAAAGGGGTCTTGTTTCGGAATTTCCAATTCCCTTTTTGAGCCATCAATTCTTTTTATGAACCTACCGCTTCTTTTATCTGTAACCCGACCGATGATAGATGAATCTATATTGTTTTTCTTTAACTCGGACACAACCATATTTGCTCTTTCAGGTGAAACACAAATCAAAAGCGACCCTTCGCCAATGGCTTCGAGCGCATCTATTTTGAGATAATCGCAAATCATATCAACTTCTGGTGGATAAATAAATAACGATTCATCCACTTCCATTCCTACATCGCTGGCATTGGCCACCTCGAAAAGCCCACCAATCACTCCACCCTCAGTGGCGTCATGCATAGCTGTAACCCCACCCACCTGCTTGGCAACCAAACAATCCTTCACCACAGTGATGGAATTACATAATCCCTTAGCTTTATCTACCAACTCTTTAGGATAGTGATACAAGAGCTTCTTCTCGTAAATAACCGACAATAGCCCAGCCGCCTCAATGGCTGGTCCTTTGGTAAGTATTATCCTATCACCAACCTTTGCTCCGGCAGGAGTAACGTATTCATCCTTCCTGGCAATGGCGAAAACCGAAATCCCTCCAATTATGGGCAACGTTACTGCCGGATAATAGCCGGTATGTCCTCCCACAATAGCAATATCCAGATCCTTGGCAGCACGGTGAATCGAATCAACCATGATTTCAAGGTCTTTGTCTTCGGTCTGGAGCGGCATTAGAAGAGAATAGGTCATAAATTCCGGCTTAACCCCCATCACTGCCACGTCCGAAGCACCAATATGCACAGTGAACCATCCAAAGGTTTCCAAAGGCAGGCCTGGGGCAGGAAAGATTGGGTCTTCGGCTGTGATTAAAACTTTATCGTTGCCAATATCAATCACACATGCATCCACACCGGTCAAGGGCGGAACCAGAACTTTCTTGTTCTCCGCTCCCAGATGCGAAAGCACGAATTTTGTAAAAACCTCCAAGTCTATCTTGCCTACTTTAGCCACTAGTCCCCCCCCTTATTTTTTGATGCGAATTAACTCCACTGCATCCTGTATTACTTTCTCCAGTTGGTCAACTTTGAACGGCTTGGTTAAAAGGAAATTTATGCCCGAATCTTTCATCTTATTCGGGTCAGGATGAATCCCCCAGCCGGTGATAAGTATTACGGGAATATCCTCCCTTTGTTTTTTTATGTCACTTGCCACTTCCCAGCCGGAAATATCCGGCATACCTAAATCGGTTATAACTAAATCGAACCTCTCCTCCCTAAACTTCTCCAGCCCCTCTCTGCCGTTCGAAGCCAGAACTGATTGATATCCCAACCCCTTCAGGATATTCTGCACCAGATCTCTTATGATCTCCTGGTCATCTACAACCAAAACCTTGTAAATTTCTTTTTCTTTTTTGACTTCGGGTTTTACTAACTCTTCTCGGGGAATGGTTATTTTTCTTTTTGGTGTAATCTCTTCTTTTTCAGTTACCGGCACATTTTGAATCTTCTTAACCATCCGACTGGTAGCCAACACCGCCTCTTCAACTGTTTTCAGATACTCAGTTGTCTGGTGGGCGGAAACCACTCGTTTATCTTTGATATTCTCCTGCAGAAGTTGAATATTTCCTAATATCCCGGCTAACATATTATTGACATCATTGCTCCACTCTCCCAAACTCGCACCCAGCCTCTTATCACCAAGTATGGCTTGCAATTCCCTATTTGTCTTATCTTTTTCCAGAGCCAATGTGGCTAAATTAGCCAATGTCTGCACCTGCTCTATTTCCCAAGCACTGTAGGTACGGGAATGTTCATGATTTTCAAAAAGCAAAACTCCTAAGACCTTATCCTCGGAAAGCAAAGGCACTGCCAGGGAGGATTTCACTCTTCTTTTAGAGACGATTGATTCCGGCTCACTGCCGCGGAAAAGCTCAGTTTTGACCATCGGTTTTTTCTTCTCAATAACCTCACCGATTAGAGGAAAATCCGATATTCTCATCTTTTTTCCAATTGAATCCTCATTCAAACTTGACCTCAGAGTCAAATCTTCTCCCTCTATTGAAAAGAGCATGGCGACTGAAGCCTCAATCATCTGTAAGCTGTCCAGGGTCAGTCTGTCCAAGACTTTATCTGTCTGATAGACGGAAGCCAGCGCGCTTGTTATTTTGGAAATGAGCTTGGCTTGGCTTTCGACTTTCTTTAACCTCTCGTCTTTTCTCATTAACTCCCCGCTAAGCCTCATATTTTCGACTATTTCTCCCATCTGCTCACCCAAAGACAAAAAGAGCTTGGCATCCTCTTGATTGAATTTAAATCTTTCCTTGCTGAAAACCGTCAAAACTCCCGATATTTTGCCCTTAGCTACAATCGGAGCAGCTAAAAGGGATTCTAAATTATCCTCTTTCAGATGAAGAGCCAACCTCTTCTCTTCAAAGAAGATATCATTTATCAGTTGGGTTGTGCCATCTTTAACCACTCGACTGAAAGCCGAATCATTTAATCTTATTCTCTCTAAGTTATGGATGGCATTGGAAGACAAGCCCACATGGGACTCCAAGATTAAAAACTCTTTCAAATCGTCTAAAAGAAATATCGCCCCGAATTCAACCTGAAAATAATGGCCAACTTCCACCAGAACGAAATTGAACATATCCAGAAGTGATTTATATCCTCTTCCTTTGGCAGAGAAACCAACCAAAAGGTTTACTATTCTATCTTTTTCTTTTGTTTTTCTTTTCCACTCCAGAATCTCGGAAAGCCAATTTAAAGGCCCACTTACCACTAAAATCATTCCTACAATGTAAAAGCCGATTTTCAGCACAAGGTTCAAGGGAAGATTATCCAAGAGGAAAACCCTTTGAACGCTTGCAAAGTTGTCTGTCAAGTCGAACAAGCTCCCCAAAAGAAGCACAAAGATTCCCAAGAGAAGCTTATCCCATCCCTTAAAAGTTAAGACCAGATATCTTTCGCGGATACTATAAAGGAAGATTAAAAGTAAAAAAAGGGTAAAAGAGAAGATGACTTCTATCAACAAGGAGGTCATCAGTTTATTCCTGGATAGATTTGGACGGTTTCTATACAGTATAACCAAACCGACCTCAAAATCAAGCAATTATTTCCAAAATTTTGTGGGGTAAATAGGGAGAAGTACAAACTATTGTAGCTGTCCGAACAAAGTCCAGGGGTTGGCGGAGATGATTTTAACTTGCCTGAAACTGCCTAAAAAATCCTCTTTCTTATCCAAAACTACGGTTTTGTCAGTTCTGGTTTTCCCTTTGAGTCTGGTTTTATCTTTTTTGCTATACCCATCTATTAAGACTTCCAGTTCCCTGCCTACAAAGTTTTGGTTTTGTTTTTGGGAAATCTCTTTTTGTAACACTATTAAAATCTCCAGCCGTCTAATCTTCTCTTTCTCTGGAACATCATCCTCGAAACTTTCTGCTTTGGTCCCCTCACGAGGAGAATAGCGAAAGGTAAAAGCCGCATCGAATCTGATTTTCTCAAGCACACTTAACGTCTTTTGGAAATCGGAAGGAGTCTCCCCGGGGAAGCCAACTATTATGTCTGTAGTTAAACACAAATCCCCTACTTTGCCTCTGATTTGTTGCACAAGATTCAGATAATCACTCGAAGTGTAATTGCGATTCATTCTCTGGAGAATAATATCCGAGCCAGATTGTAAAGGTAAATGTAAATGCTCACAGACCTTAGACAAGTTCGAGATTTTGTCAATTAATTTGGAGGATAAATCTTTTGGATGGGAAGTCATAAATCTTATCCAATTTATTTCTGTATTATCATTTATCATCTGTAATAAATCGGCGAAATCGTAAATTCCATCCTTGTAGGAATTGACGTTCTGCCCCAATAAAGTAACCTCTTTGTATCCTTTTTGTGCTAATTGTCGGACTTCGTCTATTATCTGTTTTGCTGGTCTGTGCTTTTCCTGACCCCGCACATAGGGGACAATGCAATACGAACAGAAATTATTGCAACCTCTGGATATGGCTACGAAGGCAGAATAATCGCTATCGCTTTTGGGTATGGTTCCGTCAGGCAACTTACCATCCACCCTAGTATCGACAATTCGATTTCCTTCTAATTTCTCGAGATAAGTATCTAACTCAAATAATCGCTCTGTTCCCAAAACCAAATCAACAAAAGGAAGCTCTTTTAGAAGATCCTCCCCCATTCTTTGAGCCATACACCCAACCACTGCAATCTTAAGATTCGGGTTGGATAACTTATACTGTTTCAAATCTCGAATACGACCCAAAGCCCGCACTTCCGCCCTGTGACGAACTGAACAGGTATTGACCACTATCAAATCTGCATTTTCCAGACCGTCAGCAATTGAATGGTTGTTTTTTGTCAGGATAGATTTCAAAACATCCGAATCATAGACATTCATCTGACAACCGAAGGTGAGAAAATATGCGGATTTGTTTTTTTTCATAACCTTTTCTTGTAGGCGACATTCCGGAATGTCGCCTTCGCTTTTGCATCTTACCCTGCACCAGCGTAGTTCGGGGTTTGCCCAACCGCAAAACTCACAATTCCGTCATTGTGTCTTTGTTCTCTTTATCATAAATCGAACATTGTCATTTGCGTTAAGTATTTCAATGGTGATTTCCGGATGGCCGGAGCCCCATACGCGGAATATCTCATCGGCAAAGCCTTGTCCGATTGTTTTAATCCCCTTAAAATCCAAGATAATCTTTTTGAATTTATCAAGACCTGCAACAATTCTTCTTGCCTCCGAGCGTGAAATGTACTTGGAATCCATCCTGAAGAGTTTAACTGTCACTGATGTCTTGCTGAACTCAAAAGATGAGTCCGTATATTTTCTAAAAATATCAGATAATTTCTTCTTGGCATTTCTTTCAATTGAAAAATTGACTTTGGTTCCGTTAACCGGTTTTATATCTTCTATAAAAACATCATCTAATAGGTTGTTAAATATCAACTTCTTATTTGACCCCTGGATGATGAGCATATCTGCCACTTTGGAAGTAAAGAAAATGCCTTCTCCGCTATGCAGCTTAGGCATAGTTGTCTGTTTGCCTTTAAGCAGGTCCTGTATTGCCTCTAAAGCGCTTCCCAACTTTTTCTTCCTCATTATATTATTGAAAATTCCTATGCCCCTATCGACCACGGCAAAACTGATATTATTTTCATCTTTTTTTATCACCACCCGTATAATCTTCGAAGCAGAATGTTCGATGGCGTTGTTCAACATTTCAGAAAACACATAATCTAAGATATCTGAAATTTCTTTTCGAAGCCCCATGAATATTCCCGTTTTCTTCTTGATTTGGTCAAGAACCTTGTCTTCATAGAGTTCTTTATTCTCTAGATTCAAAGTGATGTCGGTTATTTTACTTTTTGCATCTGTTACTGCCCCCTCAGATGCAAGAACGTAATGAGCCCGGTTGGCTTTACCAAGCAGGACGATTTTCCCCTGGTCTCTTAGCTCCTGAAAGAATCTGTTGACATAAGCCCTCGAAAACCCTGTGGCTTTTACGATCTCGTCTGAGTTTATTCTCCCTTTCCTTTCCAGTCTTTTTAGGATAAGTGCTTTTAGATCCATATATCCCGCCTGTGTTTAGTTTACAACTTTATCCTAGAACTAAAGTTTGAAGTTGTCAACAAGTCGTAAACTTATTCTTAAGGTTTTAACGGATTTGTATACAACTTCAATATATATCAGAAATTATAAGTTGTCAACAAGTCTAAAACCTATTATCAGCATTCATCAGATAGCCGTAGGTGAGGGAATGGGCAGTTTTTTTCTGTCATAACCTTTTCTTGTAGGCGACCCATGTGGATCGCCTGCATTCCTATTTCGTTAGAGTTGTCCAAACCCGTCCCGATTTATCCCGCCTCTGGCGGGATCTATCGGGCTTCGTTGGGCGGATTTATCACTATAGACAAAACTTCGGGTCTATCCGACAAACTCACCTACTAAGACCCTACCTTCCCTTCTTGTTATCTCAACCTCCACCAACTGATTCATCCACCTATCCTCTCCATCTATTAAGACTCTTATATAATTATCCGACAACCCGGTCAATTTACCCGTTTTTTTATCCCTTCTTTTCTCAATCAAAACCCCTAATTTCTTACCAATGAATTTTTCTATGAAATTTACCCATTTCTTATATCCCAATTCCCGAAAAAGCTTATTTCTCTTCTTTATTACGTGTGGAGGAATCTTATCGGGTAGCTTTGAGGCAACTGTTCCCTTTCTGTCCGAATAACTGAAAACGTGTAGATAATTTATGGGTTGGGAAAGCACAAAATCCAAACTATTTTGGAAATTACTTTCTAACTCTTCCGGAAATCCAACCATAACATCCGCACCAACTAAACAATCTGGAATTTTCTTTATGATTTTATCCAAAAGCTCTGCATATTCCCCTGTGGTGTAATTCCTATTCATTCTTGAAAGTATATAATCATCCCCGCTTTGCAAAGGAATATGAAAGTGCCTGCAAATCTTGTCATTATTACTAGCTAGATCAATAAGCTCATCGGCTATCTCTTTAGGCTCAATTGAGCTTAAGCGTACTCTTTTGATTTGGGTTCGCTTCAATATCTCGTCTAGAAGCTGGTGCAGATTTATACCTTCAAAATCATACCTTCCAATATGCACACCAGTCAAAACCACTTCCCTGAAACCGTTCTTATCGAGGTTTCCGATTTCAGATAAAATGGAATCTAATCTTCTACTTTTTTCTGGGCCACGCGCCAAAGGAACAATGCAGTAACTGCAGGCTTGATTGCATCCATCCTGAATCTTAACCAATCCTCGGGTATGTTTCGTATGACCTGAGACTTCGATTTGATTTAAAAGAGGTATCTTATTTTCAATTAGACTATCTCCATCGAATAGGCGGGTTATTTTTCTTAAGATTTCCTCTTTGTTTTCATTTTTCACCACCAAACTAACGCCGGGTAAAGTTTTTAAGACCTCTTCTTCTGTTTGAGCATAACATCCCACCACCACGATTTTGGC
>DASWLN010000189.1:0-2387 GCA_036396115.1 Candidatus Zixiibacteriota bacterium
GAAGAAGATAGACTGGGATAAGGTAGGGTAATGGATTTATGTCAATGCCAGATAGGCCAATATTGCTTTTTCATAAGATAGACAATTCCTTTGAATGGGGTATTACCAGACAGACAATAAAACAGTTCGAAAGAGAAATCAGATTTCTTTCTGAAAGCGGATACAAAACCGTTACTTTTGAAGAGATAGATAATCTAAGTACCCAAGACAAGAAAGTCGTCCTGACTTTTGATGACGGGTATGAAAGCATATACCAGAATGCCCTTCCCATACTGCAAAAACATAATATGTTTGCCTACATCTTTATCCCCACAGGATTCGTAGGAAAAGAGAATAGTTGGGATGCCAATTTGGGCAATAGAAGATTTAAACATCTCGGCTGGGAACAAATCAAGGAAATGTCAGAATATGGATTTCTCTTTGGCTCTCATTCGGTCAATCATCCTGATTTAACCAGACTATCAGATAAGCATCTAAAATATGAACTAGAAGTATCTAAAGACCAGCTAGAGCAAGAACTGGGCAAGAAAATCGACCTTTTATCCTATCCTTTTGGAAAAACTAACTCAAGAGTTCGTGCTATGGCAAAAGAGGCAGGATACAAAAAGGGTTTTACTATCTGCAAGAGCATATCCCCGCCAAACCACTTTGCCGTCGCTAGAAAACCACTATATCTGATTGACTCGCTTTTGTCATTTGAGATAAAGCTCAAACAAAGCAACTTGGTTTGGATTGAAGACATCAAATCCAAGATAATAAATTCTTTTGCCAACGGCACCATACTGGTCAAATCTTTGCCGAGATATGAGGATGTTTTTTAGACTGCCATTCCCGCAAGAGTGTAAATTCAGTCCCTAAAGTAAATGGATTCCTGCTTTCGCAGGAATGACATAAAACATGTAGGGGCAATTCATGAATTGCCCCTACGCCCTGTTTTGGGTTGTGTCAGGACATAGTCATGACACTCTAAAACGGCAGGAGTAGCTCCTGCCATAACGTTAAAGGTTTCTAGGAACTGGAGTATAAAGCCCCCGTAGGGGATCTACGACTTTAGCTTCATATCATTTTATATGGCAAACCTGAAGGCTTGCACTCCAAAAAACACTGGTTTGTTTGTTTGCGGTTGGTTCGGGAATTGTCACCAGGATCCCGCTTGGCGGGAGAATTCCCGAACCTATTATTTGTGCGGGAAAGCCAATTCCTGCACAAGTAGAGTAAGTTTGTACCCCGAAAACATCGATTGCTTCCTCCTGATTAATATCGGGACTCGCATCATCTATACTGTCATTGCGAGAATCCCGCCAAAGGCGGGAGACGAAGCAATCCCAAGAACTCAAACCAAAATTTTTATTGCCAATCCCCTTTATACCAAATATATTAGAAATCAATAGATGATTTAGTGTAGCAGAACTCTTTGGTGTTTTATAAGCTCACACATAGGGGTAAAGATGCAGCATTATTATATTGTTGATGCAGGAAAATATGTAGGTCAAGAAATAACCATCAAGGGATGGCTTTACAACAAGAGGTCAAGTGGCAAGATACATTTTCTCATAATAAGGGACGGGACCGGGATAATTCAAGCGGTTATGTCTAAAGGGGAAGTTAGTGAGAAAGTGTTTAATCTGTATGACCAGCTCACTCAAGAATCTTCACTTGAAGTTGAAGGCAAAATCAGAGAGGACAGGCGAGCACCGAGTGGTTATGAGCTGATTATCTCTGATATAAAAATAGTCCAGATTGCCAAAGATTATCCCATAACCCCGAAAGAGCACGGCACCGCTTTTCTGATGGAGCACAGGCATCTATGGTTACGTTCAAGCAGGCAATACGCTATCTTGAAAATCAGAAATGAAATCATAATGGCGATTCGGGATTATTTTTACAGAAACGGTTTTGTCTTAATCGATACGCCCATATTAACCGGAGCAATAGGGGAGACCGCCACCACTTTATTTGAAACCAAATACTTTGATTTGGGCAAGGCATATCTTGCCCAGACCGGTCAGCTTTATTTGGAAGCGGCTTGCGTCTCCTTAGGAAAGGTTTATTGTTTCGGTCCGACCTTTCGGGCAGAAAAGTCGAAAACCAGAAGACATCTAACTGAATTCTGGATGGTGGAGGCGGAGGAACCTTTCTATGATAATAATGACAATATGGATTTAGAAGAGGATTTCTTGTGTTACATCGTGAAATGGGTCCTCAAGAATAGCAAAGCCGAATTGGAGTCTTTGCAAAGAGCTATACCTGCTCTGGAAAACATCGAAAAACCATTTCCCAGAATTTCGTATGACCAGGCAGTGGAAATCCTAAATAAGAAAGGAAGCTCATTTCAGTGGGGAGCTGATTTTGGAGGAGAGGATGAGACTCTTCTGTCTAAAGAATTT
>DASWLN010000190.1:0-14308 GCA_036396115.1 Candidatus Zixiibacteriota bacterium
CTCCACTCAAAAGGTACAAAACCGCCATTCTGATTGCTACCCCGTTGGTAACCTGGTCAAGTATCACAGAATACGGTCCATCCGCAACTTCAGGAGTTATCTCCACTCCTCGATTTATGGGACCAGGATGCATAATGGTGAAATTTTCATTCAAATTTTTAAGTCTTTGCTGGGTTATTCCAAAGAGAGTGGCATATTCCCTTAAAGAGGGAAGATACCCGGCTTGTTGCCTTTCTAACTGAATCCTCAAAACATTTACTATATCTCTTCCTTGGAGCGCTTTATCCAGATCTGAATAGACCTCAACTCCCATCTTCTCAGCTTCCCAGGGCAGAAGCGTGGTTGGTCCGCAGATGGCAACTGAGGCCCCCATCTTTTTGAAGCCCCAAATGCCTGAGCGGGCAACCCGGCTATGCAAAATATCTCCTACGAATAACACCCTCAATCCCTCTATCTTTTTGTATTTCTGGCGAATGGTGAACAGGTCTAAAAGCCCTTGAGTTGGATGTTCATGCGCTCCATCCCCGGCATTGATGATGGAGGAATCCAGGCACTGAGTCAAAAAATATGGCACTCCAACTGATTTGTGCCGCACCACCACCATATCCACCTTCATCGCCTCGATATTTTTTACTGTGTCCTTTAAGGTCTCCCCTTTTTTAACACTGGAGGTGCTGGTGGAAAAGTTGATGGTGTCAGCAGAGAGCCTTTTTTCAGCTAATTCAAAGGAGATGCGGGTGCGGGTGGACGGCTCGTAGAATAAGTTGACTACGGTTATCCCCCTCAAAGTAGGGACTTTCTTGATAGGTCTTTCCAGAACCTCCCTGAAACTCTCCGCTGTATCTAAGATTAAGCCTATCTCCCTTCTGGTTATCTTTTCTAAGCCAATAAGGTGTTTACTTTTCAGTTTCATCTAATCCTCATTTACCCTATTTTGTTGTTTTCTTGATTACGCCCACGCTATCCTCACCATCTGTTTCTTTTATCTTCACTTCCACTAAATCGTCGAACGCAGTGGGAATATTTTTGCCCACATAATCCGCTCTTATGGGAAGCTCTCTGTGTCCACGGTCAATCAGAACCGCTAACTGAATGGACTTAGGTCGTCCGAAATCAATTATCTGGTCTAAGGCCGCCCTTATGGTTCTACCGGTGAAAAGCACATCATCCACCAAGATTATAATCTTATCCACCACATCAAAATCTATCTCCGTCTTCTGCACCAAGGGCTGCTCCAGTTTGGTTTGAATATCATCCCGATAGAGAGTGATATCCATCAATCCAACCGGTAGTTTAGTTTCCTCTATCTGATTTATTATCTCTGCGATCCTCTGTGCCAAAGGCGCTCCTCTGGCTTTGATGCCGATTATGGCCATATTCTCAGTTCCCCTGTTATGTTCTACTATTTCATGGGCAATGCGAACTAAGGCACGATCAATTGCCTTCTCATCCATGACCAAAGCTCTGTCCTTCTTAGTCACTCCTCCTCCTCCTCCTCCTTTTTGGCAAAAAAATAACCCTCCGCTTGAAAGCGAAGGGTTTTAATTTCGAGATTGTTGCTTAGTTTCATTTCAATTCCTTTTCTAGCCTCGCTGGACTAGTTTAAAAGGTAAAACTAATATAAAAGCAAATTCGACCTTGTCAAGATCTATTTTAGGATTTCTTTACCTCGCAGAAAAAACTCTTTAGTTTCCCTCCTTCATTGCTTATCCAAAAAACCCCTTTCCACCTAACATCCTGGTGGCGGTCCACCCTTGAAAAGATAGTTAATCAGGTAAATCACATCCGTAACATTAACCTTGCCATCGCATTGGAAATCTCCGCACGCTGAGATGGGCTGCGGAGGAGGACCACCCTTGAAAAGATAATTAATCAAGTAGATCACATCCGTTACATTAACCTTAGTATCGGCGTTTGCATCACCCGGCAGGCAGGAAGGCACGTAGAATTTGAATGTCTGAGTGGACCAGGTCCCGGAGGTATTGTTATCCTTGGCTTTGACCTTCCACCAGTAAAAAATTCCAGGTTCGAGTGAGGGAGTAGTATAAGTTGTATCATTGACGTTGAGATTAGCCACTATAACCGGTGCGCTGAAAGTTTCAGTTATGTCATAGTAGAGGTCGTATTTGATGACATCCCCCGGATCAGGGTCAGTTGCTTTGTGCCAGACCAAGGTAGACTGTAGACTGGATATTGTATCTTCGTTAGTCGGTAAAAGCAAACTAAACGGTTTGGGTGCTTGGGGCACATAGATAATCACTTTAAATGTACCAGTTGACCATCTACCTGAAGTGTTGATATCCTTTGCCAGAACTTTCCAGTAATATGATTTGTCATCCCGTAGCGTAACTGTTCTGGTAGTATCTTTAAGATTTGAGATAATAGTTGGAGCAGGGAAACCTGAATTCTGGTCGTAATACAGGTCGTAGAGTATCGAATCACCTGGATCCGGATCGGTGGTAGATTGCCAGATGAAGTTAACAGTTGAGTCCGATGAAGTAGAGTTATGGAGTGGTAGTAGTAATGTGAAAACCTGAGGCTCTTGCGCATAATACACCTTGAAACTCCAGAAAGGATCAATACTCCAACTTGTCGCTCCATAACTATCTTTGGCTTTGACCTTCCAGTAATAGGTGGAATCATCGTAAAGTGTGGGTAGAGTTTTTGAAGTGTCGGTGGATAAGGCTGAATCGAAGACTGCAAAAGTGTTATCGCGGGAGTAATAAACTGTGTAACTTATCGGGTCAAGTGGGTCGGGATCAACTGGTTTATGCCATCCTAAGGTGGGAGTCAGAACAGATACTGTGCCTCCGTTTGTCGGAGAGATAAGAGCAAACGAACCGGGGGCAACATTTAATGCTCGGAAACTCCGGTATGCTTCAGTACACCAGGTGGTCAGATTAAATTTGTCTTTTACCCTTACTTTCCAGTAGTAGATAGTGTCATTTATCAACCCAGGCAAAGCATAGAAGGTATCCGTCACAGCTGCGGATGAATCTGTATAGACCAGAGAATCAAGTGACCAGAAAACTTTGTAAGATAACTGGTCAGAAGGGTCAGGGTCTGTTGCCTTGTGCCAGTACAATTTGGGATGCAAGATTACTATGTCCTCATCATCCGGCGAGACTAAGCTGAAAGGATTAGGAGCTTGCGGCACATAAATATTAAATCGCCAGGTTGTTTGGGTGCTCCAGCGACCGGCGGTATTGATATCTTTGGCTAAGACTTTCCAGTAGTAGGTGCTATCGTCTTTGCCGGTGAAATAGTAAGAAGTATCGGATAAGTTGGCAATAATAACTGGGCTTGGGAAACCTGAACGGCTATCAATATAAAGGTCATACAACACGGAATCGCCCGGATCCGGATCAGTAGTTTTGCGCCAGATTAAGCTATCTGAAAGCTGCCAGCTTGTATCCCTGTCAGGTGGATGGACCAAATTGAAGGCAGCGGGTAGTTGCGGGTAATAGACTCTGAAATTCCAAGTGTTGTTGCTCCAGGTAGTCTTTCCCCATTTATCTATTGCCTTAACTTTCCAGTAATAGACAGTATCATCTTGCAGTGTTGGTAAAACACGCGAAGTATCACTAATGTTAGTGATAGAATCAGAAGTGCTGAAATCGCTTTTCAGGGTATAATAAACATTATATTTTATAGTATCCAGAGGATCAAGGTCAGTTGCCTTATGCCAGCGAAGAGTAGGAGTTAAGATGGAGACGGTGGTGTCATTAGCAGGCGAAATAAGAGTAAAAGCAGCTGGGGCAGCATTGACCACAAGGGTCACATTAGTGGTGTGAGTCTGACTTCCTACACCCTGTATAGTCAGCGTATAGGTTCCAGCAGGAGTGGAGCCGGTTGTATTCACATTCATCGTCGCAGAAGCGGTCGGTGGATTTACCGGGTTAGGGGTGAAACTTGCACTTCCTCCTGAAGGAAGTCCGGATACGGATAAGGTAAGAGGGTGGGCAAAACCATATAAATAACCCAAATTCACTGTATAGCTGGTAGAAGTTCCTATATCTATCACCCGGTAGGAAGGGGTTCCTGCGATCGTGAAATCGGGTATCGAAAAGTTGGCATCGCTGGCATCCTTAGGAGAGCCATCAGTCGCATCTGAGACTCTTACCCGGCAATTGGCAGAGGGTGTATTTGGTATAGTCCAGGTATGGATTCCGTCATTACCGGTGCTGGCTATAACGGTTGACCAGGTAGATCCAGAATTAATCGAATTTTCAAGTTTAACACTTCCAGTAAAGCCAACTGATCTCCAGAGTATATCCTTATTCTCCCCCACATACCAGACCTCTCCTCCATTTGGATCCAGAATCTCAAAAGCTGCGCCTAAACATCCCGGCTGAAACACAGGTGTGAAGCTACCCCCGCCTACATCAGAAAACTCTAATTGATTAGTAGGTGGTATAGAAGTGGAATCGACTATTATCCCGATATCCGAGTTCCAACTTGAGCCGGTGGTAAAATAGATTGTGCATAACAAACCATTGCCGGTGTCAAAAGGCGTGCTATACCATACTGCCCAGATATTGATTTTATAATTAGCAGTATCGACATAGTTAGGGGTAGTCGGGTCTCCAGCATAACTTGTAGCCGGGTTAGCCGTGAATCTTGGTGCCCAATGAATCGAATCGCATTTCACATCCGGATTGTCTGGATTTTTAAAAACTAAGGGGATAACAATTCCTCCCAGCTTTTCGTCATTGTCGACGTTGAGTGTGACAGTGACATGCTGGCTGGGACCTACGGTTAGTTTTTGTTCGACTTTAACAGTATCTGGATAGTTGGGATCCGAAATCCGAGGACCACCTAAAGCAAAGGAAGGGTAAAAAACAAGCATCAATGCCCCCAAAAATAGACCTACTTTACCCATACTAGACCTCCTTGTTATTATGGGTTTAAGGACAAGTACCCTATCGTCAGGTCATATTTTCGAGTATTTGTGCGAAGAGAGGGGTCAAGCTCCTTTCTTAGAAGACTCTAAGGACGTTCCCCCATATTCAAATGGAGTTACTTCCTTTGGAATCTATTCCACACACCCCGGTAGGAGTGCAGGGCCGTTGCGGAACATATAATTTATCAAATAAACTACATCCGTGACATTTACTTCACAATCTGCATTCACATCACAAGATTTCATCGATCTGGGAGTAGGTCCATTCCTGAAAAGATAATTAATGAAATAAACAACGTCCGTAACATTCACATACCCATCATAATCTGCATCTCCCGGATTGCATCTTATCCTCGGAGCAGGACCTCCCTTATACAGATAACTAATTAAATACATTACATCTTCCACCGTAGTGAAGCAATCGCCATTAATATCCCCAGCTGACGGTGGAACGGGCGCAGGACCACTCTTGAAAAGGAAGTTAATCAGGTAAATTACATCCGTCGCATTGATCTTGCCATCTCCATCCAAATCACCTTCATGCCCGCTAGGCGGGATGACAGCCCGGGGTTTCACCCTAATGGTAACTAAAGAGGTATCAGCCAGTCCTGTTCCATCATCAACCATGAAAGTATCGACATAGGGAGAATTCAACGTGTCGGCACGAACCGGAGTCCATTTGAAAAACCCGGTATCAGGTGAAGGATGGGAAGTGGTATTGAAGCTGCCCTTCCCATATTTGGCGATGGTTAGGATATCGGATGCATCCAGGTCTGTGGCAATAACCAAAAAATTCAGACTATCACATCCATTTGAATCACACAAGACCTCTTTGGCAATCGGAGCGATAAGTTCTGGATTATGTTTCTCTGGCCCTGGAAACTTTACTATTATCTTGCCCTTTTTGAAGACTGGCGTATATGAACCACCACTAGGATTAGAGAACTCTAACGAAGAACCTCCTGGGGTAGTAAAAGTATCTACATAAACCGTTTCGTTTATCGCATCATTTCTAACGGTAAAATAGAGATTAGCAATAGGACCTTCTCCCGGAGAAGGACTAACTCCAAAAAAGACGGCAAAAACAACTACACTTTGCTCAGTATTATCAATAGTGAAACCGCTGACACCAGGGGTTGCAGTTGAGCAGCGCGTGCCAGCAAAAGAACCGGAATCACAAACCACTGAACTACCAGAGAACTTTAGAGGAATTGCAAGTCCAGCAAAACTTGCATCATTGTAAGCCCTAACCTGCAGCAGAAAGTGCTGACCCGGGGCAGTAACAGTGATAGTGTCAAGCTTACAGGTATCCGGAATCCCGGGGTCTTGAGCCAGGGCAAAAGAAGAAAAGCAAAACATCAATACTGCAAAAAACAGACTAACTTTTTTCATTACAGGCCTCCCTTTAATTTTGTTTTAGGAGATAGTTTTCAATAACGATAATATAACCAAAATCCGAATTTTGTCAATAGGTTATTTTCACTTAAGAACAACCAGTAATCTCTGAAGGTAAAGAAGGCGTAGGAAGGTTGGTCTGATGCTCTATTTGTTTTGGGTTGCAGACAACTTTCTTGCCTCGTGTCGGGCGCGGTTATGCTTGGCTAAGCTATTGGAAAATATATGGTTACCATCCTTTTTAGCCACAAAATACAAATAATCTGTTTTCGAAGGATAAAGCGCGGCTATGATTGATTTTCCCCCCGGACTGCAGATCGGTCCTGGCGGAAGACCATAATGTTTGTAGGTGTTGTAGGGTGAATTTATCTGCAAGTCTTTGGTATAAAGCGGCCTATCCAAGCCGGACAACGCATAGATTACCGTGGGGTCGCATTGTAACGGCATACCTAATTTCAACCTGTTATGAAAAACAGAAGAAATAATCGGTCTTTCTTCGTCAATCTGGGTCTCCTTTTCTATCATCGAAGCTAAAGTGACTACTTTATGTATACTAAAACCTGTCTGTCTTGCCCTCTGAGTTAGATTTTCATCAAATACTTTGTCGAATTCGCCGATCATTTCCTCCAATATTTTACTATTGGGTATGCCCGGATACAGATTATAAGTATTCGGAAAAAGATACCCCTCCAAATTAGAAGATTCCATCCCCAAGCTGTCAATCAATCTCCTATCATGGGTGATTCGGACGAACTCCGCTGAATCTGTTCCTATACTATTTTTCAGGATTCCGGCTATTTGTCTTATAGTTAAACCTTCGGGTATGGTAACATCAGTATAAACTATCTCCCCCCTGACCAACTTCCCCAAAAGAGAATAACGGGTAATCCCTTTATGGAAATCATACCTGCCCGGCTGAATCTTCCTGTCCAACCCAGTTATTTTTCCAACTAAGATAAAAACTCTTCCCTCCGAAATTATACCGAGTTCTTTCAATTGCCCAACTACCTGGCGCATATTCACACCCTCTTTAACCATCAAAGATAGCGACTCTTGGCTTACTTTCCAGGGTAGCGGGAAGATAAACCAGTAGATAAGAAAAGCAGAAGCAAAGGTAACCAAAGCCAAAACCAAGATAAGCCAGGATCTTCTTCGAGTTAAGAACTTGAAGGAAAAAAATAAGAAAGAGGACAACGCCAGTATGATTGAAGATAAGAATATCCCTATGCTGGACAACACGAATATCAAGTAATCCCAAAAATTCACTTCTACCTTATTGTCTTTTTTATTCATCTCTGTTTCTTTTGTAATCCAGATAGTTCTGTAATATCAACAAAGCGGAAAGCTCATCCACCTTCTCTTTTTTTCGAGTGTATTTTTCGCCCATCTCCCTTAAGATATTTTGAGATTGAATTGAGCTTAACCTTTCGTCCCATAGAATTACCGGAATTCCGAACCTGCCCTTTATATCTTCGGCAAGTTTTTGAACCTGTTTGGCTTTTTCTCCCACTGTCCCATCCATCATCTTAGGAAAGCCGATTACTATTTGTCCTATATCCTTCTGATTTATTATCTCTTCCAGGTAGGAGAAAAATTCCTTATCCTTCTCAACGTGAAAAGTGGATAATCTCTGGGCAGTTATTCCCAGCTCATCGGAAACAGCTAATCCTATCCTCTTTTCGCCAAAGTCTATGGATAAAATGCGGCTCATAACTCATTCAATTTAAACTCTAACTGATTTTTGTCAAAGGAAAACTATTTGCTTTTTGAGTCTATGCTTGACAAATGACCCAAGTCAAATTAAATTAGGTATAATTTTTTAGAAAAGGATGGATAATGAGAATTAAATTTCCTCCATCTCTTAACCTGGCTCACCTTCCTACCCCCATTCAAAAAATCAAAGGCTTTCCCGGTATGCCAAATGATTTTGCCCTCTACGTTAAAAGGGACGATTTAACTGGCTTTGCCTTATCAGGAAACAAAGTCAGGAAGCTCGAATTTGTCTTGGCTGAGGCTCTAAAACAAAAAGCTGATTGCTTAATAACCTGTGGCGGAGAGCAATCCAATCATGCCCGCGCCACTGCAATTTTGGCAACACAGCTGGGACTAAAACCATATTTAGTCCTCTCTGCTGAAGGCAAGCCGAAATTGGATGGAAATCTCTTTTTGGATAGAATGGTAGGGGCAGAGATACGATACATAACTGAGGATGATTACTTTAACCGAAGAGACCAGATAATGCAGGTAATCGCTCGTGACCTGAAAAAGAAAGAGCATACACCATATCTGATTCCCGAAGGGGCATCCAACACCTTGGGCACCTGGGGATATGTCAAAGCTGGTCAGGAGATAAAGAAGCAAATAGATAAGGATAATCTAAAAATAGAACGAATAGTTCTGGCATCCAGCTCCGGTGGCACTTATGCTGGTTTGTTCATCAGTTCGAAGCTTCTGAATTGGAAGGTTAAGGTAACCGGCTTTAATGTTAACTATGATAAGGATTTTGTTATTGAGCGCATCTGGAAGCTTTTGGTTGAAACTAAAAAGAGATTTAGTCTTGAGTTTAAATTGGATAAAGATGAAATTGACGTAATTGACGGATATGTTGGGGCAGGATACGCCAAAACTTCAGATAGGGAATGCCAGCTTTTGAAATCGATTGCCTCACGTACCGGCTTGATTCTCGACCCGGTTTACACTGGCAAAGCTATGTTTGGCCTTTTGGACCAGATAAAAAAGAAACAAATATCGGAAAAAGGAAACATTCTGTTTTTGCACACTGGCGGGATTTTCAGCCTATTTGCCTATAAGGACAAGTTTTTTGTTGATTAAGTAACATCTTGCAACTATTATGAAGTAGATTGCATAGCGGATATGGATTGAAATAGAAACTCAAAAAAGAATAATCATCTTAAGCGGTTGCTTATTAAGGTATTAACTAATATAAATTTAGGTTTGAGCCAGAGAATCTTTGTGGCATATTTTTTGCTGAAATTTGGAACTGAAAAAGTATCAGGTTTTTGAAGGTGGAGGGAAAATGCTATCAAATGGCGTAAAAAGGGGATTCCCGCCAGAAAGATTAGGCAAAAACATTGAGCCCAAGGTGAAGAAAGACGACGGAGGGTATTACGTTTTTACCTTGAACGAGAATATTAAGGTCTATTTCGAGGATTTCTATAAATTCCTGGAACGAGTTGAGAAAAGGTCAGCCCAGGAGCTGGAAGATTTAGAGGAAAAGATAACAAATACCCACCTCTCTCGCATAGAGAGTCTTTCTTATTATCGCGCCCGCAAGATAATCGTGGAGCACCTTTTGAAACAGGTTTACCAATTGTATTCGGATGGTGAGAGCTTAGGAGTAGTTATGTCGCCTTGGTGCTTCGGCACTGTGGTTTTGGAAAAAATAGAGCTTTATCGGGATAGGGTCGAAAAGGGAGAAGCGCAAGATTCCAACATTCCTGACTATCCCTACTTTGTGTTAAAGTATATAGATGAGATTCACAAGAAAACTCTTTTGGAGATATTTGAATTTCCGGAAAAAGCCTTCAGCGTGAGATGGCAATATACCGAGCTGTTGAAAAAATATTCTAAGGTCCTCTCCAACATCAATACCGCCTTGCAAAACATCCTGGCTATGGTGAAAAGCTATAATTCCTCGGATAAGTGAAGCCTCCCCTTGATAAATCACGGGGCCTCCCAAATATAAATCCCGTCTGTGGCGGGACTTATGGGCCGAATCTAGAACCGCTCGATCCTTCGACCCTTCGATGAACTCAGGATGCTGAGCAAAGTCGAAGCACTAGCTCAGGACGGTGAGTTTATCGAACCGTAAATCGAGCAACTACAAACTTCTAAACATTTTAAACTGCTAAACTGATTTCATGTAGGGACAGAACAATGTTCTGTCCATTTCTTTTGCAGGCGACCCAGATGGGTCGCCTGCAATTTCTTACATACATTTGTTAGCAGGGCTAAATGCCCTGCTCTACGAGGAGTTTCATCTTTGTAGGGGCAATTCATGAATTGCCCCTACCGTTTTGATTCCTGTTTTTGTTTGTCATTCCTGCCCCGCATTCCTGCGGGGTGAACTCCGGCAGGAATCCATTGGGTTTTAAAAAAATCGAAAACCTATCAGGTACTCCACTGTTATGAACCGAAATGGTTCGTACCAGTGGCATCCGCCACTGGGCTCGAGTCATTTTTTCAGTCGTAGGGCGGGAAAGGTGCCCGCCGAAACTCACGCTTTTTCTATAAAACATTAAAAATAATCTTGACACCCAGAAAATTTGATTTATTTTTCAAACTGTTTTTTGAAGGAGGTGCTATGCTCAAAAAAGTTATCTCCACTAATAAAGCCCCTTTACCCATCGGTCCCTACTCTCAAGCCATATCAACTCCCCAAAATCTCCTTTTCGTTTCCGGGCAAATAGGAATTAATCCTAAAAACGGGGAAATGGTTAAGAATGGGATTGCAGATGAAACCAAACACGCTTTGGAAAACTTAAAAGCCATACTGGAAGGAGCAGGCTCAAGTTTAGATAACGTGGTTAAGACTACGATCTTCCTTTTGAATATGGAGGATTTCGAGCAGATGAATGAAGTCTATTCTCAATACTTCCAAAATGACCCGCCTGCCCGTTCCACCGTTCAAGTGACTGCCCTGCCTAAAGGCGCAAGCGTAGAGATTGAAGCAATTGCTTTTGTTTGAAAACAAAAGAAACCTGTAGCTCGAAAATTCCGTATTGAAGATGTGAAGCCTCCCCGTGATAAATCACGGAGCTTCCAAAATATAAAAGGCCCTCGGCTTCCCTCGGCTTCCCTCGGCTTCGCCGAGAGGCGAGCGCCGAGAGGCGAGTGAAACCAGGGGATCAAAATGGAAAATAGACTTTATCGTTCCAAAAAGGATTCGGTCATCGCCGGAGTGTGCGGTGGACTGGGTGAATATTTCGGCATCGACCCAGTTATCTTAAGGATTGTAGCGGTCATTCTGGTTCTGGCTAGCGGGATTGGACTGTTGGCTTACATTATCGCCTGGATTGCCATTCCTCAAAGAAAAGATGAAGAGGAAGCGATAACGGTTGAGAAGAAGTGCGAGGCGAATAAGTATTTGCCGGGAATAATTTTAGTGGTAGTCGGGCTTGTTTTTCTGCTTAACAATATTCTCCCCTGGTTTCGTTTTGACATAATTTGGCCACTTGTCCTTGTTGTTTTGGGCATTGCCATCTTGCTTAAGACCTCAGGCGGAGGAAAATGAAATGAGAATCTACCGCATAAGAAATGGGGTTTTGCTTATCTGTGTTGGTTTTGTCCTGCTCTTAAATACTCTGGATAAATTGGATTGGTCAATCTGGTGGCGAATTTTACAGCTGTGGCCAATCCTTTTGATTGCTGTTGGAATTGAGCTTTTGTTCAAGAAAACCTCTCTGGCTTTTCTGGGATTACTCTCACCTATTTTGATACTTCTGGCTATACTTGGATCAGTTTATTTTTATCACGATTATGGTCAAATTCCTCCCTTTGTTTTAAACCTAAAAGAGTACAAATGGTCGGAAAAACCGGATAGCATAGTCACCAAAGCCACAGTTATATTAGACATCACTGGGGGGCAGTTGGATATCTCAAGCAGTCAGGAGGATTTGATTCAGGTGGAGCTGAAATACTGGGGAAGAAAACCTTATTGTGGATTCTACTATTCGGATTTGGATAGCTCTGCTACTTTGGAAATAAGAGAGAACAACAGGCATTGGGCAAATGGGTTGTGGAAAAATATGAAGAAAAACGATTGGAACATAAAACTAAGCAAACTACCCCTTTTCGATTTGAGGGTATATTCTGCCGCTACTAATGCTAATCTGGATTTATCCGAAATCAGAGTGGAAAAGTTGACGTTGGAGGATATGGGGAAATTGCAGGTCAAATTGGGAAAGTTACTTCCAAATATCAAAGCGGTTATTCGGCTTAGTGAGTTGGCTCGATATTGTGCTTCCTCGTCTATACCTATTACTATCTTAGTGCCAAAGAATTCGGGACTGAAAATAATTTCTGATACAGATTTAAGCTCTACAAGTTTTAATCTTAGGCTGAATAAAGAAAAAGGTACATTTTTTACAGATAATTTCGAGACCGCACAAAACAAGATTGAAGTGGACTTAGATGGCGCCATTTCGTCCTTGAAAGTAGAGACTTATTGATATTTACTACTAATGTCAAATGACGACCGCCTTATTTGTTAGGGCGGTTTTTTATTGACTTAAAATCTTGTGGGTATTAATTTGATTTTGTATTACTGATAAAAACGGAGGTAGGATATGGAATACAAACCTATCAAAGCCCCAACTGGAAATAACATCTCCTGCAAGGGGTGGCATCAGGAAGCAGCTATGCGGATGCTGATGAATAACCTGGATGAAGAGGTTGGCGAAAATCCAAAGGAACTAATCGTCTATGGTGGAAGTGGGAAAGCGGCTCGCAACTGGGAATGCTATCACGCGATTGTGCAGAGCTTGAAGAATCTGGAAAATGACGAAACCCTGCTAATTCAATCTGGAAAGCCGGTGGGGGTTTTTAAAACCTATTCAGATTCTCCGCGAGTCTTGATCGCTAATTCCCACCTTGTCCCGGCTTGGGCAACCTGGGAAAAATTCAGGGAACTGGAAAAATTAGGTCTTATAATGTATGGACAGATGACTGCTGGAAGCTGGATTTATATTGGAACTCAAGGGATCTTACAGGGAACTTACGAGACCTTAGCCAGCTTGGCGGAAAAACATTTTGAGGCCGACCTTTCTGGAAAATTCGTTTTAACTGGAGGGATGGGAGGAATGGGCGGAGCCCAACCCTTGGCAGTAACTATGAATAACGGGGCAATTCTCTGTGTAGAGGTGGATGAGAAGAGGATAAAAAGAAGACTGGACACCGGTTATTGCGACGAGATGTCAAAAGATTTGGACGAAGCTTTAGAAACAATTCTAGAAGCAAAAAAGCAAAAGCAACCCCTCTCCATTGGACTGCTTGGCAACTGTGCTGATGTTCTGCCGGAGATATTAAAAAGAGGAATTATCCCGGATGTGGTAACTGACCAGACCAGTGCGCATGACGAATTAAATGGATATGTTCCAGCTGGGATTCCTTATGAAAAAGCTTTGAAACTGAGGAAAGAAAATCCAGAAGATTACATCAAAAGGTCTTTCGATTCAATGGCAAAACATGTCGAAGCTATGCTTGGATTCTTGAAAGCCGGAGCAGTTGTTTTTGATTATGGAAACAATATCAGAGGGCAAGCCCAGAAAGCTGGAGTTAAAAAGGCTTTTGATTTTCCCGGGTTTGTGCCGGCTTATATTAGGCCTCTTTTCTGTGAGGGAAAAGGTCCTTTTCGCTGGGCGGCTCTTTCCGGAGACCCGGAGGATATCCGAAAAACTGATAAGGTCATCTTAAAAGAGTTCAAGGAGAATGAATCTCTGTGTCGGTGGATAAAATTGGTTGGCAAGAAAGTGAAGTTTCAGGGCTTGCCTGCCAGGATATGCTGGTTAGGATATGGACAACGTGCTCTTTTTGGAGATATCATAAACGATATGGTCAAAAAAGGTAAACTTTCTGCTCCGATTGTGATTGGCAGAGACCATCTGGATTGTGGCTCGGTTGCCTCACCTTACAGGGAAACCGAAGCAATGAAAGATAAATCAGACCCAATCGCTGATTGGCCGCTTTTGAATGGCTTACTCAATGCCATCTCCGGCGCATCCTGGGTTTCAATCCATCATGGAGGCGGAGTGGGAATCGGCAACTCTATTCATGCTGGAATGGTAATTGTGGCAGACGGAACAGATGAGATGAAAATGCGATTACAAAGAGTTTTAACCAATGACCCCGGAACAGGAATAATGCGCCACGCGGATGCTGGTTATGATGAGGCGAT
Source organism: Candidatus Zixiibacteriota bacterium (assembly GCA_036396115.1). GTDB lineage: Bacteria > Zixibacteria > MSB-5A5 > MSB-5A5 > DASWLN01 > DASWLN01. The sequence continues at coordinate 14,214 of DASWLN010000190.1, forward strand.
TAAGTTTGCCAAAGAACAAGGAATTAAAATCCCGATGATGAAGTGAGTTTCACTTTGAATAACCAAAAGATTTTTGTCTGTCATTCCTGCGTAGG
>DASWLN010000191.1:0-6664 GCA_036396115.1 Candidatus Zixiibacteriota bacterium
GATGGTGAGGACATTCGGCTGAGCGGTTCGACCGTCCTGAGCGAAGTCGAAGGAAACTTCGCCCCTACGCGTGCCCATTTCTTTGGAACAACAATATTTCAATACTTCACCTTCACTAAATATAACCCTTTAGCTGGAGCAGTCAAGCCCGCTTTTTTTCTGTCTTTGGATAAAAGAATTTTCTGAAAATCGGAAATGGAAAAATATCCTCTTCCCACGTCCACCATAGTGCCAACAAGGGCCCTAACCATAGAATGGAGAAAGCGGTCCGCCTCGATTTCAAAGACAAGCTCATTTCCTTTTTTTCTCCAGAGGGCTTTTAAGACCTTACAGATATTATTCTCTTTAGATGACTTGGTTACGCAAAAGGATGAAAAATCATGCTTGCCTAATATTTTTCTTGTAGCTTTTTTCATCTTATCCAAATTCAAGTGATATCCAGTTTCCCACACGAAATCCCTCAAAAGGGCGGTTTTGCCTGAATAAAGTCTGTATTTGTAAACCCTGCTCTTAGCGCAAAAACGGGCATGGAATTTTTCATCCACCTCCTTGATATTCTTAATTACAATATCTGCTGGCAGAAGCGAATTCAATCCTCTTAGTATATTTTCTATTTTTAATTTGCTTTTTGTTTTAAAATTAGCCACCTGTGCCAAAGCATGCACTCCTGCATCAGTCCTGCCAGCTCCAATTATATTGATTTTTTCCCTTAAAAGTTTTTCCAATCTATTTTCTATTTCTCTCTGAACTGTGCGCCTTTTTGGTTGGATTTGCCAGCCAGAAAAGTTTGTGCCGTCGTATTCTATTTCCAGACGAATATTTCTCTGCATATTTAAAATTTATTGATGCTCCAGGATATGACCAAGACCAAAAGGCTCAAACCAAAAAATAGGTAATCAGCCAATCCGAATCTATTTATTCTAAAGGAGCTCCTTTTAGCTCCACTTCTGAATCCCCTGGCATCCAAAGCCAAAGCCAAATCCTCTGCTTTCCTGAAGGAGGAAACAAATAATGGCAAAAGCAGGGGAACTAACTTTCTCGAACGCTTTAGAAGATTTCCCTCAAAATCAGCTCCCCTTGCCTCTTGAGCCTTCTTAAGAGTGAAAGCTTCTTCAATCAAAAGGGGAATGAATCGCAGAGCTATCATCATCATCAAGCTTAGCTCTTCAATGGGCAATTTCAATTTTTTCAAGGGTGAGAGAAATTTGAAGAAACCATCAGTCAATTCAACTGCCGGTGTGGTGAAGCTTAAGACCAGCGCTCCTAAAACAAATATGCCTAATCTTAGACTAAACAATATGCCGTTGCTCAGTCCCTCCATAGTGAGATTAGGAATGGCTTTAGTTTGTGGATTGTATAAAAGATGAACCCCAAATATAAAAACAAACAGCCACAAGAATGCCCTGAAATTCCCCCATAATTGAAAAAGACGTAGTTTCGAGAAAGCATAGATTAGAAGCAATAAGACGAGTAAGAATAGATAAACATGCAGATTCACGATTAACGCCGCGGGCAATATTATGCTGAGAATTAACACCAACTTGGTGCGGGCATCCAATTTATGAATCACAGAATCGGATGGAAAATATTGACCTAAGGAGAAATTTTCCAAACAGTTCATCTCTAAAGCTCGATCAGCTTATATTTTCTTGAACCTAAACCCAATTTCTCCGCAGCTTTAATTTGGATTTTTGCATCTTTCTGATGAATGGCACTTAAGATATCTTCGAATTTTCCAAATTCTATTCCTTCTGCCTTAGATTGAGGTAAGGGAGCTGCCTTTTGGATTATATCCATTGTGGCTTGGTCAATTGCCACGATGTCATCGCTTACTAATATCCCCTGGTCCTGAATCACCGGTGTATCGGTTACCAGCATACAATCGCACTCTGGCTGAACATCCAAGATGAAATTAACGTAAAGCACTTTGCCCGGCTTGAACGTGCTTAAGACAGCTTTGACTGATTCAGCCATTCCTTTTTGAAAATTCTCCGCGGAGAATGGTATCTTAAGTGCCCCCTCTGGACAAACCTTGACACAGCGGCCACAGCGCACACATTTCTTGTCATCCACCTCAAACACCCTCGCTTTGATTGTTATGGCATCCATAGGACAGTTATTTGCACAGATGCCACAGAAGGTGCACAATTTTGCGTCCCACTCCATTATATCCCACATTAAGAAGTGCATCTTTCCTCTCCCCCCTTCTTTCCAATGGCAACTTCGGGGTAAGGCACTAACGCATCCCATAGCCAGGTTCTTAATTGCTCCTCCCAAGCTCGAATCTATGTGTCCCTTAACGTGAGTTAGAACCATCATAGCTGAAGCGTCATGAATAGCAGAGGAAATAGCTATCTCCTTTAACATCTTCCCGGCTTTAACCTTAATCGAATCGAAACCGAAAATCCCATCCGCAATAATAACCGGAACTCCCAGAGTTAAAGAATTGTATCCCATTTCATTTGCCACCTCTAAATACTCATAGGGCTTCACTCTGGCTGAATCGGTGACAAAAGGTTTTGCTCCAACCTCCTTCATTTTGTCTATCACCAATTTTACAAAATTCGGCCTAATTGTGCTGTGTGCCCCCTTATTCCCCAAATGCATCTTTATCGGAACCAGCTCCCCGCCAGAAAAATATTTGCTTAAATCTATATCTTTTAGGACTTTCTCCAGTCTTCCTAAAAGACTATACTTGTAGTCGAATTTCTCCACTCGCGCATTTATGAAATAGACCTTGCTGGGCATATTAGCTTACCTCTCCTATCTTAATCTATTTAAGGCTCCCTTCAGGTCATCGATCAAATCCTGCGTATCTTCAATGCCACAGGAAAGCCGAATCATGCCCGGCGTGACATCAGCCATGTTTAGCTCTCTTGAACTGAAACCGTAATGTGAAGTCAAAACCGGTATGGAAGCCAATGATTCAACTCCGCCTAGGCTGGTAGCATTGATGAAGAGTCGTAGGTTATCCATAACCTTAGTTGCCCCTTTTAACCCTCCAACCACCTCAAAGCAGATCATACCGCCAAATCCTTTCATTTGCTTTCGGGCTAATTCATATTGGGGATGATTCCTCAAACCAGGATAGAACACCCTTCTTACCTTTGGATGCCTGGAGAGGAATTGGGCTATGCGATATCCGTTGATATTATGCTTTTCCATTCTAAGTCCCAGAGTCTTTAAACCTCTAAGCATCAAGAATGCGCCCAAGGGGTCAATGCAACCGCCCAAAACCTTCATGGTCTCTCGAGCCCGGACCACGAACTTCTTCTTACCAACTATCGCTCCACATACGATATCACTATGCCCTGCCAAATATTTGGTGCCGCTGTGAAGAACAATATCTATCCCCAAAGACAAGGGGTTTTGATTATACGGCGTGGCAAAGGTGTTATCCAAGACTGTCAAGAGTTTATGTTTTTTGCCTAATTTAACTAGTTTCTCCAAATCCACAATTTTCAAATTTGGATTAGTAGGAGTTTCAGAAAAAAAGAGTTTCGTATTTTTATCGACATATTTCTCAGCTAGTCCTAAACTATCTACTGCTACAAATTTCACATCTATACCCAGTCGGGGAAGGAGGTCTAAGAACAGATGGTAAGTTCCACCATAAACCGGGCGTGTGCTTATTATCCTATCTCCAGCTCTCAGCAAAGCGAACATCACCGTGCTAACTGCAGCCATACCGGAGGAGACCACCAACCCCTTTTCCCCCCCTTCCAAAGCTGCCATCTTATCTTCAACCACCTTCAGAGTCGGATTGCCATAGCGCGTATAAAGATATTTCCCTTCATCCCCCTTCTGAAACTTGATCACCTCAGCCGTATCCCTGAAGGCAAAAGTTGAGGTTTGATAGATGGGCTTGGTCACTGCACCTAAGGGGAATTTATCTTCTTCTCCAGCTTCAATGCACAGCGTAGAAAAAGAATGCTTTTGACTTTTGGACATATTTGCTCCTATTTTTTGAGTAACGTTTTCAAATCCTTTTCAACTATTTCCTTATTCAGGGAGCCAATATAAGCTTTCTGAATTATCCCCTCTTTGCTAACCAGAAAACTAACTGGAATACCGTAAAAACCACCGTATCTTTGTACCACTTCCTGATTTCCTATAAACACTGTGTAATTGATTTTGTAATCTTCAACAAACTGTCTTACTTTCTTCGTGCCTTCGGTGTCCACGGATATCCCCACGACGCCCAACCCCTTATTCTTGTATTCCTCTTGGAGCTTGATTAGCTCTGGAATTTCCCGTTTGCACGGAGGACACCAGGTAGCCCAAAAATTAACTAAAATCAAATCTCCTTTGATTGTCGTCAGGTTATAAATCTTGTCATCTAAGCCCTTGACTTGAACATCTAAGACCGAACCCTTAGAAGCCTTTTGGCAATTGTACCAAGGTACACTCACGATTAGAATCAGGACTGAGCAAACTATTTTCCATCTGTCCATCTTTGTTCTCCCTGTGAAATGACTATTATGGCTGACCTCCCTTGGAGGGGGCATCTGGTCTCGCATATTCCACATCCGATGCATAAATCTTCCTTAACATAAGGCCTTTTGATAATCTTGGTTTTTCCTTCCGAGTCTATCACCTTTTCAGGTTTCAAATCTATTGCCTTCTGTGGAATGGGACAATGCTCCTCACATACTACACAATCCTGATTTTTATACCAGGGTAGGCATCTATTCCTATCGATATAAGCTAAACCGATTACTGTTTTCTTTTTGGTTTCTTCATCTAAGGGATGAATTGCTCCGCTGGGACAAATGTGTGTACACATTGTGCAGTTATACTCACAATACCCTCCACGAGCATATCCCACCGGTGTCCAGAAACCTTCCCATCCACCTTCCAAAATTGCTGGCTGGAGAAAATTCCCACTGGTGGAGCAAACCCTAATACACTTATGACACCGGATGCATCTTTTCAAAAACTCTCCTTCCTCTTTCGCACCAGGTGGTCTAATCAACTCCGCTCTGGCATTCTTGTTAAGAAAACCTACTTTGAGAACTCCGGAAAAGAGTACACCTAAAATCCCCGCTACAACCACCCTCCGGCGAGTTAGGTTTAGGCTATATGCTTTGGGCTCCTTTCTAAAGCTAAGCGAAGTAACTTGGGTTGGACAATCAGCCACGCAGTTGTAACACTGAATACATTCCCCGAATTTAGTATTGATAAAATCGTTCTCTATGGCGTCCATCTTGCAAACCTTAATGCAGTCCGCACAATTAGTACAGCCATCTTTAACTTTTCTTCTCCATATCTGCAATTTGGAGAAAAACGAATAAAGCGCTCCCAGAGGACAAAGGTTGCGACACCAAAATCTGCGTGAGACAAATTCCAGGCCAAGAATCCCTGAAAAGATCAACAATATTAAAGCCGACATTCTAAAAAAAGAGAGTTGATTGGGTAATATCGTTGAGGCCAAGTGCGTTTGAAGGGTAGTCAGGAAATCTTGTAAAAAAGATATTTTGAAGAGTAAACCAAAAAGACTATAGGTTGAAAAAGTTAGCAAAGGAAAAAGGGAAATAGTCAAAGTACGAGTATATAGAACAATAGGGTCTAAGATCCAAACCAATTGGCTCAAAAAAACCGCAGAAACTAAGATTAGAATCAACAGGGTATATTTCAAAAATCGTAGATTGGTAGTTTTCTTTCCAACCGGGTTTCTGAAAACATAGCTAGTTGTATCTAAAGTTGTTCCCAAGGGGCAAACCCATCCGCAGAATACCCGACCCAAGGGAATAGTCAGGATTATCAGGATAAGAGAGATCCAGAATGTAGGGATTACGTTACGTACAGCCATCATGCTGGACAGGGCTAAAAGTGGGTCGGCCCTCAGAAAGGAGTCAGCCGGTATGGGAAAATTCAAAGGATAACTGGCAATCAAAAAAAGATAGAAGAAAAACAACAAGAAAAGAATCTGACTTATCCTGCGAACGTTTCTCAAAGTTTGTCTCCGGCTTGGGCTAAGCTAATTTTTCTTATATTCACCCTTTTTAAGTCTATTTCTCCCAATCCAAATTTGCTTGCCTTGACGATACACGCCAAATCCTGGGGTTTCAGACCGAACAGGGTAGTGCCATAAGCATCCACTGTGGCTATCTCGGTTCCAGCGATTATCGTATCCAATTTCCTCACATCTTTAGGGTCACCACCCTGTGGTCCATTTCTTAAGAGTATTCGGGTGGCATCCAGAATAGTCAATCGGGGCCTAATGAAATTAACCAAATCCACCAAACTATCATTCAGATTCCAGTGAATTTTGCCCCTGTTTCCTCCCATAATCCCCATCAGATTCTTTATTCCCAAAGTTAATCCAGCAAAGTCATGATGTTTGGCAATGGGGACATTAATCAGCAAATCCGCCTCCAATACGGGTTTATATATCTCCCAACTTTTTATGGCTTCACCTTGCGGAAGATTCACCTTTGAAAAACCGGCTTCAACCATATAACTAACCTCTGCACCTGCCCGGCTGGCTGCTTTCATTATTCCGCTTCTATCGTAGCATCTGATTGCGGCATTACAACTGTTATCAAAAACTTTCACCTTCTTAGCTCCTGCTTCCAGGCACATCCTCACGATCTCAGCTACAACCTCCGGATTGGTAGTAGCCCCTTGTTCTGGAGTTCGATCCCAACCTATATTGGGTTTA
>DASWLN010000192.1:0-3406 GCA_036396115.1 Candidatus Zixiibacteriota bacterium
TGTCCATTCGCCTCCGTCCGTCGCTGTCCACGCTTCTACCAGAGTCTCTCGCTCCTTGGAGGTGCTGGAAGCACGAAGATAGAGCCTGGAGAGGATAAGCTGCTCCTGAAACGGTGGAAGAAGTCGGATCTTTGGCCAAGCACCAATGAGCAGGCGACCTCCATGAGTGGGGAGCCGGGCGAACCATCTATCTACTCGAACTTCTGCCCAGAGGTTGCGTTCGAGCGCTTCGGCCTGTTCGCTTTGAACTTCGCCCGTTACGCCGATGAGATCGATCTGGGCCTTGCACACGATCGTCTCGGAAGAATGAACGCACCAGTAACCGACTGGCGCTGGGCATGGTCCTCTGTTGCCCCGATGCACTACACAGAGTGCCCGTTATACTCCCCTCTCGATCTGGATGTTTCCCGGGAGAGATCAAAAGGCGATGATCAAGGTGCACCTGGTAACGTTCCCCAGGCAATTCTTCGCGCGATATGGAACTGGAGTCCCTTCTGGAGAAAAGTGGCTCTGACCATATTCATTGTCCTTGTCCTTGCTTTTGCCATCTGGGTATCACTACCCGACCGAAAGAAAGAGCGACTTCTGGATGCCCTTTCCAATGAAGCGGTTCAGCAAACGAAGCCGACAGGCAAGTAGCGACACGGCTGCGCCAAGATATGGAGTTAGAATTAGGGCTTGTGTATATGCCTCACGTCCCTACCTGGTTCTCGGACCCTTTTCCAAGACCTTCTTTTAAGCTTTGGAAAAAAGGAAGCTTATGTTTGACATGGAAATCGGAGAGGTATATTCTGTGAACCAGGAAGTGCCAGAACACGGGGAGACACCGAAAACACATTGGACAAATTCATGACATCTGATAATGTGACCCTGTTGTATTACTCTGATATACTAAATCCAACTATTCCGTCAGGAGAGTTTTTCAACAGCCTGTGAAGATTTGACCCTCAGTGTGCCCCCAATTTTCTAATAGGGGTTATGTTTGGATAAAAAGATGCTAAAAATTGACAAACAAATTATCGATTTCTTTAAACATTTAAAAACTAATGGGAATATTGGAAAGCTGGGCACGAATTCCGATAACAAAAACGAAGCAGTGCATAGATGGTTTTCTTTTCTTCCAGGGTTTTCTCATGTTTTTGTCAAAACAACCATTGAATATTTTAAGCCCAAAGCCGATGAACCCTATGCTATTTTTGATCCATTTATGGGCTCAGCGACTACTGCTGTAGCTGGGAGAAGCTTTGGAATTAATGTGATTGGGAATGAGTCAAATCAATTCTTGTATAAGATTGGCAAAGCTAAAACCCATGTGGTAAAAAACATAGAATCGTTAACAAAGATTAAACAGGAAGTTTTAGCTGAGGCGCGCAAAAAGTATAAAACACAGGATATTAGTGGAGAACACAGCTTGTTGGAAAAATGTTACAAAAAGTCCAATCTCAAAAAGCTGATTGCATTAAGGAATATTTATAATTCAACTCTTGTATGTGATGAGTTCAAGCCGTATCTTTTTCTTACTATTTCTGCACTTCTCCCGAGATGTTCTAATGTCGGAATAAGCATACCCTATGTTTCTTGGAGCCATGAGCGTATTCCTGAAGAACCCTTAAAACTGTTTGGTAAGATTTTTGATAATATTAAAGAGGATCTTTCAAGTATCGAAACACAAGGAGATACAGAAACAAAAATTTACTTACACGATAGTAGAATAGAAAACAGTAAAATAAAGAAAGATAGCATTGATCTTGTTTTTACTTCGCCACCTTATTTGAATAATTTCGACTACGGAGAGGCTTTAAAAGTGTACTCATACTTTTGGGGCTTTACGAAAAATTGGCACGAGATAACAGAAAAGGTCAGGAAGAAGTCATTAACCTGCGCTACTACTCATTATAAAGGGTTAGAGTATAAGTCTTTGCTTCCTAAAGAAATACTAGGAAAGGAGTTTATTTCGGATGCTCCGCGAACAGCAAATATAATTGCGGAAAAGATAAAGTTAATCACTAAGGCTAAATCAAAGAAGAACAGGGAGAAAAGCTTTGACATCCTGACAGCACTCTATTTTAAGGATATGCACAATGTTCTAAGCGAAATGCATAGAGTTTTGAAAAATGATAGCCTATGTTTCATTGCTATTGGAGACTCTGCTCCCTACGGCGTTTATGTCCCGACTGATGAGATCTTGGGCAAGTTGGCTGTCGAGATTGGCTTTTCAAAGTATTCGATAGACATGCTAAGGACGCGAGGGCGAAAGTGGCTAAATCTGACACACAGGCATAAGGTTACCTTGCGAGAAAGCCTGTTAGTCTTGAGGAAATAAAATGCAAGAATTACCTATAACTCAGTCTATAGCTAAGCAGAAATGGAGCTATATCTACGCATATAATCTGAGAACGTTAAGGGATATTCTTGTTTACTGTTCCCTGAAAGGAGAGATAAAAGAGGAGCAATTATATGACAATATGGCGAAAAATATAATATCCCCCCCCACAAAACAATGGGTTAGTTCAGCGATAAAACGAAAGGAGCGGCTGAGGCTGGAATATATTCATGCTGCTGAGTATCTGGGTTTAATTAAGCGAAAACAAAAGATTATTACTCCTGACTTTGAACATTTTGAAGTGGAAAAGAAGGTCGTGATCGAGGCGAACAAAAACCGCGTCTTCAAGCCTTCATATGCTTCCCCGGATTTGGTTGACGCTGAGAAGTGGGCATTAACAAACATTCTTTTTGATTATGGCAGGGTGAAAGATTATCTATATTGGTTTTTAGACTTTAAAAAATATAAAAATGTGGGGGGCCTCAAGCTCTCTGATTTCAAGAACGAAGGAAAGCCAATTTTCCTCCTAGGAAAAATTATAGCTGGGAAAAAGGGCAGCGATACGATTAAGCGGGGGGCAGATGGTAAATTCTGGAAAATCCCTGAGAGTTATATAAGATTGGCCAATTCTCTTTTCCCCGGCTGGTTTACTGAATTAGGGCTTATAGACAAGGTTTCAGTATTTCCTGAGTTTAGCAAAGACAAAACTCTTTGGCACATGTTTTATCCCGTCAAGCTTTCAAACGACGATTTTCTAAATAAGGATATAGGAAAGCTATTAGAAGAATTATTCCTTAAGGATACAGACAAAAAGAGCATATGGTTGCCGCAGTTGATATATGTGGTAGCACTAAAATACGGCTGCACGACCACTGCAATTAAGAGGGCTCTGGAAAAGCTTTATAAAGAAGATTACGAACATTACTATTTGGAGAGGACTTCATTGTCTCTTATGAAGAGGCACAGGCAATATGAAGGCAGTTATGTTAAGGTCGATGGTTTTTATAGATCGAGTTTAGTATTAACGAGGAGGTCTAATAAAAATGGATAATGTGAATGAATTTACAAAAGAACTGTTGGAAG
>DASWLN010000193.1:0-10443 GCA_036396115.1 Candidatus Zixiibacteriota bacterium
AGCGAGCAAGACGGCTGAAACAAAAAAATCTAAGACTATTCCCCAGTAGGTCGCCTTCATATGGACTTTATCAATATCCAATGGCTCATTTGGACTGGCCATCTTTTCCCCTTAACTTCTTAAAGAAATTTTGAACTATCTCTACACATTCTCTTTCGAGAACACCACTGGTAAGTTCGGCCTGATGATTTAGTCTCTTGTCCGAAACAATATCATACAAAGACCCGCAAGCACCATTTTTCATATCGTATGCACCAAAGACCAATCTCTTTATTCTGGAGAGAACGATTGCGCCAGCGCACATTATACAGGGTTCAACCGTAACATAAATTGAACAATTCTCCAATCTCCAGGATTTCAGGAAATCGGAAGCGGAGCCGATCGCCAAAATCTCAGCATGGGCTGTGGCATCTTTTAGACTTTCGGTCTGGTTATGCCCTTTTCCAATGACCTTTCCCTGATGAACGATGACCGCCCCAATAGGGATCTCGTCCTTTTTGTAGGCGAGCATCGCTTCTTCAAGTGCAAGCCGCATCCACTTTTGGTCTTCAGATTGGTTCAAAATAGTAGGGAAAATATTAATATATACGCCCAGGAGGATTTGAACCCCCAACCCTCTGATCCGTAGTCAGATGCTCTATCCAATTGAGCTATGGGCGCATTAAGTTTTCAGTTTAAATATAAATCTCCAGTCTTATTTGTCAATATATTTCAAAATGCAATTATTCCGATAAACTTGATAGTTACAGCAGAACAATTGTAGAGATAAGAAAACGGTAAGCCCCACATTGCCTTCAACCTGAGGTTTGCCGGGTCCCACCTTGAGGGCAAGGTGGGGATACGTGAAGAAGTTCCTTGGAGATTATTCTCACAATTCCTTTTGCAGACTTGCCATCTCCGTAGGGGTTCTTAGCGGATGACATCTCTCGGTAGATTTTCTTGGACAAAAGAAGTTTGGAGGTTTCCTCAACAATTCTTTTTCTTTGTGTTCCCACTACTTTGGCTGTTCCTGCCTCAACCGCTTCGGGCCTTTCAGTTACCTCTCGCATCACTAAAACCGGCTTATGAAAAGTTGGCGCTTCTTCCTGAATTCCACCAGAGTCAGTCAATATAAGATAAGATTTCTTCATCAATAGAACGAAATTCTTATAATCTAATGGCTCGATGAGATGAATCCCTTCAACATTCTTTAAGATATTCCTAACCGGCTTCTGCACATTCGGATTTAAGTGAACCGGATAGATTAGTTCCACGTCTTTATACGAGTTCACAATCTCCCGGAAAGCATAACACATCTCCCTAAATGGCTTGCCAAAACTTTCTCGACGGTGAGCAGTAATCAAAATTATTTTTTTGGTGAAATCTATTTTCTCTAAAATTGGATTATCAAATTCGTAATTTTTGTTGGCAATCATAAGCAAAGCATCAATAACCGTATTTCCGGTAACAAATATTTTACTGCTCGGGATATTCTCCCGCAATAAGTTTTCTTTCGCTTTTTTGGTTGGGGCAAAATGCAAGTCCGCAATGACCGACAAAAGATGACGATTGGTTTCTTCAGGGAAAGGGGAGTATTTTTGATGAGTTCTCAAGCCAGCTTCGATATGCCCCACTTTTATTTTTTGATAGTAAGATGCCAGCCCACCCAAAAATGCAGAAGTGGTGTCCCCTTGAACCAAACACAAATCCGGTTTTTCTCTTTCCAAAACCTTTTTGAGAGAAGGCATTAATCTGGAGTTTAAATAGAAGAGGTCCTGGTCTTCCTTCATTATGTTCAGATCGTAATCCACGTTAATCTCAAACAAGGAAAGGACCTGGTCGAGCATCTGCCTGTGCTGGGCAGTGATGCAGTTTATGACCTTGAACTTTTTGGGATATTTTGCCAGCTCCTTTATAACCGGAGCAACTTTTATGGCTTCGGGTCGCGTGCCGAATATGAAAATAATCTTTAGCACTTACCTCCTTATTAGTTTAACAAAAATTATACTACAAATTCATATTTATGTCAAACAAAAAGACCGCCCAAAAGCAGGCGGTCTTTTAAGTTACCTTGTTAGATTCGATTATTTCAAGAAAACCATTTTTCTGACCTGTTGGAATTTGCTGGTGGCAATACGGTAGAAATATATTCCGCTGGCAACTGGACTGTCATTCTGGTCTTTTCCGTTCCATATAGCATTTTTCCAGCCACGATCTTGTTTACTGTCCACCAAGACTCTAACCTTTTGGCCAAGGGTATTGTAGACCGTTATCTTAACCTTGCTTTGCTCCAGAAGATAATATCTTATCTCAGTTGAAGCGTTGAAAGGATTGGGATAGTTCTGCTCAAGTGCATAACACAGAGGTACAGTCGATTCCTTCTCCCACGGCACATCCGTGAAAGTAACCTCGAGCTGGTCTGACTTCTTTCCCTCTTTGCCACCTGTTTTAACACAGGAGACAGCATAGTCATATGTCTGGCTCAAGGTTGCGCTGGTATCAACATAGAAGGTGTCAATTATGTTGGTATCCAAAAGAACATCATCTCGATAGATATTGAAACTTGCCAGAGAAGGTGAGCTGGACGAGCCCCACATAATTTTTAAGTCGTCGTTAGTCATATTGGCTAACCAGATGCTATCCGGTGGCCCAATGGGCGGAGTAGTATATCCATTTAAATAAACTGAAAGGGCAGTATCACCTGCAGCTACCAACTTGCTGAAATTTAGGTTGCTGTAATAGACACTGGGGCTATAGCTGTTAGCAAGATTGTTCTGGTAGTTATTAACGTCAGTATGGAAACTATCACCAGCTAAGAAAGCCAAAGTGGCATAGATTGAGTCGTTCGGATTTATCTCAACCGGACCAAACGAAAAGAGAAATTTAGTATCTATTCCACGAGCAAAATCTAATCCGTAAAAACTCGGGGATAGCCAACCCGAATCAGTCATGTCCGTGTAGCTATAAATCTGGTCGTAGTCTATCTCGCCGTTCGACATTATGAAATATTTAGATAAATCCCCGCCCGGTGTGCCTTTCACGTTATCTGGGAAATTGAGATCACACCTTCCATATGGACAAAGCCCTTGATGTCTAACTGCGTTTTCTAACTTCCATGGTCCCCAGTCCTTATCTCCATCGTACGCATTGGAAGTCCACCAGTTATAAGAAATCTTAGGAACAGGATTGATGAAATCCAGAAGCTTTACACCTATGACTCCAGTAGGGCTTTTGTAGTTGAAAACTCCGCTAGTAGGGTCTCCGTCATTATCAGCCGCCCAGCCAATATTAACTGTGTCTCCATTATATTCCTTAAGGAAGCCGGTGATGTCGTCTTGGGACCCACCTTGAGGTGCAGTTGTATGTCCGATGTCAGTATCCATGTAAAGCCCCAAGTAAGTCTGATGAATGGTATCAGTTCCGATATTCTTTACGGATAAGTCCACAATCACAAAATTGTCATAAGGTGGGGTCTCCCAAGAATAGGTGTGCTGAGTTGTTTTCAAATTTATGGGTTTGTGGAAGCGCTTATCAAAAGGGTCTGTCATGTTTCCAGGTATGAGGGTATCAGAATATACTGATATCATCTCTTGGTCAGCTAAGGCACTGGCATCACTGCAGGGTGCACCGGGTTTTTGTGATTTTTCAGTTATGTCGCCCAAGGGAGATGGTCCATCAGGCCAGATTTCATTTATCCATTGCCAACCATCGACCCCAACCGTAGTCAGAGTTTCATTATTGACGATTGCGCCTATCCATAGGCCTCCTTGATACAGATATTCTAAGTCTGAATTCTTAGGGAATTCAAAGGAGGCAGCTATTTGAGTTGTTGAACTCGGGTTGGGCATAAAGCATCCCCCAGTGGTTTCATAGAGACTTCTGCTCTCGCTTCCAAAAAATCCCCAATTACTAAAGCAAGCTCGAAGATTAGCCATTCTTTGCACTCTTAACTGGTCATTGCAGACAGCAGTTGAAATTTCAGTTGCTTTGCCTTTGGCAAGAACCTGTAAAGCCAAAAAAGAAAAGACCAAGGAAAACACAAGCAGACACAATATCAATCTTTTCATTATAGCCTCCCTTCTTTGTTTAGATTGTTATCTTTTATAACTCCTTAGTATTTTTCGGAGGGACTCTTAAACGGATAGATGCAAGTAATTAGTAACAAATATATATATATATTGTCAAGCTAAAAATAGCGGTGCAGGGACTCGAACCCCGGACACGCGGATTATGATTCCGCTGCTCTAACCAACTGAGCTACACCGCCATAGTTTTTTACTTTATAATAAAAACTTAAACGATTGTCAAGAAGAGATTACACCAAACTCATTTGCTTTTCTTTTTGACAAAAGCGGTTTGAAATTCAATTCTTCACCTCTTGAATGATTATTTTCTTGATTATCAAACAGAAATGCTTTATATAATTCTTTAGAGACAAAACAGAACAACAAACAGAATATGAGATCAAAACAGAATATTCTGCGAAAACAGGGCATAAAGATATTCAAAGCAGGGATAAGAGCAGTCAATCCTGAAAAGCTAATCAAGAAATTCCTAAGGAGAGAACAAAATAAGTTTTACGTAGGGAATTGGGTTTATGACTTAAGCAAGATAAGAAAAATTATAGTCGTGGGTGCGGGTAAAGCCTCAGCTAAGATGGCAAAAGGGGTGGAGGAAGTTTTAGGTAGAAGGGTAGATTCTGGCATAGTCATAACCAGATATGGTTATCTCTCCAAACTTCGCCGCATAAGACTGATTCAGGCAGGACATCCACTTCCGGATAAAAATGGCTTAAGAGGAACTAAGAAGATTATTCAACTTTTAAAAAAGACAAAGGAAAACGATTTAGTCATCTGCTTGATTTCAGGAGGTGGCTCATCTCTTTTGGTTGCCCCGGTTCCGAGGGTAAGCTTGGAGGATAAAAGAAAGACAACGGATTTACTTCTTAGATGCGGTGCGAATATAGCTGAAATAAATGCTATTCGCAAACATCTTTCTCGAATAAAGGGAGGAAACTTAGCCCAATTAGCTTATCCGGCAAGAGTGGTTTCCCTTATACTTTCAGATGTGCCAAATGATAGAATGGATGTGATTGCCTCTGGTCCTACGGTTGCGGACAAGAGCAATTTTTATCAATGCCTAAAGATAATAAGGAAATATGACCTATCCAGAAAAATTCCTACGTCAGTTGATCGATACCTGAAAAGTAGTCTGGGAAGCAAGAGAAATGAGACCCCCAAGCCGGGCTCCCCGTTTTTCAAAAGAGTACAAAATCTAATCATCGGGTCAAATCTTTTGGCTCTCAAAGGATGCAAGGAAAAAGCAGAACGATTGAGATTTAAAACTCATCTCATATCCAAACCGATAGTCGGGGATAACCTCAGAGCCGCCATAAATCATACAGAGCTGGCTTTTCGTATAAAAAAAGAAGGAAAGCCCATCTCTGCTCCAGCGTGCATAATTTCCGGAGGTGAAACCACGGTTAAAGTTAAGGGAACTGGGTTAGGTGGTAGAAATCAGGAGTTCACCTTGGTCTGTGGGAAGAACGCAGGAAAGATGAAGAATTTTCTTATCTTAAGTGCCAGCACCGATGGAACTGATGGTCCTACGGATGCAGCAGGGGCATTCTGCGATGAGAGGGTTATGAAAAAAGTCAAAGTCAAAGGTCTGGATGCAGATGAATTCTTAAAGAATAATGACTCCTACAATTTCTTCAAGAAGGTTGGGGGGTTAGTCAAGATAAAACCAACCGGCACAAACGTGATGGATATTCATTTGATACTGGTTGAATAAGAATAGATTGAAAATATTTTAGAGGTTAGAAATATATGATACTTACCATTACTGCCAATCCAACTGTGGATAAGGGATTTCATGTAAAGCGGATCGTCAAAAACGACAAATTGCGAGCTGAGCATCTAAGAAGAGATCCGGGCGGAGGTGGAATAAACGTATCACGGGTGATTAAACGCTTGGGAGAAGAGACCCTGGCTTGTGCCTTGGCTGGTGGAACTACAGGTGAATTGCTTGCCAAGTTACTCGTAAGAGAGAAAATTCCTTTTCGTCTCACTGAAATCAAAGATGAGACTAGAATAAATTTCACAGTGACGGAGGATAACACTGGCCACCAGCTTCGTTTCCTTATGCCTGGTCCCAAAGTGAAGCAGAGCGAATGGAAACGATTTGTACGAGACATTGTCTCCATAAAACCGGTCCCACAGCTTTGTGTGTTAAGTGGAAGTTTGCCCCCGGGCGTTCCACATGATTTTTACTTTCGCCTGATTCAAGTATTCAAAAAGAAAGGAATTAAGTGCTTTTTGGATGCCAGTGGCAAGCCGCTCAGGGCTGGTATGAAAGCCGGTCCGCATATTGTCAAACCTAACCTGAGAGAGTTGGGTCAGCTGACAGGAAAAAGAATGAATTCGAGAGAGCTTATCCGCAAGGCAACACTTGGAATGTTGAAATGTGATTGCGAAATGATAATAATCTCTATGGGAGACAAAGGGGCAATGTTGGTAACTAAAGAAAAATCATTTTATGCTATTCCTCCTAAGGTCGAGCCAGTTAGCGTAGTAGGAGCAGGAGATTCTATGGTTGCTGGTATGGCTTTGAAGATAGCCCAAGGCGGTTCCCTGTCAGAGATTTTGCGTTTTGGAGTTGCGGCGGGAACAGCCGCAGTGCTGTCTCCGGGAACAGAATTGTGCACAAGAAAAGAATTCAAAAAGATCTTGCCTAAAGTAAAAATTAGTTTCTTATGAAACATATTGGCAAAGGACAAACCCTATGGCGCGTATTTAAGTTACAAGAAACGTTTTTGAACAAATTAAAGTATGGAAAGGGGTGACGAAATGCAAAACTTAAGTGAGCATATCCAAAGGGCTGATTGGAAAAAGGAGAAGCATGTGCCAGTGATAGAATGCCCCTCAACAGCGAAAGCCGGAGAGAATTTCGAAATAAAAGTAAGTCCCGGAAAGGAGATAGCACATCCCAATACAACCGAGCATCATATACGCTGGATATCCGTTTTCTTTCATCCGGAGGGAGAGAAGTTCACCTATCAACTTGGATACTTCGAATTCTCCGCACATGGCGAATCAACTGAGGGACCCAATAAGGGGCCGGTCTACATTGACCACAAGATAACGGCTTGGTTTAGAACCAACAAACCCGGCACGATTTACGCTTTGGCGCTATGTAACATTCATGGGTTGTGGGAGGGAAGCAAAGAGATAACCGTTGAATGAAAAGAAGGGGCCAAGATGAAAGTTAGAGTTGACCAAGAGTTGTGCACCGGGAATGAGATTTGCACGCAGGTTTGTCCAGAACTTTTTGAGATGCATGGTGATAAGGCAGTTGCCAGAATGACTGATGTTCCAGAGGGCCTGGAGGAATGTTGCAGCCAGGCAGCCAGCTCCTGTCCATCTGAAGCAATCTTGATTGAGGAATAGAGAGGAATCGCCAGATTCCCCTGTATTACAGTACGCTAGGGAAGATTTAGGCAGCTTCCCCAAAAACAAGCCTTAGCTTCCTGTGATCTCGTGTGAATCAGCAGAATAAGTAAACCCAAATCTCAAAAAGGATTCTGCTCTTGAACTCCAAGTCAGATTGGTTGATTTAGAGATTGTTTCCTCTCCCCCGCGGGAGAGAGGAAGAATTAACCCCAAGCTACGTCTCAAGACCCAGAATTCGGGGAATTCGCACAAAGATACCATTTTATCCCTGTGGTATGAACCGTAATGGTTTATACCTCTGGGCAGAATCCTAGTGTTGCCTTGGATCGAAAAACGGGGAAAGTCCACGGGAAGAAATCCCTTGACAATTCGGCTTCAAGTTATTTTTTTAGAAATCAAATAAGGCATTTTCAAGCGGGTGTAATTCAGCGGTAGAATGCAAGCTTCCCAAGCTTGACGTCGAGGGTTCAACTCCCTTCGCCCGCTTTTTACTCGCCCCTGCCAGAGAGTCTCGCTCGCCTCTCGGCGCTCGCCTCTCGGCGAAGCCGAGGGAAGCCGAGGGAAGCCGAGGGCCTTTGGCGGAAATAGAGAGGCGAGCCTTTTATATTTGGGAAGCCCCGTGATTTATCACGGGGAGACTTCACTATTTTTATTTCCTAGATGATTAGAGTAAAAAAAGTAAGACCCAATAGCTTGGCGAAGATATATGGCATTCTGCCAGGGGACAAGTTACAAGAAATAAACTCCCGCCCCATAAGAGATATAATTGATTTCTACTTCTATTCTGCGGACGAGAACCTTAAGCTTAAGTTTAGACGCAAAAAAGGAAAATCCGAGATAATTGAAATAAAGAGGGGCATAAACCAAGACCTGGGGCTGGTTTTTCACGACGACAGAATCAGGGGGTGTGGCAATAAGTGTATTTTCTGTTTTGTTGACCAACTCCCCAAAGGATTAAGAAAACCACTCTATTTTAAAGATGAGGACCTCCGTCTATCTTTTTTAAAAGGAAATTTCATAACCTTAACTAACACTTCAAAGAATGACATTAACCGCATTAAACAACAAAGACTTAGCCCACTTTATATTTCAGTCCACACGGTCAACAAGGACTTACGTAAAAAGATGTTGGGCAACTTAAGGATACCCTCGATAGTTCCCCTGATAGGAGAATTAGTTAAAGGCAAAATAGAGCTTCACATCCAGATCGTTTTATGCCCAGGAATAAACGATGGTAAGTATTTAAGGGAATCGATTGAAGTTTTGTCCAGTTTTTATCCTTATGTGAAATCCATAGCCATTGTGCCGGTGGGCTTAACTAAATGCAGAGAAGGACTGTTTACGATTAAGCCGGTCACTAAATCAACAGCTTCAAAGATCATAAAATTAGTTGGGAAATACCAAAAGAAGTTTCAAAAAAAACATAGAAGCAATCTGGTCTATCTGGCAGATGAGTTTTTTCTTTTGGCTGGGCTTGACATTCCAAAAGCTAAGTATTATGATGGATTCCGGCAAATAGAGAATGGAGTCGGGCTTTTAAGAAAGCTCATAGATGATTTCCAAAAAGATAAAAGAAAACTCCCTTCAAGCTTGAAAAGAAAGATTAGTTTGACTTTGGTTACAGGTAGGTTGGCTTCAGCCTATATCAAAAAGATGCAGAGGGAACTGAATCGAATAGAAAACCTGAAGGTCAAAGTCATAGCAGTAGAAAATAACTTTTTGGGCAGAAGTATTACAGTATCGGGTTTGTTAAGTGGCAGAGACATAATTAAGGTTTTAAAAAAAGAAAAAAAGTTAGGAAAAGTAACTATTTTGCCACCGGATTGCGTAAATTACGCAGGAAAGTTTTTGGATGATTTAAAAGTCAAAGACATTGAAAAGGGCATCAAACGTAAGGTTCTTTTAGGTTCATACGATATGGTTGATACTGTTCTTAAAGCCGTAAAATGCAGTTTTAAAAATAAAAACATATGTCCAAGCCGATAGTTGCTATAATTGGTCGTCCCAACGTTGGGAAATCAACTCTGTTCAACCGCCTGATTAAGAAGCGTCACGCAGTGGTGAATGGTGAGCCGGGAGTAACGCGGGACAGGAACTATCATCTGGCCAGCTGGTCTGGAAAGAGTTTTTA
Organism: Candidatus Zixiibacteriota bacterium; assembly: GCA_036396115.1. Lineage (GTDB taxonomy): Bacteria > Zixibacteria > MSB-5A5 > MSB-5A5 > DASWLN01 > DASWLN01. Next base: position 9,562 of record DASWLN010000193.1, read on the forward strand.
TTTGGTTGATACTGGGGGTCTGGTTCCTTCTGCCAAGAATGAGATTGAGAAATTGGTGAAAGCCCAGGCGGAGATTGCCGTAGATGAGGCAGATTTGGTCTTATTCTTGATTGACACTAAAGTGGGTGCACAGGAGATAGATTTAGAGATAGCAGACAAGCTAAGAAAAAGAGGTAAGAACTTGATACTGGTAGCCAATAAGGTGGATAGTGAAAAAGATGAGTTAGAGATTTATGCTCTGAATAGATTGGGTTTGGGTGAGCCATTTTCCATCTCAGCTCAAAATGGTAGAAACATAGGAGACCTGTTGGACCGCATAATAGATTTTGTGCCTGAAAAAATAGAGGAGGAAGAAGAGAGGGAGTCAATTAAAGTGGCGGTGGTGGGAAGAACTAATGTGGGAAAGTCATCTTTTGTCAATGCCCTTTTGGGAGAAAATAAATTAATTGTCTCTTCCCAGCCGGGAACAACTCGCGACTCGATTGATACCCAGTTCAAAATCGAAGACAGACTTTTTACCCTGATAGACACCGCAGGTCTGAAGAAGAAATCAAAGGTCAAGGATGGAATAGAATATTATACTTCCCTGCGCACCTTGAGGAGCATAGAACGTTGTGATGTGGCGTTGTTATTGGTTGAAGCGCAAATCGGATTGCTCAAGCAGGATATAAAAATAGCTCAAGAGATAGCTGACCAATGGAAAGGGATAGTCTTGGTGGTGAACAAGTGGGACTTGGTGGAAAAGGATAGTAAGACCGCAGATATTTATACCAAACAGATAAAAGAAGTAGCTCCATTCATGGATTATGCTCCGATCATATATATCTCCGCCTTGACCGGGCAGAGGGTTTATCCGGTTTTGAAACTGGTGGGGGAGGTTCA
>DASWLN010000194.1:0-3796 GCA_036396115.1 Candidatus Zixiibacteriota bacterium
TGAACCCCAAGACAGTATCCAGATAGACTCAACCCAGCTAAGATTAGACAGTCTTTTTGCCCTTGCCTCGGGTGGGATTGTGGGTTACGGACAATCAGCTGATTCCTCGAAGAAAGCTCTTATAAGTATGAAGGAGGAGGTTGTTCCCTACATGATTGATAAATTGGGGAGCAAAGACGTAAGAGAAACAAATACCGGAATTGATATCCTCAAAGGAATTGGAGAGCCGGCAGTGCCATATTTGATAGATGCCTTGGCAGACACCAACAACGGCAAGGTGGCTATAGTGCTTCGCACTTTAGGAGAGATGAAAGCTGCTGGAGCGGTTATGCCGCTTGTAAATATGGTAAAACATGAGGACTTCAGGATAAGAAGTAGTGCTTGCACCGCTTTGGGTTTAATTGGAGATACATCCGCTGCTCATCATTTAATACCTGCCCTAAATGATACAGTCAATCTGGTTAGAAAGAGCGCCGCTTTCGCATTAGGTGAAGCCAGAAGCCCTAAAAGCATACCATATTTGGTGAATGCCTTGTCAGATGAGTTCTATGGAACGAGATTCGCGGCTAGCAATTCTCTGGTCAAATTCGGAGTGGTAACAACTAAATCCTTACTTCCGCTTCTGAATGCCCAAGACTTGAATCTGCAGTGCCTGGCGATTCAGACTTTGGGAAAGATAAAGGATAAAAAAGCCCTTGACCCGCTTTTGGTGAACTTAACCAGCCCGGATTGGGCAGTCAGGGGATTTGCGGTTGAAGCTTTAGGGAATATTGGAAATGGAAAAACAACCAAGGCGATAAAGGATTTAGAAAAGACAGAAACTCACCCGTTTGTGAAAAGGAAAATAGAAGAGGCATTGGAAAAGACAGCCAAGACCATTGAGTAGTATGAAAAGAAGGTTACGTAGATGTTTTTACAATCGTGCCACTTTGAAAGTGGCACGAGAACTTTTGGGGAAATATCTCGTATTGAAAAGAGATGGGAAGTTTCTTTCCGGCAAGATAGTTGAAACCGAGGCATACATTGGACGGGGTGATAAAGCCAGTCATGCTTCTCGGGGAAAAACCAAGAGAAATGAGGTTATGTTCGGTGCACCAGGATATGCTTATATTTACTTCACCTACGGAATGTATCATTGTCTAAATTTCGTCACGGAAAAAGAAAACTTTCCAGCTGCGGTTTTAATTCGCGCCTTGCAGCCGAAAGATGGGGTTGAAATTATGAAAAAGAACAGAAAAACAGATACGCTCGAGAACCTGACCAACGGTCCGGGCAAGGTCTGTATGGCTTTGGGCTTGGATAGAAGAATGAACGGGATTGATTTATGTTCGGATATTCTGTATGTGGAAGATAGAAATGAGAGGAAAGGGAAATTCATCTCCACTTCACGAGTTGGAATAAATGTCGGGAAGGATAAGAAGTGGAGGTTTCATATAAAAGACAACAAATTCGTATCAAGATAATCAGGTAAAAAATGGGATGGGATAAATTCCCATCCCTACGAAAAGGCATTTATAATGTAAGGGCGGGTCTTTAGACCCGCCCGAACGGACTAAAAAAGTATGGCAGAGTGGTCGGGCAAGGTGCCCGACCTACGAAAAATCAATGACTTATCTCAAGACACAGAATTCGTGCATTCCCGTAGGCAGGGCTCCCAGCCCTGCAAAAGGGGTTTTTCAGTAATCTCATAAATTGGGCAACTACAGTGAAGATAATTTAGAGGCTTGAATGGGACTTGAATATTATTTGCTCATAACTCCTCCTTTGTTTTTTGCCTTCACGGTGCACGAATATGCTCATGCCTGGGCAGCCTATAAAAAGGGAGACAATACTGCCAAGTTAGCAGGGAGATTGACTTTAAACCCCTTAGCGCATATCGATATTTTAGGAACAATCTTACTTTATCTATATGGTTTTGGCTGGGCTAAGCCGGTTCCGGTTAATCCTTACAATTTCAGAAACCCGAGAAAGGACGATATGCTGGTCTCCTTTGCTGGGCCGGTGTCAAATTTATTTTCCGCTTTCATTTACGGCATAACATTTCGCATATTCACAGGTTATAGCATGGGGAGTGGGTCAGAAGCATCTTTGGGAAATGTGCTTTTCACTATGGTGGTTTTCGGATTAAGATTAAATATCATTTTGGCTTTTTTCAATTTGATTCCCATAAGTCCCCTGGACGGCTCGCATATCCTGATGGGATTAGTTCCCCTAAAATATACCCCTTGGGTGGCAAGGCTCCAGAGAATTGGTCCATTTTTTCTCTTGGGAATTGTGCTAATGGATTATGTTTTGGGAACAAGAATCTTGTGGGGATTTTTTGGACCGTTTATTGCTTTCTTTGGAACTCTTTTTGCCGGACCCCAATTCATTCGCTCTATGTAATCTATGCTCAAGAAATTACCAGAATTAATTCTGCTCGCTATATTCTTATCCCTGCTGAGTTGTTTCCCTAAGGGAATTCCCCTGGAGGAGCGGACCCCGGCAAAGGTTTTGGATAAGCTCCTGCAACAGGAAAATAAGTTGCACAGCTCGGCAAATCTGATAAGCTTTAGGGCGAAAAACCGCAACGAGAGCATATCCTCCAATCTGGAGCTTTATTGGACAGAGCCGGACACTTTCGCCTTTTATTTTCAGTCTATCTTTGGGTCGAATACTGTTCGCGGCAGATTAATTGAAGATACATTGGAATTGTATTTTGCAGATGAGAATCGATATTTTAAAGGGGATAGTGTCGAGTTAGAGGAAAAGGATTTTCTTACGAAAAACGTAAAAGAGATTCTGAATTTAGCAGTAGGGAAATATGGGTTAGAAAAAGAGAAATTAACAGATTCATATCCACGAGGTGATAAGGTCGTCTATAGATTTGAGGATGAAAGGAAGGTCTGGGAATTGTGGGTTGATGCAAAGAAAAATAGAGTTGAGAAAGGGACTTTCTTCCTGAAAGACAATAAGGCAAGTTATAACTTGAATTTCAAAAGTTACTTTGAAAACAGGGGGTTTGAGTTTCCGCGTTTAATAGAAATTTCCAGCTCCTCCGGGGATGAGTATATCAAACTAAAATTCATCGAGCGCAAAGTGAATTATTCCATTCCTCCTAACAGATTCGATTTGAAAATCCCGCAGGATGCGGTCCAAACGGATAGTTTTTGAGGCGTTATACCCTAATCATCTCCTAATTGGGTTCGGGTGGAGGTAAACTCTACCCCTACGAAATTTAAATCTCATTTCGTTCACTTGTAGGTGACCCATATGGGTCACCTGCTGTTTTAACAACCTCTCCCTAACCCCCTCCTTTGTGAGGAGAGGGAACAAGCGAGGTTCTAAACTGGCTCGACGAATCTAACAACTGCAAATAAAGAAGCTATATCCGAAGTGAAGGGATTATTTGTAGGGGCGTAACGCTATACGCCCCCACGGACTACCAGATAAAAGAGATTGACAAAATCCTTTTGGATTATTAGTATAAATTTCTGTATGTATAGAAGAGTCTTAAAATACATAAAGCCCTATTGGAAGCATCTGGTTGGCTCAATCTTAGCCACTATCCTTTTCGCAATCGCAAGTGGCGCCCTGGTATGGTTGGTGGGACCCCTGATGGGGACTCTTTTTTCCTTGGAGGGGTATTCGCAAGTCAACTTAAACCAGGCTTTGGACAGTAGCAAATCGGTTGAAAAGGAGTTGACTCCGACCCTCACCTCCCTGAAGGAGACTCTAAAAAATAGCGCCAACCGACTAATCATCGGCAAGACCAAATATGATACTCTGAAGAAGTTGTGCATTATCATAATTTTTG